>SFOL01000020.1 GCA_004552385.1 Bacteroidales bacterium | reverse complement strand
GCAAAGGTAGCCATTTTATGCTTATCAGCAACGCCGTATGACATTTTTTTTTGTGAAGAATTGCAACCCGGGAAGTGGCATAGACGCGTAAGAATATCTATAGGAGGCACATACGCCCATCGTGGAGCGTCATCACGCTTCATTATCTGCGCGAAACATAAGAAAAAAGTCCCGCCCGGGCGAAAATCACCCGGGCGGGACAACCGTATGCTAATTGCTAATAAGCTTCGGATTAAGAGGCGTGAGAGATTACATCATGCCACCCATGCCGCCCATGCCAGGGGCTGCGGCAGGCATTTCGGGCTTGTTCTCCTTCTCCTCGACAATGATGCACTCGGTGGTGAGGAACATGCCAGCAATTGAGGCGGCGTTCTCGAGAGCCACGCGTGTCACCTTGGCCGGGTCGATGACGCCAGCCTCGAGAAGGTTCTCGAAAGTGTCGGTGCGAGCGTTGTAGCCGTAGTCGCCCTTGCCCTCTTTGATCTTCTGGACGATGACTGCGCCCTCTTTGCCTCCGTTGAAGACGATCTGACGGAGAGGCTCCTCAATGGCGCGACGCACGATGTCGATGCCGGTGGTCTCGTCGTCATTAGCACCCTTGAGGCCTTCGAGCGCCTGTGTGGCACGGATGTAGGTGACGCCGCCGCCCGGGACTATACCCTCCTCGACTGCCGCGCGGGTAGCGCAGAGAGCATCGTCGACACGATCCTTCTTCTCCTTCATCTCGACCTCAGTAGCGGCGCCGACGTAGAGCACTGCCACGCCGCCGGCGAGCTTGGCGAGCCTCTCCTGGAGCTTCTCGCGGTCATAGTCGCTCTTGGTGTTGGCAATCTGAGCCTTGATCTGGGCTGCACGCTCCTTGATGGCCTCCTTGTCGCCAAGGCCGTTGACGATGGTGGTGTTGTCTTTTGTGATGGCCACCTTCTCAGCCTTGCCAAGCATCTCGAGCTCAGCGTTCTCGAGCTTGAGGCCGGTCTCCTCGCTGATGACGGTGCCACCGGTGAGGACTGCGATATCCTGAAGCATTTCCTTGCGTCGGTCGCCAAAGCCGGGAGCCTTGACGGCAGCGACCTTGAGGGAACCGCGGAGTCGGTTGACGACGAGAGTTGCGAGAGCCTCGCCGTCGACATCCTCAGCTATGATGAGGAGGGGGCGACCCGTCTGGGCGGCCTTCTCGAGAATAGGCAGAAGATCCTTCATAGTGGAGATCTTCTTGTCATATATAAGGATGAAAGGCGAATCGAGGTTGGCGGACATCTTCTCGGTGTCGGTGACGAAGTAAGGAGAGATGTAGCCACGATCGAACTGCATGCCCTCGACGACATCGACATGGGTCTCGGTGCCCTTGGCCTCCTCGACGGTGATGACACCCTCTTTGCCGACCTTCTTCATGGCCTCGGCAATGAGCTTGCCAATCTCGTTGTCGTTATTGGCGGAGATTGTAGCGACCTGCTCGATCTTCTCGTTGGAGTTGTCGATCTCCTGAGCCTGAGCCTTGATGCTCTCTACGACCTTGGCCACTGCCTTGTCGATGCCCCTCTTGAGATCCATGGGGTTGGCGCCGGCGGTGACGTTCTTGATGCCGGTGTTCACGATGGCCTGCGCAAGTACGGTCGCGGTTGTCGTGCCGTCGCCAGCGTCGTCGCCCGTCTTGGAGGCGACCTCCTTGACCATCTGCGCGCCGAGGTTGGCGTAAGGGTCGGAGAGTTCGACCTCCTTGGCCACGGAGACGCCGTCCTTAGTAATGTGGGGCGCACCGAACTTGCGCTCGATCACGACATTGCGACCCTTGGGGCCGAGGGTTACCTTGACGGCGTCGGCAAGCTCGTCGACACCTTTTTTGAGGAGCTCGCGCGCCTCGGTATTGAATTTAATGGACTTTGCCATAATGTTCTTTTCTTAAAAAAATAAGTAATTAACAGAATTGCCGCATGGCTATGACACTGCGACAGATAGCAGTCGAGACCTTCGGCCGTGGTTAGGCCACGTAGAGGACGTCGGACTGGTTGATGAGCAGGTAATCCTCGCCGTCGATTTGGAGCTCCGTGCCGGAGTACTTGCCGTAGAGTACGGTGTCGCCAACCTTCACCTCGACAGCCTCGTCTTTCTTAGCCGCGCCGACAAGGACCACAGTGCCCTTGAGGGGCTTCTCTTTTGCCGAGTCGGGGATTATGATGCCGCTCGAAGTCTTCGTCTCGGCGGGAACGGGCTTAACCAGCACTTTGCCGGCCAGCACTTTACCTTTCAGTTCTGCCATTGTTGTATTTTTTTACTTTGTTATCCGTGTTAGATTGACTCGCCGCCTCGGGCGGCAAGCCGCCTTGGCTTATTGCACTATCTGTGCCAAACGAGCGATTGGGACATTTTGGCAGACGATTCGGCGCGTTGTGTCAGACTGCCGCGACCGATGACGCATTTTTGTCAGACAGGCTTTACTCTTTTCGAGTCGGCGCAAAACGTATGGAGTCGGTTTTCTCAGCAGACTCGTCTGTTGCCGGTGCGGCGGCATCCTCGGCATGGCGGCGCTCAGACCGGTGGAAGATCCGCCTCCAATAAGCCCTGAAGAGCTCGCGGAAAGAGTCGAACTCCTCTTGAAAAGAGATACCCACGCCCTGAGTGGTAGGCGAGGTCTCATAAATGACGTCATTATTGGAGTGCGTATAAGCCTTAGCCCTTATGTTTCCCCTCTGGTTCAGCTTGACCTCCACGTCGAAGTCGCCGATGAGCGTGCCGTCGTCGGACGACGCCCCTGTCGCGTCGCGGCCGTAGCCGATGTTGCCGCTGAGCAGAACCTTGTTGTCAAAGGCCTGTGTGGATATGGCGACCTCATACTCCTCGTTAGCCACCTCGTCGCCGGGCCTGTAGTTCACCCCTATGCCTATGTTGCGGTCGTTCTTCGAGAAGATGCTGCTGAGCTTGTTGCTGAGCAGTTCCGAGGCTGTCATGCCAAGGTAAGACTGGCTCTGGCCCGACTGTTGGTTGGCGTCCTGAAGGGCGTAGAACTGGCCAGACGTGAGCAGGGCGAAAACCTGGCGGCTCACCTCCTCCTGAGTGTTGACGTACTGGTCGAAAGCGTACTGGTTGAAATTCTGCGAGGATGGGATCTCGATGCCGAACCGGATGTCGGGCTGCGTGAGACGGCCTGTGAGGAAAATCTTGCACTTGACCGGCACGCGGCGCTTGAGGTCGGCGTTGTTGTCATAAGAAGTTCCGCTGACGAGGCTGTAGATGGAGGCCTTGACGAGATAAGTGGCGGCTATGTTGACCGTGGCGTCATACGGGCCGCCGTCCCAGTAGATGGAGCTTCCGTTGTCTATGGTGAACTGCTTGTCGAAGACGCTGAAGGAGAAATTGTACGTTCCGGCGTCGATGACATAGTTTCCGTGCATGTCGAGAGCTCCGGTGCGTCCGACCTCGACAGTGAGATCCCCGGCTCCCGTCCCCGTGAGCTGATTTCCCGTCTTAGGGTCAATGACCACTGACAGTTTGGCATCTGGCGTGACGTGGAGCTTAAGCGTGGCAGAGGTGCCGGTGCCAAGAATGTCAGCGAGTTTCGAGGCCTTAGCCTCATCGGAGTCGAAGACTATGAAGTCGGCGTTGCTGAGGTCCGACTTTGCGTTTGGCGCGACTGTGAAAGTGCTGTTTTTGCCCGTCTTGGCATTGATAAGGATGTCAACATTACTTGTAGGGCCCGTGATACTCATCCGCCCCGAGCCATATATGTCGCCATAGTAGGTGGGGCTCTCTTCCGAGTCCGTCTGCAGGAGAACCATGTCGTCCACCAGGAAGTCGAGCCCCAAGTCGAGGTGGGAGAACATCCGGTGCTTTATGAATCCGCTGAAGATGCCGTGGCGTCCATTACGGTCAGTAAACCTGATGTCGTGAAAGTCCATTGACGACGGCGAGAGGGTGAGCGAATCGTTGTTGTCAATATGATAAGTGACGTCGGTCTGCTTGACTCTGAAAAAGTTGTCGTCATTCATCTTAAGGTTGGCGTCAAGAGCGATGTCAGCCAGCGGGCCGTGGAGCGACAGCGAGCCGGAGGTTGAGCCTTTCCACTGGTCAATGCAATTGTCGAGATAGAAATTGAGGAAGCCCGTCGAGAGACTGTCAATTTTAAAGGGCAGGTCGAGGCGATCCGTGCTGAAGCAATAGGCACCGTCAGCGACCGCGCGAGGGGCTCCCGAAGTTACAATCGCGAGCCCGAGCCTTAGCGAGTCGGACCCGGCGGCGCGCGAGGCGCGCACATCAAGACGTTCCAAATTGTCACCGTTAACCTTGAGACGGCTCACGTCGGCTCGCACATCAAAACTCGGCTCGCCAAGCATCCCGCAGGCCTCGGCCGACAGCGACAAGTCGCCCTCAAAAGAGTATTTGGAGTTCGCGTCGGTCTTCAGAACATCCTCAAGCACGACATTGTCGAGACGCAGGCGAAGCGTGTCGTCAACACTGGCGGATGCGCGTCCCGAGGCCCATACGGAATGGATGCCGGAATACGCATTAAGGTTGCGCACGTCGACATAGTCGTCGGCTATGGCGATGCGGCAAGAGTCCACACGCCAGACAGCGTCTCCCGCGGGGAACACGGACTTGTCCACGCCGACATTCCACACCAGGCCACCTTTACGTGCCGTCTCCACCGCGGCATCAAGATTAAGGAGGCCGCCGCCGGACGGAGATGCTCCTCCCCACGACAAGTCGGCGGTGAGGTAATCGGACTCCGCCGCGACATCGAGCCGCACATCAGACAGAGAGCCCACCAACGGGGCGCCGAGCCGCGACACCTGCACGGCCACATCGGCTTTGCCCGCATTGCTCACGACCGACACCCCGACACTGTCAAGCCGGAAGTCCGCAAATGCGAGCGAGCCGGTCTTCACCTCGGCCCACGACGTGGAGCCTTCAGAGTCCACCTGACCGTTGAACGTCAGAGTGTCATGCAGATGGAACTGCGGGCAAAGCATAGCGCAAAGATTGTCAACGCCAAACACTTTTGCGTTTATACCGGCCTTTTGCGCACGAGGCCTCCACCCCATGACGGAGTGCAAACGAGGCCTGCTCACAAGGGCGGGCAAAGCGGAGTGGGCCTGGCTCCGCATCTCTGCCGCAAGCCCCGCTATGTCAAAATTTCCTTTGGCTACGGCCTCCGCCACGTCGGACCGGACTCGGAGTACGCGGTCGCCGCCAGGCTCCGAACCAAGCGACGCCGAAAGATAATCGACCTGCGCCTCGCTGGTGTCAGAACGCAACGTGAGAGCCGAGACGAGCAAGTCGGTCTGAGACGAGCGCAAATCAAGCCCCATGGTCTCTACTCGCATCTTGAAGCCGAGCACTGATCGGGCGGGGAAGACGCTCGGGGCCAAAGCCCCCACTGAGACGGAGTCGGCCTCGGCAGTCACGGCCACATAGGGCGAGACGCCGTCCCACAAGGCCTCGGTGAAAAGAGTCACGTGCGCCAGAGGGTCATCAACGCCGAGACGGAAGTTCACGCCCTGGCCGTCAGCGACACCATCAAAGCTCACACCCCCAAAAGAGTGGCCAAGGAAGTCGGCGCGGTCAACGCCGCCCCTCATTGTGGCATAGCGCAGGCCGACACGGGAGCCGCCACCCAAAGCAACCCTGCCACTTGACGAGAAGTGGGCCACGAGCCTGTCGACAGCCCCGTTAGTCAGCTTCGAGGGCGTCAAGTCTCCACTTAACTGGACATTGGCGTCGACACTGGCCCACCCGTCCGCGCTGCCCGCATTGGCGTAGAGGCTCATGCGCCCGTATTCCGAATTGACATTGAGCCCCAACGAAGCATTTGTGCCGGTTGACGTCACAGAGCCCTCAAAAGGCAGTGACGGAATAGGCGAAGAGGAGGCCCCGTCAGAGAGAAGATTCTGGATATCAGAAGGCTTGACCCAGCCCGACAATGTCAAATTACAGTGATCAAGCAGCATCCGCCCCCCCTGCCGCGAAAGACGCGCGCCACCCTTGGCCGACACATTGGTGGCCTCGCCCAAAGAAAGTCGCAAATAATTGACAGACAGGTCGGAACCGAAAAACTGAGCACTAACGGAGAACGAGCACTGTGGCACATTGCGCCCCAAGAGGCGCGAGGCTATGCCGCCCGCAGCCCTCGCATTAGGAATCTCCACTTTGGCCATTCGCAGACCGGCGGAATCGACAACAGCCGCCGCGGTGTCCACCTTTGCCGCAAACCCGCCCAAAGAGAGATATGCTCCGCCAACAGAAACCGTGTCGCCCGAAAGCGAGACACGTCCGCCAAAGGCGAAACGCGCGCCATAGTCCGGCGCAAAGAAAGAAAAATCGGAAACAGACAAGCCAAGCCCCCCCGGCGTCTTACGCAGCCCCGAAGCGTCAACCTCGAGGTCACGGACCTCGAACACGTCGCCCCCCCGGGGCTCATAGCGCACATTGCACTGCCTGGCCTTGATGAGGCCCACAGAGAAAAAAGCCCCGCCGCCATGAGACGGCGATCCGGCATCGGGCACAAGCGTGGCGACGTTCAGGCCGCCGTCAGAACGCCGGCGGACGAAGACATCGACATTCTCGGTCTCGAAAAGGCTTAGCCGCGGACGACCTCGGAGAAGCGAGTATAAAGACACCTCAGCCTTGGCGCGGGAGACGCGTATCATTGGCGAGGAGTCAGCCTCCTGCACCAGGACGTCGTTGACCTCGAATGTCGAGAACGGCACGTAGCGCAAACTCCCGATAGACACAGGGACTCCGGCGGCCTCGGACAGAGCCGCAGAAGCCTTTTGAGCAGCAAAACGCCCCACCGCCGGCACCAAAAGGACGCCGAAGGCTATGAGGACGAGAAACATAGCCACGAGCACGATTGTCCAAAGTGCCGTAACGATTTTTTTTATATATTTGCTCATTAAACAAGGCGAGGCTGGCCCGCAAAACGCAAAAGTAGCGAAAAAAACGGCACACAGCGGCCGGCCGGCTTAACGAAGAGAAAAGAATGTCTACTCTTATATTGGGGATAGAGTCGTCGTGCGATGACACGTCGGCAGCAGTCCTTTCTGACGGCCAAGTGCTGTCAAACGTCACAGCAAGCCAGGCCGTCCATTTGCGATATGGCGGCGTCGTTCCCGAGCTGGCCTCACGCGCTCACGAGCAGAACATTATCCCTGTGGTTGACAAAGCTTTAGGTGATGCAGGCATATCGGCCGACGACCTGTCGGCGGTGGCTTTCACGCGCGGGCCCGGCCTCATGGGCTCGCTCCTCGTGGGCGTCTCGTTCGCGAAAGGCTTCGCCTTGGCTCTCGGCAAGCCCATCATAGAGGTCAACCATCTGCAAGCCCACGTCTCGGCCCACTTCATCGTGGAGGAGGGGAAGGAGAGGCCCAAGTTCCCGTTCCTATGCCTTCTCGTCTCGGGGGGCAACAGCCAGATATTGCTCGTGAAGGACTATATGGACATGGAAATCATAGGCCAGACCATAGACGACGCGGCGGGCGAGGCGTTCGACAAGTGCGCCAAGGTGATGGGGCTCGGCTACCCTGGCGGCCCTGTCATAAACAAGCTCGCCAACGAGGGCGACCCCAAGGCGTTCACATTCGCCAAGCCGCACATAGCGGGCTACGACTACAGCTTCAGCGGACTGAAGACGTCGTTTCTCTACACTCTGCGAGACGAGCTGAAAAAAGACCCAAACTTCATTGAAAAGAACAAGGCCGACCTCTGCGCCTCGCTGCAAGCCACGGTGATAGACATCCTCATGAAGAACCTGACCCGCGCCGCCAAAGACCTCGGCATAACGACAGTTGCCGTGGCCGGCGGAGTATCGGCCAACAGCGGGCTGCGAGACGCCTTCGAGAGGCTCCACACCAGCAGGGGCTGGGACGTCTTCGTGCCCAAATTCTCATACACGACAGACAACGCCGCCATGGTGGCCTCGGCCGGATACCGCAAGTTCGAGAAAGGCATATTCGCCGACATGGATGCGGCCCCATTCTCGCGCACGGTCATTTAGGCTCACGAGAGCCATTTTTTTACATATCGGACATCACACCCAACCACCACCCATGCCAGAGTATAAGACCACGCAGAAGTTCAGACTGTCTGATGGATTCGCCATATCACACATAGGCGAGGAGATAATAATTGTGCCCATATCGTCATCGACGGCCGACATGGGCAGGCTGACCACTCTGAACGGCACCGGGGCTTGCATATTGAACAGCCTCACGCAAGGTCGCGACATAGGCGGCGCAGTGGACGACATAATGGAGAAGTACGCCGTGGCGGATCGCCGGACCGTGGAGAACGACGTGCGAAGCTTCATAGCCAAGATGGTGTCATGCGGCACGCTGGTGGCGTCAGACGACACCTCGTGTCACGAACCGAACATCTTATAAAAAAAAACGGACGCTATGAGGACAAAACAGCTGAGGGCGACGATAGCCGGCATTGACTTCGTGCTCAATGCGGAAGGATGCTCTTTCGCCGACGCGCCACTCAAAGGTTTCGCGACAGAGGCCGGGTCTGCCGCAGGAGATGACAGGGTGGACGTGACAGTAAGGCTGGCTGAAAACTCGCCAGCGCCTGAGATACGCGACGTAAGGTTCTCGGCAAAGAAGGACGCATTCGAGGACAATTGCAGAACCGAATGGTATCTCTGCTCGCCCACAAGTGCCGACTGGGAAGAGGAGATTATCCAATATTGCGGCGAAGAGCAGAACATAAAATGGGCGAGCTTGCGATACAGCCGGAACAGGGCAGAACTGACCATATGTCACATAAAGGACACGCAAGGCGTGGTTAGCCCGTTTACGTTTCCGCTTTTGAACATATACTTGTCTCGGATGATGCAGCTCCGGGGCGGATTTATGATCCACTCGTCGGTAGTGGAGGACAAGGACGGCAAAGGCCTGCTGTTCACGGCGGTGTCTGGCACAGGCAAAAGCACTATAGCCCACATATTTGAGGGCGAGGGCGCCACGATAGTCAACGACGACATGGTTGTGGTGCGCCCCGGCGCTGATGGAGGCGCGAGAGCCTACGCCATACCCATGCGCGCGTATGCCCAGCGGCCGCGCTCGGTGGCTCTCGGGGGCTTGTTCTTCATCAGCCAGTCACCCAAGAACTGGATTGAACGGAAAAAGGGCGCAACCGTCGTCGCGAGGGTCATGAGCAATTCGATAAGCCAGCCTTTCGATGCCGCCAACGCCCTGCGCCTCATAGGGAACATAAGCGGATGTTGCCTCGGCATCCCCGCGTTCACTCTCGGCTTCAAGCCCGACGCCGAGGTCGTCGGCGTGGTCCGCAACGCCCTGAAGGGCGCGTAACCATAGAGACAATGCCCCAAGGCGCGCCGAGAGCGGACAAGAAGTTGGACAGCGAAGTGGTGACCGAGCTGAGCCGGAAAGCCATCAGCAAGGGTCTTAACGTAAGGCTAAAAGCCGACGGCATCAGCATGTTCCCGTACATTTGGCCCCGCGAGATGGTGACGTTCCGCCCCATGGGCAAAGATGAGGAGCCGCGAGACGGCTCCATGCTGGTGATAGACCGCGGGCCAGGGTTCGAATTCTTATTACACCGCAAGACAGGCCGGCAGGGCGACAAGCTCATAACGCGCGGAGACTCGGTGGAACATGATGACACGCCGTGGCGCAGAGACCAGGTGCTGGGGGTCGTGACACATGTGGAGGGACGCTTCACGCACAAGAGAAGGCGCGTGCCGGACCGCGGCGGCTTGTATTGGATGGCACTAAGGGCGGCCGCGCCCCTGTCATACAAAGTGAACGGGATCGTGGCGCGGTGCGCAATATTGGTCATGAGGGCGTTGAGAGGCTTGACGGGCCGCCGTTGAACATATAATTTTTCATTGTCGGATTGGGCAATTCAGGAGTGATAATCCGCTCGCTTCGGATAGTGTGGAAGTCGTCGCCCACCTGGGCAGCGGCCTCGGGTGTCAGCGTCGTGCTTAACGCCCTGCTGCCCCTGGTTATGCTGTGGGCCATGGGGCGCATGGTGGATGCCACGTTGGCAAGCGTCAGCGCGGCGGCTGACGGCGTGGACGTCATGGCGTTACTGCCGTCACTCGCGGCGTTTGGCGTCGCATTGTTCGCCTCTTACGCCATGAGCGCGTTAAGCGACTGGTGCACCAGCGAGCTTGGCGAGAAGCTGAAAGGCCGCGTGGCGGACATGATACACTCGCAGATGAGCAAGGTAGACTACCAGACCATGCAGAGCCCTCAGTTCCAGACAGAGGCGTTCCGTGCGATATCGGGCTCCACCCAGATGCCGGTGAACATATTCTTCTCGACCATCAACCTTGTGGAGTCGTCACTTACTTTTTGCGCAATGAGCATATGGCTCACCCAGGTAAAATGGTGGCTGCCTCTGGTGGTGATGGCGGCGGGGGCCCCCGTGGTGGCGGTGCGCATGTGGGACACCCGCACGGCGTATGGCCTGTACAAGCGTCTGTCGGCCGACGAGCGTCGGATGCGCTACTATAATAATGTGCTGACGCAGCCGCGCTATGCGCCAGAGGTCCGCCTGTTCGGGCTCACAGATCTGTTTAGGGATCTATATGCCGACATTCACCGCCGAGCCGCGGGCGAGCGCACAGGCCTGAAGCGTCGCAGCATGATCCGGCAGGTGCTGGCATCGGGACTGTCAACGTTGGCCGTAATGACCGTTTTCGTGGTGGTGATAGTAATGGCCGTCGGCGAGGGGCTCAGCGTGGGCTCCCTGGCCATGTATCTCATGGCCATACGCCGCGCCGAGACGGCCGTCGGGAGCATGTCGAGGCGTTCGATAACATTGCATAGCCAAGGCCTGTATGTTCGCTCGCTCTTCGAGTTTCTCGACCTCAGGGCGAGCAGGTCGCGCAAGGCGCCATTCCCCGCGAACTTCAAGCGCATAGAGGTGCGCGACGTGTCGTTCAGCTACCCCGGGTCGGGCCGCCGCGCCCTGCGGGGCATGTCTTTCACCATCGGGCGTGGCGAGGTTGTGGGCATACGCGGCGGAAACGGCACGGGCAAGTCAACCATTGTCAAGATGTTATGCGGCCTCTTACGCCCCGACTCCGGCATCGTGGCAATAGACGGCACGGCAGTGTCGGACATCAGCCCCGAAGAGCTCAGCCGAAACGTTTGCGCCGTGTTTCAAGACTTCAGAGTGTATTGCGCCACGGCGAAAGAGAACATACACTTCGGCGACATTCGGACGGGCGCGGAGACGGGAAAGATTCGCGCAGCGGCCTCGGCGGCAGACATTGACAATCTGATAAGCAGCCTGCCGAACGGGTATGACACAGAACTCGGCAACGAGTTTCCCGGCTCAGAGATGTTCAGCCGCGGCGAGTGGCAACGGCTGGCGCAGGCCCGCATATACTTCTCCCGCGCCGAGATTGTGATATTTGACGAGGCGGCGAGCGCACTCGACCCCCGCGCCAGGCTGACCATGCAGAAGAACATAGCCAAGCTCAGGAGCGAGGGTCGGACGGTTATCATCGTGTCTCACCTGTGCGAGACGCTTGACGCGGCCGACAGGATCATAGACCTCGGTTAGGCGTCACCCTTATTCCCGCTGAAACCGAACGGTATAGAGATGTCTTGCGTCTGCCCGTCTTGGACGGGGCCGTGCTGACGCTCATAATTCTCGACGTTTTGCGCCAGAGCCGCAAGGAGACGCTTCACGTTGCCCGGCGTCATGATAATGCGCGACTTGACGGTCGGCCTCTGGCCTGGCAATGTGCTTATGAAGTCGAGCACAAACTCCGACTGCGAGTGCGCAATGACCGCGAGGTTGGCATATGTCCCATTCGCCACGTCTGGCGTGAGGTTGATGTTAATTTTCTTATCCTGCTGCTCTTCCATTTCTTTTTTTCATTTTATTTTAGGGGGTCGCTTCTCCGTCCTCTCGCAAGGCGCAGGTGCGAAGAGGCGCACATGGTAAAGATAGCAAAAAGCGCATTACGCGGGGTCATGCCCGCATGGCATTATTATACCCCGCCAAGCAACGCCAAACGAATGGCAGAGGTAACACATCAAACGATATTATGGAACAGAAAGAGCTGCGGCGCATATGCCGCGAGGTGTCAGACATAGCGCGCCGTGTGGGGCGACACATATGGAGGCTGCGCCAGGCGGGAGGTGTAACAATCGAGTCTAAGGGCCGGCATGACTTCGTGACCCAGCTGGACAAGATGAGCGAGCGCATGCTGGTGGCGGAGCTTGAGCAGGTGGTCCCGGCCGCGGGCTTCATAGCCGAGGAGAATACGCGGACCGGGCGCGGCGCGCATCTTGACTGGATTGTGGACCCGATAGACGGCACGACGAACTTCATACACGCCCAACCTCCATTCGCCATCAGCGTGGCGCTTATGGAAGACGGAGTGGTGACAGTGGGTGTGATATACGAGATGAGTCGCGACGAACTATTCGCGGCCACCCTGGGCGGCGGTGCCAGCCTGGATGGCGAACCGATAAGAGTGTCGGAGACTCGGCTGGACTCTGCTCTCGTGGCGACGGGCTTCCCTTATTCCGATTTCAGCAGGATGGAGCAATATATGCCGGCCTTGCGCGACACCATGCGCGAGACGGCCGGTGTGCGCCGTCTGGGGTCGGCAGCCACCGACATGGCCTACGTGGCGTGCGGCCGCTACGAGGCGTTTTTCGAGTATGACTTGAAACCCTACGACGTGGCCGCCGGCTGCCTGCTTGTCACCGAGGCCGGGGGCGTGCTGACCGACTTCAAGGGCGGAAACGACTATATCTTCGGGCGAGAGATGGTGGCTTCAAACGCCGCCTGCGCCGACGACTTCCGCAAACTCATCCTGCCACACTTCGCATAGCGGCGCGAAGGCCGAGGCTCAGCCATCCATGCGGCTGAACGTCTTGCGCCCTAAGGCGAAAAAGCGCCACAGCATGCTGTAATGACGGACCTCGGGCACGAGCTCACGTCCCCGCCCCGCCTTGAGTACCGCCCTCTTGGCAAGGCTCTGGCGGAGAGTCCCGAAAAAGCTCCAATGCGCCCTGACAATAGCCGCGCAGAAAGCCCCCTGCCCGCTCAGGAGGTACTTGGCTCCCGCCACGCCGTCTAAGACAAGGCGGAAGAAGACCACCGCCCACCACATCCGGCCGTTGTAGTTCTTGACGAGCATGGTCAGGTTGTTCCTAAAGTTGAGGTACGCCTTGCGCGGGTTGGCCGAGCTGAGCGTGGCTCCGCCGAGATGGTAAACTTTTGCCCCACTGCCGCAGCACGCCACAATGCGCAAACCCATATTGCGCAGCCTCCAGCAGAGGTCGATCTCCTCCATGTGAGCAAAAAAATCAGAGTCGAGGCCTCCCGCCGCGCAATAAAGCTCCCTGCGTAGCATAAGAGCCGCGCCGCTGACCCATAGGACGTCAGCGTCGGAATCATATTGTCCGGAGTCTTCCTCAACGCAGTCGAGCACCCTTCCGCGGCAGAACGGGTAGCCAAACCTGTCAATGTAGCCGCCGGCGGCGCCCGCGTACTCGAACATCTCATGCGCCTTGTCGTCGAGCAGCTTAGGCCCGCAAGCCCCGACTGACGCGTCGCCATCGAGAAGCGCGACCAGCGGGGCGAGCCATCCCGGGGCGGGAGCCACGTCGGAGTTCAGCAGCACCACGTACTCGTGCGGCAGCTGTCGCAAGGCGCGGTTATAGCCCTCGGCGAAGCCATAATTCTGGTCGAGAGCGATGACCGTCACCTGCGGAAACTCCTGTCGCAACATATCCAAACTTCCGTCGGCAGACGCATTGTCCGCCACCACCACGTCAACCCCGCCCGCGGCCTCACTGTTCTCAATCACCGCAGGCAGATACCGCCTCATCAGCTCCTTGCCATTCCAATTCAGAATGACGACCGCCGTCTTGTTTGCCATTGCTTATACCATTTGCGTTAAACCAGGCCACTTAGCCAGGCCACATAGAAAAAGCAAAAGGGCGCCGCGCCTGACAATTGACGCGGCACCCCTTGTGTCATTAACGTTATCAACCTCAAGAGGCCGGGTATACTACTTACAGGCTGACGGATATGAACAGGTCTCTTAGCGACTTGTACGTCTTCTTAGCCTCGTCGCCCATAAGCTTTCGACCCACCCATCTTGCGTTGGTGATGCCCTCGGCAGTCTCTGGCGTCAGTTTGGGCCTGCCCGGCACGGACATTGAGAACCATACGGTTTCTTTGAGCACAATCTTGCCGTCAAGGAGGTAAGTGTGATACGTCTCACCAATTCGGTCGATGACGTTGACGCCCTTAAGCCCGGTCTCCTCCATGACCTCGCGCATGGCGGTCTCCACAGGGCCCTCTCCCGCCTCCGCCTTGCCTTTAGGCAGGTCGGCGTAGCCCTTGCGGTCAATGACGAGATACTCGTCGTCGCCATCATGGATGACCCCGCCAGCGGCATGAATGAGCGGGAAGAGAGACAAGAAAGCCTTTTTGAGTTCACTCACGTTGTCGGCAAGGATGCAAGTGTCCGGCACATTCTCATCGGCCACAAACCTGTCGACAAAGAGCTTCAGCTGGTCAACGTCCGTGAAGAATTCCACAGACTGGTAACCGACGGTGGCGAAGCTCATGGCGTCAAGCTTAATGTGCCTGTCGTTAAAGAATATCTTCATCTGATGTGTCTCTTATTGGTTTCTTTCATTTTTGGGGGGAGACGAGGCGGGCCTTAGAACTCGGCGCGCCCCGGTGTGCGCGGGAACGGGATGACGTCCCTGATGTTCGCCATGCCTGTGACGAAGAGGATGAGCCTCTCGAAGCCGAGGCCGAAACCAGAGTGGGGGCAAGACCCGTACCTACGCGTGTCAAGATACCACCACATGTCTTTCATCGGGATGTTCAGCTCCTCGATGCGCTGCATGAGCTTGCCATAGTCGGCCTCACGCTCAGATCCGCCGATGATCTCGCCGATGCGCGGGAAGAGGACATCCATGGCGCGGACTGTCTTTCCATCCTCGTTCTGCTTCATGTAGAACGCTTTGATCTCCTTCGGGTAGTCAGTGAGGATCACAGGCTTCTTGAAATGCTCCTCGACGAGATAACGCTCGTGCTCGGAAGCGAGGTCGGCACCCCAGAAGACCGGGAACTCGAACTTGCGGCCCTTGGCCACGGCATCTTCAAGGATCTTTATGCCCTCGGTGTACGGCAGTCGGACGAAGTCATGTGTCGTGACGAACTTGAGGCGCTCGATGAGCTCCTTGTCAATCATCTTGTTGAGGAACTCGAGGTCGTCCATGCAGTTGTCAAGCGCCCACTGCACGCAGAACTTTATGAACTCCTCAGCCAGGTCCATGTTGTCCTTAATGTCGTAGAAAGCCATCTCAGGCTCAATCATCCAGAACTCGGCGAGGTGTCGCGGAGTGTTGGAATTCTCGGCGCGGAATGTGGGTCCGAAGGTGTAAATGGCGCCGAGCGCCGTCGCGGCGAGCTCGCCCTCAAGCTGTCCGGAGACGGTGAGGCTTGTGCGACGGCCGAAGAAGTCTTGCGTGTAGTCGGTCTTGCCCTCCTGATTTTTGGGCAGGTTCTCCAGGTCGAGTGTCGTCACTTGGAACATCTGTCCGGCGCCCTCACAGTCCGAGCTGGTGATGAGCGGGGTGTGGAAGTAGACGAACCCCTTGTCATGAAAGAACTTGTGGATGGCGAAGGCCATTTGGTTCCGGATGCGGAAGACGGCTCCGAAGGTGTTGGTGCGGGGTCGCAGGTGCGCCGTGTCGCGGAGGAACTCCCACGTGTGGCCTTTCTTCTGGAGCGGGTAGGTCGCGTCGGAGTCGCCGAGCACCTCGATGCTCTGAGCCTGTACCTCTACACTCTGCCCCTTGCCCTGGCTTTCCACGAGCTGGCCTTTCACGCTGAGGCATGCGCCCGTCGTGATGCGCTTGAGGGTCTCCTCGTCAGCATTGGCAGTGTCTATGACGATCTGAAGATTAGCTACGGTCGAGCCGTCGTTCATGGCGACGAAACTGACTTGCTTGCTATCTCGGCGGGTCCTGACCCAGCCCATGACCGTGACCTGCGTGCCTGTGGCGGCCTCGCGCATAATCTCAATGATTCTCTTTGGACGCATGATATGATAAAAACTATGGAGGCCTCTGTCGAGACCTTAATTCTATGTTTTATGAAGTGATGCTTATCGCCTAATAACTAAGCCCGCCGCCGATTGCGTACGAACTATTTTTCAGCAAATATAGTGATATGTTGTGACAAAAAAGACGTGCGATAGTTATAATTCACGTCAAAACGGGCGTTTGCTAATTAAATATTTTTAAAATGGCATTCGTTAGTCAAAACGATAGGCATTTGACGGCGGGAACAGCTAACGGCGCACTTGCCAAAACCATAGTGCAGAAAGAACTAAAAAGCCAAGAATCAATAAATTAAACATACCAGGGTAAAGACACTCGCAGCCCAAAGGCGGGGGAGACTTACGACCGCGGCGGCACATGGCGCAAACGCAACTATTTACCCGTTGACACGTAAAAAACCGGCAAACGACTAAAAATATCAATTCATCAAACCATGAAGAAATACCTTGCAATGGCAATGGCTGCGGCGTGCGCCCTCTCATTCACCGCATGCCATGACGACGACGATGACGACGACAAGGACTACGTTGCCGATTTCACGACCATCAACCAGGTGTCATACATCCCGGGAGCCCAGACTGCCGCCCAAAAGTTGGGTTTGAACGCCTTCATGCTGTCTGACGTGAACGGCTACACCGACGTGACCTGCTACATGTCTGCCGACACTACGGAAATAACCCCCAACATGCAGATAAGCGAAGAGATGTTCGAGAACTTCTACGGCGGCATATGCCCCACCGCGTTCACTGCCGATGATGAAGCGTACGATTACTTCCGCCCGGCGTGCGGGACATACCGCAGCGGCTCGGGCGCGCTCGTCTGCAACAGCGGCACCCTCTGCCGCGCGCTCTTCATGCGCAGGCACTTTTCTGTGAGCCTTTCAGCTGCCTTGGGCTTATTGAACACTGGCGACATGAAGGGATTGTGGGTATGCCCGACGGCCGCCTACAACCTTCTCACCACAGAAGAGGGGCGCACAGCGCTGGGTGTATCCAGCTCGCCCAAGAACGTCGAAATCCGCTTTGTGGTCTACGCCTACATCAAAACCATCGGCTTGAGCAGTTGGAGCGCATTCGCAAACATGCTTAAGACCAACGTGAAGGAAAGCGACGTCAAGGCTAAGAACTACGCCGTCTTGGCCAAGACTGATGCCAACGGCAACTGGACGGTGAAAAAGGACTGGCAGTACGTGGACCTCGACGACGTGGAGGACTATTACGTGTTCGAGTGCGTGCTCCAGGTTGTAGACCCGTCGACGGGCAAGACAGTCAGCTCATTCTCACTTGAGGACTACGGCGATGGCACAAACGGCCTCAACTACTGCATGATCGACGACATCACCTGCGAGAGCGGAAGCCTGTTCTAAGACCGGCTATACGCCTTGAAAAGACACTCAGCCCCGCCAAGACGAGTTCTTGGCGGGGCTGAGTTTTATTTATTATCACGGTCGCGACCTCAGTCGTCGCCCTCCTCGAGAAACTGCTTAAGCGACGCAAGATAGTCCTCGCTCCACCCGCCGGCTATGTTGTCATAGAACTCATCGGGAATGTTGGTCTGTGTGATAAAAATCTCGGATCGGACATTGCTGCGCGGCGTAATCTTAATGGTGACGATTGAGGGCTCGTCCTCGCCGAAATACCACTCCTGGCGCACGAGCTTGTTCTCCTCGAACTCGAGGTTTCGACCGCAGATGTCGCCATCCCACATTTCAAACTCGCTGCCGGGCACGGTGTTCATCTTGGCGGGGAAACCCGTCCAGAGCTCAATGGCGAAAGGGTTGGTTATGGCAGAGTAGACCTCCTCGGTGGAGGCCTGCACCTTGATGCCTATCTTAAAGTCTCGCATTGAAAGTCATATTTGTTCAGACACGCAAAGATAGCGTCAAAAGAGGTAAAAAGCGAACCGCCGCCAACATTAAAAAACGCGGATGTGGGAGGCTCGGGAAGACAGCTTCGCCGGCATGAGAGAGAGCGGCAGTCACAAGCGCGCTGACGGTGGCGGCTGTTAGGATTATTCAGCAAAATATGCTTACTTTGCGGGAGGCGAGGTGTGCGCCGCGCGCCGCCGAGCACGACATCAGGAAAGAAAACTTTTTAGCACAAAAAAGAGGAATGATACAAGCTGTTGGCCAGGAGGCCGAGGTGCTGACCGACGCGGCCGGCGAAGTAGTGGAGGAGCAGACGCTCAACGTGATAGACCTGTTCTTGTCTGGAGGATGGATCATGTGGATCCTTCTCGCCATGTCGATCTACGCAGTCTACTTGTTCTTTGAGCGTTACGTCGCCCTGCGGAACGCGCTCAAGGAGGACAAGAACTTCATGAACAAGATAAAGGACTACATCCACAGCGGCAACATAGACAGCGCGCGCACCCTGTGCGAGAGCACGGACAACCCAGTGGCCCGCCTGGTGGGCAAGGGCATAAGCCGCATAGGCCGGCCGCTGAGCGACATCCAGACGACCGTGGAGAACACCGGCAACATAGAGGTGGCCAACCTGGAGAAGGGCCTGGCCAACTTGGCGTCGATATCAGGCGGCGCGCCGATGATAGGCTTCCTTGGCACGGTGACGGGCATGATACAAGCGTTCTTCCAGATGGCGTCGGCCGGCAACAACATAGAGGTCAGCTCATTGGCAGGCGGCATATACACAGCCCTGGTGACCACCGTGGGAGGACTGATAGTCGGCATTGTGGCCTACTTCGCCTACAACTACCTCGTGAGCCGCGTGGACCGCGTGGTGGCTACGCTCGAGGCGCGCACCATGGAGTTCATGGACCTGCTCAACGACCCCACTGCATAAAGTAAGGAGGCTAACAGATGGCACTTAAAAGAGGATCAAAGATAAGCTCGGCCTTCAACATGTCGTCAATGACGGACGTTGTATTCCTCCTGCTCATCTTCTTCATGCTGACGTCGACGCTCGTACACCCCAACGCGCTGAAGCTGGTCCTGCCCCAGAGCAAGAACCAGGCATCGGCCAAGCCGCAGACATCAGTCTCCATCACGGCCGACCTGCGCTACTACGTCGAGACGAAGCGCGTGAGCTATGACGAGCTGGAACCCGCACTCGCGGCGAAACTCGGCGAGCAACCCGACATGTACATCGCCCTGCACGTGGACGAGACCGTGCCGATGCGCGAGGTGGTGAAAGTGATGAACATAGCCAAGAAGCACAAGTATAAGCTCATACTGGCAACGAGGGCCAAATGATGAAGAACAACTCTGAGCGCAGATACCGCGGCCACGGACTTACAGGCGCCATCGTGGTGCACGTCATCCTGCTCCTCGTACTCTTCTTCGGCAAAATGACAGCCGAGAGGGAGGACGAGGAGGCCCTGCTCGTGAACTACGCATTCGACGAGGGAGGCGGCGGAGGAGACGAGGGCGCAGCCCCCGCCCCCATAGAGAGCCAGCCGACCGACGAGGCCGAGCAAGCCGAGCCGGAGCCGGAACCGACGCCGACGGATCCCGCCCCGGCGCAGCAAGAGGAGGCGGTGAAGGCCGACGGCGAGGCAAAAGACACGCAAGACTTCGAGGAAGCGGCAGCCCTCGCTGAGGCGAAGAAGAAAGCAGAGGCGGAGGCTAAGGCAAGGCGAGACGCCGAGATAAAGGCTCGCGAGGAGGCGGAAGCCAAAGCCAAGGCTGAGGCAGAGGCGGCAAGGCTGAAAGCAGAGGCGGAAGCCAAGGCGAGAGCCGAAGCGGAGGCCAAAGCCAAGGCGGAGGCGGAAGCCAAAGCACGCGCCGAGGCGAGAGCCAGGGCGCAAGCCGAGGCGAGAGCCAAGGCGGCAAACGCCATAGGCAAAGGCTTCGGCAACACAAGCGGCACAGGGACCTCGGGCAGCGGCTCGGGAGACTCCGGACAGGGCGGCGCCACGTCGGGCGGGAAAGGCTCGGGCATAGGCAGCGGGTCCGGCACCGGCGGAGGCAACTCGTTCTCGCTGGACGGACGCAAGCTGATGGGCGCACTGCCCAAACCGACGGTAAACGTGCAGACTCCAGGCACGGTGGTGGTTGAAATAACAGTCGACAAGCAAGGCAAAGTAGTGTCGGCGCACGTGAGGCCGCGAGGCACCACCATTCAGCACGCGCCGACATGGCGCGCCGACGAGCAGGCCGCGATGAAGGCTAAATTCAACCCGGACCCGACAAAGCCGGCCGTGCAGACTGGCACAATAACATACAACCACAAAGTGAACTAAGCCGCCACGCGGACAGACACCCCCCACTCTCTCTCAATCGCGCAACGCGAACGCTGTTCGTAAGGGGGAGCGGGGAGGCGCGGCAAGCTCCACAGCACAATGCAGAACACGCTCGTCATACTCTTCTGCCTGGCCACCCCACTGATGGTGATGTGGCTGACTTGGCTCAGCCCCGCCCTGCGCAAAGTGGGCGAAATAATATTGGCATACGTTGCCGGCTGCGCCGTCGGACTGACGGGAGTGATGCCCGACGGGGCGGACGAAACTCTAAGGGTGGTAGCCTCCGCAGCCATCCCTGTGGCGATACCGCTCATGCTTCTCTCGTCCGACATAAAGGCATGGTCGCGCCTTGCACCGCAATTCGCCAAATCGACCGTCTGCGGGGTGCTGGGATGCATAATGGCTGTGGTGGCCGGGTTCGCCCTTTTCGGAGACGGCGACGCGGAGAACGCCAAGGTGGGCGGGATGCTCACGGGCCTCTACACCGGCGGCACGGCCAATCAGGCCGCGCTCAAAGTGGCTCTGGACATACCGGACAAGACCTACCTCTTGAGCCACAGCTACTCGATACTCGTCTCCGCCGTCTACCTCGTCATCATCATAGTGTTCGGGCGGCGCATCCTGTCGCACATACTGCCGGAATTCAGCGGACGCAAGGATTCGGGCGACGCTGATGGCGAAGAGGGAAGCCACAACGGCGAGTTATTCTGGGGACTCTTCAAAAGAGAGAACCTGCCCGACCTCGGCAAAGCCATGGGCCTGACGACGGGCATCGTGGCAGCGGGAGGGGCTGTGGCGTGGGCTGTGAGCAAGATCGCGAGCGAATGCGGCAGCGACGCTGACGTGTTTCTGGCCGTGTTTATTTTGGCCATATCGCTGCTGTCAGTCCTTGCCGCGAGCCGCGAGGAGGTCAGACGCATCAAGCGGACGTATGAGGCCGGGACGTTCTTCATCCTGATATTCAGCGTGGCGGTGTCGGCTCAAGTGAGCACGTCGATGTTCAACGACATCACCCCGCATTTCTTCGCTTTCATAGGCTTTGCGACAATAGGTGCGCTGGTTATGCACGTCTTGCTGAACGCCCTACTGCGCATAGACACGGACACGACTCTGGTGACGTCGATAGCCCTGCTGTGCTCCCCGCCGTTCGTACCCGTCATGGCCGGTGCCTTGGGCAACAAGGCTGTCATAGGCCCCGGCATAGCGGTGGGGCTGATAGGCTACTCCGTGGGCACATACATAGGATTCGGGGTTGCGCAAATACTGCTGATGATGGTATAGCGGCCAGATGCCGCCACGGAGGCTCCAATAAGACATAGACAGATGGCAACCGCCACAAGACAGCCGATAAAGATAAACATAGACGCAGACCTGCCCACAAGCCGTGAGCCCCTGTGCCACTTGACAGACACCGAGCGCGTCCGGCTGGGTAAGACGTGCACGATGCTGACCCTGCCGCGAGGCTCAAAAGTTTATGGGCAAGGCGATAAGGCCGACAAGATATACTTCGTGCTGAAAGGCAAGGTAAAAACCACCCAGGAGGGCGTGAGCGGGCGCGACCAGATAGTGAAGCTTGCCGCGGCAACCGACGTGATAGGCTACAGGGCCGCTTTGGCTGGGGAACGCCACTCGGCCACGGCCACGACCATTGAGGACAGCACACTAATATCAGTGCCGCGGGCCGACGCCATGGACGTCATACGCGAAAATCCAGCTTTGGCGGCCTACATAATAAAGAGCCTGGCCCGCGAACTGCGGTTGTGCCGCACTCGTAGCGTCTCACTGGCTCAGAAGCAGATACGCGGCAGACTGGCGGAGAGCCTGCTCTGCATAAGAGACAAGTACGGATACGTAAGCGGCACGCGGAAACTGAACATCCGCATGACCCGTGAGGATCTGGCCTCGCTCTCGAACATGACGACCGCCAACGCCATAAGGACGCTCAGAGCGTTCGCTGACGAAGGGCTCGTGGAGGTGAAAGGACGCGAGATAACCGTGAAAGACGAGCCCGGACTCGAAAGGACATCACGCCTCGGGTGAGGTCAAGCCAAGGAAAGAAGCAACTCAAAGACAAAAGGAAAAGGTGAAGATACTCGACTGGTACATAGTAAAAAAGTTCCTGGGGACATACTTCTTCATTGTGGTCATAATGCTCGCCATCGTGATAGTGTTCGACCTCGTGGAGAAAGTGGACGACTTCATGGACAGCCACGCCCCCCTGAGCGCCATAGTCCTCGACTATTACAAAAACCTGTGCCCCTATTACGCCAACATGCTCTCGCCGCTCCTTGTGTTCATCTCCGTGATCTTCTTCACCTCGAAGATGGCCGGGCAGACCGAGATTGTGGCGATATTGGCCAGCGGCGTGAGCTTCAGGCGCCTGATGTTCCCATACTTCATAGGCTCGGCCGCCATAGCTGTCATAACATTTTTTCTGGCCAGCTACGTGATACCATTGGCCAACAGGACGAGGATACAGTTTGAGAACACATACGTCAAGAGCCGCAAGGAGACGGGGCTGGCGGACATGCACATGCAGATATCGCCGGGCGTGTACGTGTACATGGGCCGTTACTACTCATTCCGCGAGAGCGGCGACAGGTTCGACATACAGAAGTTCGACGGCAAGAACATGGTGAGCCGCCTGACGGCGCGCACCATAACGTACGACTCCGCATCGACCAAGTGGCACCTGCGCGACTACAGGCGTTGGGACTTTGAGCCTGACGGCATACACCACACCATGACATCGGGCGAGTCCATAGACAGCACGATAAACATACGCCCGTCGGACTTCAAGAAAGAGCGCAAGAGCTACGAGATGATGACATCGTCGGAGCTGTCGGCACACATTAACGAACTGGAAGAGCGCAACATAGGCAACACCGAAGAGTTCGCCATCGAGCTCTACAAGCGTCGCGCCACGCCGTTCGCGTCGTTCATTCTGACGTTGATAGGCGTGAGCCTCTCGTCTCGCAAGACGAGGGGCGGAATGGGCAAATACATAGGCATAGGCCTGGTACTGAGCTTCGTCTACATCTTGTTCCTTACCGTGAGCCAGACATTCGCCATAAACGGCAACATGCCGCCACTGCTGGCTGTGTGGCTGCCCAACATCGTGTTCAGCGTCATCGGGGCCATACTCTACGTCAAGGCGCCTAAATAGTCAAACAAACGATAAAAGCCACAAAACGATGCGCCACATCATAACAGTAGTGTCAGCCGCGGCTGTGGCTGCCTGCATAGCAACCGTGATGCCGGCTTGCGACAAGAGCGACGTGAAGCTCGACCACATATACTTGACGGCCGAGACCGAGAACGCGGCTCCGGGCGACAGCGTGCAGATGTCGGCGCGCGCCTACCCTGAGAGCGCAAACACGGGCTATCCGGACGCGCCGATAATATGGTCGTCATCAGACACCACCGTGGCCACCGTGACGCAAAAGGGGATGCTCCACGCGCTGAAATTTGGGGTAACGACCATCAAGGTGACCTATGGTAAGCTATACGCCACAAAAGTCATGACGATATCGGCTCATGCGGGCTTTTCGGACAAGAATCTAGAGCAGTTCCTCATAGACCGCTTCGACAAAAACCACGATGGCAAGCTGGAGGGTTACGAGACGGCCTCATTCACGGGCATAGACCTCACAGACCTTGACAAATATGCGGGTAGCGACACGGTGGACATGTCGGGTCTGTCCAACTTCGTGAACATACAGACGATGCGCATAGAGCGCGTAAACATGAAAAACTTGAACCTTGCGGACTTCCGGTCGCTGCGCGAGGTGCATCTTGACGCATGCGGCATAGACGTCGTGGATCTTAGGAACGCTAAAGCCTTGACCGACGTGCGCATAATGGCATGCAAAAACCTTAAGGCCGTGATTATGGGCAGCTACGCCGAGTTCGGGGCGAACAACCTGCGTACGTTCCAATGCTCGAGGTGCGACATTAGCGAACTGGACTTGACGAGGTGCGGAGCGACGCTTTGGGACATCGACGTGGCCGGCAACCCCTCATTGGCGTCATTGGACCTGTCGGTAGACACCATGCTCCACACGGCGGTCTACACTTGCGACGTCACAAACGTCATATGGCCGAAGGACGTGAAAGTGGATGAGATAATAAAGGAGTGCCAGTAGGGCGGGACGGGTCAATTCAAAAAATCCTCACTCTGCCGGTCCATGTCCGGATTGTCATCATAAAACTCCCAATTGCCCCCATCATCAGCATCGTCAAAATCGTAAGCAGAGCCGGAGTTATCATAAAAATCCTCTTCATACCCGCAGTCGAATTCATCCCGCAGACATGGCCTCGCAGTATGTCCCGCGCTATCGTCTGGCATACGAAATGACGCCCCACCATCACCATCCGATTGGAAATAGGCGAAGGCCTCTGCTGTCATCTCGAAACCGTAAATGTTTTTGCAGACACCAGTCGACGTACGACCGATCTGAATCTATGACTCTTGACGCAAAGACTCAGAAGCGTGCTTGCCGAAGCCAAGAGGCTCGTCAAGAGAATGGATATAAGTACGGCTCTACGTAGTGCAATTTTTAAA
>SFOL01000087.1 GCA_004552385.1 Bacteroidales bacterium | reverse complement strand
CCATGCCGCCGGTCTCGCCGCCGATCTCGAGCGAGCCGCCTGCGACGGACACGCCTCCTTCCACGGGATGCGCCCCGGCGTTGCCGGACATCCCGCCGCCGGCGAAGGCCATGCCGTACGGGTAGTAGTGGTTCACCTGCACGGCCTTGCCGTCCGGCCTGGCGACGACCCTGACGCTGCCGAGATGGTCGCGCAGGAAGAACAGGTACTCCGGGCTGGCGCCGTCCATGGCGATCAGGCCCCCGTCGAACAGGATGTACTTCAGGGTGTCGTCCGCGCACACCAGATTGCCGCGGTACTCGGTCCGGGACAGGGACCTGTCCTTCCCGAGGACCGTCCTTCCCCGCTTTGTTCCGTCAGGAAGATAGGTGAACGTCTCCGTACCGCCGGCGTGTCTCATCCTGGCGGGCCGGTTCTGCCTGTTGTAGGAGATGAGGGAGACCTTCCTGTTCAGGTCGGACGTCATGTTGCCGTTCCTGTCGTAGGTGTACTCCACGACCTCTGACACCCCGTCGCGGAAGTCCGCCGAGCCCGTCACCGACGGAGCCTGGGCGGAGTCCGACACGGACGCGAGCATATTGCCGTCGTATGTCATTGACAGATTGTCCACGATGCCCTTGAGCGAGGAGGTCATGTCGCCCTCGCGGGACAAAGATAGCAAATTATCCATATTGTGGTATGGTACGATGCAAAAATGGGCAAAAAGGCAAACCAGACTCAGTAGGTTAACCGGCCTAAACGCATAAATCAAATATGATTATTTTGAATTTATCTATATTATATACCTGCATGCAAAGCTGTATGACAACGAGTTAACAACTAATGTTAGCACTTGTTAATAACTTTGGTAAAAATAATTTGGAAATACGGCTGGTATTGGGATATCTTTGTAACCAGAGACGGGAGCCAATCACAACTGGCCGAGCCGACTGATTTTTAAAGTTTATTTTTTATTTTTTTGTAGCCATGTAGACACGCAATCTTCAAGGCACAAAAAATGGAGCGCAAATCTTGGCGGACGTGAGCTCCATTGAGTGCCACAGACTGGAAATTCAGGGATTAGTCGCCCCTGACAAGATGCTATAGCGATTCAAAGGTAGGGATTAATTCTCAATCCCGCAAAAATACCCGACAAAATCGCTTTGCGCAACCGATGGCGCGCCCTCGACAAAGGAGGGCGGCCACATTTCAATCCGGGCCACAAGCCCGGACATGTCAAACTTATGCATACTCGGGGCGACATGTGCCCCGACATGCGCAAAACGTTAAACCAATGAACATATTAAAATCTCTTCTGTCCGCGGACAGAGACAGCCTCTCGTCGAAGAGGCTGTGCGGAATCATCGGATGGCTGTGCTGCTCGGCCGTCCTGATCATGTGTACGGTATGGGACCGGCAGGCCCCCGACATGATCTCAGCAATCCTCTACGCGTCCACCGCGCTGCTCGGAATCGACAGCGTGACGGACATCTGGAAGGGCAGTGCAACCATAAACAAGGACAAAAATGAAAAGTAAAATCAGACAGTTAATCGCCTGCGCGGCGACATTCATCATGGTCTCCATGTCAATGGAGGCCCAGACCTCTCCGGTCTGCAGCGTCCCGTCACCGGAGGCGGCCAATCTCGGGACGTACGGATCAGTCCCTGTCAGCCTTTTCACCGGCATCCCGGACATATCCGTGCCGATACACGAGATGAGGGTCGGCTCCATGACGTTCCCCGTCTCGCTGAGGTATCACCTTGCCTCGGTGAAACCCAACCAGTACCCAGGCATTGTCGGACTGGGCTGGAGCCTTCAGTGCGGTGGCTGCGTCACACGTACCGTCCGGGGAGTCCCAGATGAGAAGATGACAGGCAAATATGAGAACGGATTCTATGGACACTGCTCACTGATGGCCGGAATCACACCGACCCGTCTGGACAGTCTGACAAGAAACTGCACCGAATCTGAAGGCTCGGAATGGTTCGAGATTTCCGCCGACGAGTTCTCATTCAACTTCTTCGGACACAGCGGCAACTTCTATCTCAACCCGGAAGGCGGCTGGACTGTCGTCAGCGATGAGGACATCAGTGTGGAGTTTGACCCGGCGAAGGACTTCATGGACATATCCGGCCTCGCCGGGCGCATTCCGAATGTCAGCGGCTGGCCGAACAGGGACAAGAACAAACGTCACTTCATCAGGTTCACACTGGTGACACCGGACGGCTGCAGGTTCACCTTCGGAGGCTCAGACGCCACGGATTTCAGCGTTCCGTATTACTCCAGAAAGAGCGGGGACCTCATTGCCACGTCATGGCATCTGAGCGAGATAAAGACGCAGGACGGCCGCACGGTCACATACCAGTACGCGAACGGCAGTGATGGCAATCCCTACGACCTTATGGTTGACATAAGATACAGTCCGAGTGTGTGCCGTACAACAGGCTTCCCGTCATCGGGAGACAACGGTGTCAATACCGGACGGCGCGGATTCACCGGTTTTCTTCTTTTCCCAGCAAGACTATGCCGCATCACAACGCTGAATGAGACATTGGAATTCGAGTACAAGGCGGACTGGCGGTATATTGACGCGTACTCAGAAAACCACACCGGGGGCGCGTTGTACTGGAGCGGCAACGGGAATTCAAGGATCTCGCCCTGGCAGATGTTGGATTCTTCCCCTCATGATCAATTCGGGTTCCTTTTCCCTGGATTCGACTATTCGACAGATCCGATCGCCAACGAAAGCATAGCGTCACTCCTTGTGGCTCACGTGCTTTACGGCATCCGCATCAACAGGGCAGGAGACGACGACACGACCGTCCTCTTTGAATATCTTGAAGAGAGCCGCCGCAAGCTTGGAAGGGTGGCCTGGAGGACAGGGCTGACGAACATTGAGACGACATACGTAGAAGGAGTAGGCGTAAAGTACCCCTTCTATTCGATTCCTGCCGAGACCACGGATCTTGGCATGCCGGAATACAGGTTCGCCTACGACCCCAACCACATGCCGAACGGCTACATCCTGCCGCAGGCCGACCGTTGGGGCTACTGGAACGGACAGACCCACAAACTGGCCGATTCCAATCTGGAGGCTCCGGCAAGTGTCAACGCCACAAAGAGCGAGACCCTCGTTGAGGTCATCTACCCGACAGGCGGAAGGACCGTGCTGGAATATGAGAGACACGACTATTCAAGACTGGAGAACGACAGCCATGTCCTGATGGACAAATATGGAGTTTCAGGTGGGCTGCGTGTCCGCAGGATCACCAACCTTTCCAGGGAGGACAGCATCGTGTCCACGAAGGTGTTCCACTATCGAGAGGGAATCTCCACATCGGCGCGAAGCAGCGGGGTAGCAAAAGCCCCCGACCCTGTCGCGGTCACCTACAATGCCGGCAACAATTATGTCTGGACACCTCTTAAGGGAATTTCTGGTCCTTATCCCGTGTCCATGAGTATTTTCAGCATGTATAGCTTTGGCCTGCCCGTCACAAACCTTAACAGCCCTGATGTTGGCTACTCGTGCGTGATAGAGGAGACGCTGGACGCTGATGGAACCTCTTTGGGCTATGTTGTCAATCGCTTCAGCAACTACGGGACTGACATCCACGGGAACGCCCACGATGACATTTCCGCATATCATTCGTACAACATTTCAGGCATTGGAGGCGGCTTACCCTACACGAGCAACTCAGCCGAGCGCGGACATCTCCTGTCCCGGTCATGGCACCGCGCCGACGGCACTGAGGTCAGGTCTGAGTCCTACAGGTACACCAGAGTCAACGACCATCCCATGCCGACGGCGACGCAGAGGACGATCTATCTGGACAGGTCCAAGGAGAATTTTACCAGCGCTAAAGTGGCGTGGCTGACGCTGACCAACACCTACAGCTACCTGCCGGAGTCCACGGTCGTCCGTGAAGGTGAATATTCCGACAGCACATGGACGCATTATAACTCTGCCAGACAAATCATCTCAAAGTCCGAGATGTCAAGCGACGGCACGCAAAGGACGAGCCGGTACACATACCCGTCAGACCATTCAGGACAGTACCGGTGGATGATCGACCGGCACATCATGTCCCCGGTCGTCACGGAGGAAGTGTCTTCCGGGACTCTCCGCAGGACGGCGAGGAACACATATTCGAGCAATGAATCACACAATGGCCCGATATGCTATCTGTCCAAGATCGAAACGTTGTTCGGCACGGACGGGACGGGGAAAACGGACTATGAGGCTCTGTCCGTTGATGAATGGGGCAACCCTACCGAGATTGTAGAGAACGGAGTCCACAGTGTGCTTCAGTGGTGTGGAAACGGTCAACGCCTCATGACAAGGATTGAGGGGATCACTTTGGAGGAGTACGAGGCACTACCGGAACTCTCCGATGAGGCCAGACAGCAGTCAGATGATTTCATTGTACACCCCTTCATTCCAGATCCTGTTAAGCGAAGCGTCGGTGGGAAGTTGGTCTGGGACTATGCTTATGACACCTCCCTGCGCTTGATTCAGGTGATGATGCCTGACGAACTGATTTTCCGCTATGGTTACGACGCTCTCGGCAGACTTTCGGAGGAGTCCATCTTTGAGACGGACAATGACGGGAACGTCGGGAAAAAGATTGTGAGGAAATATTCATACCATTATCATAATGACTAGAACAATGAACAATATGACACATTTTGCGCGCAAGGCGGCCGCATCCTTGCTTGCGCTGTTCTTTTCCTGTGCCGCCATGCCGGCTCAGGAAACCGCGACTCCTGTCGAGCCTGTCGAGCCTGTCGAGCCAGCCTATCCGACTTTACCGATATTCTCGTTGAGAAAAGGCTACGCCACCGATGTCAGCCTGATGAAGCTCGTCGGGGCCTCGACGTCCGCCATCGACCGCTCGTGCACCCTGGTCGTCGCAGACACCCTTGACGTGCACTTCAAGCTGAATGGATTCTCTTACAACCGCGGGTTGGGGGATCCGTTCCCGGCGGGAGAAAGCCATATCCTCCTGAGGCTCTATGAGGTCTTGGACAAGGGCGATAGCCTTATCGCAAGGTTACCGTTCCGTGTGGACGGATCCACGATGCGGACGTATATCAGTGAGGACTACGAACGTCAGGACAGCGTGATCCTTTCCATCCCGCCCGGAGAGTACCTGCTTGAGTATGACGGATTCTCCGACAGGATTGTTGAGGTTCCTGACATTCAGGCGGTTGATGACGACGAAGAGGACGAATCCGGTGCAATCGCCGCCGGTGCGCCGAACTCCGAGGCCCTCTCATGCCGCTCGTCGCTGTCTTTGTCACTTGAATGCATTCCACTCCTGAGTGATTCGTACGTGGCTACCAGCTGGAACGATGTCACGGTCCTGACCAGCCGCGACGGCGGTGAGATGTCGATGATGACGACCGTCACCTGGCTCGACGACTTCGGCCGCGAGGAGTCAGTGCATCAGGTGGGGTTCACCCCATCGCACAAGACGCTGGTGTCGCTCACTGAATATGACGGACACGGCAGAGTGTCCAAAAGATGGCTGCCGGCGTTGGCGACACCTCAAAGGGTGATCCTGCCTGGACTGCATACGGTCACGTATCTGGATGCCCATGTCAGGCCTGAGGACATCATGCCCGGATCCTCGGAGGCCAACCTTGGCGACGGTGCCCCCTACTCCGAGGTCATCTATGACGGCAGCCCGCTTGACAGGCCTCTGATGGAATACGGTTCCGGAGAGGCATGGAGGCAGGCCGGGCGCGGCATACTTTCGGAACACATGGGCAACAGTGCGGGTGACGAGCGTCTCGTCTGCCACCGCATTGAAGTCCAGGCTTCCAAGAATGACACATCCTTTGTCATAAGTTCGGAGGGGCTCTACCCCGATGGCTCCCTGAAGGTCGTCTCGGTGACGGACGAGGACGGAAAGGAGACGCTCACCTTTACCGACAGGCATGGCAGGGAGATACTTTCGAGACAGGTGATGAAAGAAGGCGGGGAGTGTCAATATCTTGACACATACAGCGTCTACGACGGCCTCGACCACCTTCTCGCTGTAATTCCCCCCGCCTTGTCAGACCGTCTTTCCATCGGGCAATCGCTTGATCCGGAGGAAACAGAAAGGTATGCCTATCTGTATCTCTACGATTCCAAAGAAAGGGTCTGCGCGAGGAAGCTTCCTGGGATAGGATGGATAAGGATGGAATATGACGACGCGGACAGGCTTGTGTTCACACAGGACGGAGAGCAGAGAAGGCGCGGAGAGTCCACGTTCATGCTGTACGATATCCACGGCAGGGAGTGCGTCACCGGAGTCTGCGGTCATGACGTCCCTACGGGGAACATGATATCTGGTTTCGCGCTAGCTGAGTACGTTGGCGCGGGCGGGGCGCTTGACGGCTATGCATGCTCGGGTGTGACGCTCGTCTCGCCACAGGTCATGTCAGCCTTCTATTATGACAGCCACGCGTTTGTTGATGATTTCGCCACCGGCCTTCCGGACAGCCTTGCCATGTACGGCACTCATATTCCCAGCCTGATCGGAAGGCGGACCGGATCATGCCTGCATGAGGTTTCGGAGGGCATCAGCGGCAAAAAGGTGTGGGGGCTTGTCAGATATGACGGCAGGGGGCGTGTCTCACACACGGAAATGTCGTATCCGGACGGAGGCTGGGACACCGAGGACGTGGAGCATGACTTCCTCGGCAGCCCTGTACGCCGCCATCTCGTACACCGGAAAGGGACAGAGACTGTCCGCGAGGACCTGACCTACACCTATGATGACTCCGAGCGTCTGCTTGAGGTACGCCATTCGTTGAACGGCGGCACTCCGGTCCTTCTTGCCAGGAACACCTATGACGAGCTGGGCAGGCTGTCAGGCACTGAGAGAGGTGGGAACGGCGCCCTTTCGTCCGCATATTCCTACAGCGTCCGCTCATGGCTGACCGGCATCGACGGATCTCTGTTCAAAGAGACCTTGCACTACAATGATCTGAGGTCCGCCCGACTGGGAGACGGCAACAGACGCTTCGGCGGTGATGTCTCCTCGATGGAGTGGAGGTCCGGTGCCGGCACCGGAACCCGCAGCTACGATTTCGCCTATGACGGCCTCGGCCGCCTTGTGTCGGCGGACTACGGCGAGTACGGGGACCACGTCACGGGCTACGGCACAAGTTACAGCTACGACAATATGGGAAATTTGCTATCTTTGTCCCGCGAGGGCGACATGACCTCCTCGCTCAAGGGCATCGTGGACAATCTGTCAATGACATACGACGGC
>SFOL01000086.1 GCA_004552385.1 Bacteroidales bacterium | reverse complement strand
TTTCCGTGTGCTTTGGTGTTCGTGTACCTCATGTCAAAAAAAACTGCCTTTTACTTGTGCGTCTTAGCCTTGTTCACGTGAAATGCGTATACCAGCGACACGCTCAGCGACGTGGGCAGTATGCTCCTGAATGTGTGCGACACCCATGGGTAGTCGTGTACCTTGATGTCCCCGTATGGGGTGCCGTACTTCTGCGTGTACTTGCGGTAGTCGGTATGCAGGTAGCCTACCGAGATGGAGTATTCCATCTTCCAGTGCCTGCCTATGTAGTGGCTGTAGCCGAACACGGGCGACACGTGCCACAGTTCTCCCTGCACGCCGTGCCGGGTGAGCTGCATGTCGTACTTGCCCCACCCTGCCGAGAGCCCGGCGAAGAAGGAAGAGTACCGCCCTCCGTCCTTGCCGAAATAGTACCGCGGCGCGAGCGACACGTAGCACAGCTCGATGGTGCGGTGCTTGCGCACGCTGTGCCACCAGGGGTTGACGTATTGAGCCTCTAAGGAGAACCTCCTCCCCAGCGGCACCTCCACGGCCACGTTGACGAATGTGAGCAGGTCATATGCCAGGTTGGTCTTAACGAAGAGCACGGGCCTGCGCTCAGTCGCAGCCACGCCCTCCCCCTGCCGTGGTGGCAACTGAGCGGTGATATCGCCCATCTCCTCCGCGGGCAGGCCTACCGTCCTGACAGAGTCCACCGGGGCTTCTGCCTGCCCTTGATTGGACACATCCTCCGCCACTGGCGGGGACACCGCCTGCAGGCTGTCTTCCCCTTGGCTGTAACGCAGCATCACCTCGGAAAACCTCATCTTGGGATAGTGCAAGTACTTGACCTGCCCCGCCATGTGGTTGGTCGTCTGTTCGTCGATGCTGCAATCCAGCGACGAAGATATATGCCTGAAGGTCTCCGAACGGCCATTCAGGAAGTCCAGCACCGACCTCGCCCTGGCATGCGACAAGGCACGGTTGCGACCGATGCTTCCCTCCGGAGATGCGGAAGACGTTACCGTAAGTGCAAATGGCTTGAAGAAAGGCAACCTGCACAGGGAGTCGAGCTCATGTATGAAACGCTCCAGACACGGCGCATTGGCCGGAATCTTGGACACGTCGCCGCTGCCACAAGGATAGTACACCTTGACGGCAAGGGTGTCGCCCGGCATACGTGCCAAGGCTACATTCCCACAAATTCCCATCACTAAGAAGACACATGTCAGTACCGTGTAAGGAATTTTCCATTTGCTGTTTATCACTAATTTCACGGCACAAAAATAGTCATATTCCGTAATATATAATGTTACGTTATAGTACTCCCCGTTTTTCGACAGGGGGTTAAACTTCAATAATTTTCAGAACAAAGGGAGAAGCGGCGGAGGCCAACTCCTCCTCTTTGCCCCGACCTTGACAAGTCAAGGTTTTTGTTTTTTTCCACCACAAAATTAGTTCTTTTTCCATTATTGTCCAAATTTTTACGCGATTAATCCGTAGCTTCGGGCCGGAAGGACTTCTCCGACGCTCTGATGGGGGCGTTCGTAGTTGTAGAACTCGATGTAGTCGCTTATCCCCTGACGCAGCTCCACGACAGAGTCGGTCGGATTGATATAGACGTATTCCTGCTTGACAGTGCGCCAGAACCGTTCTATCCAGATGTTGTCCTTGCAGCGGCCCCGGCCATCCATGCTGATGAGGATGCCGTTCTCTTTCAGGAGGTCTTCCCATGCCTTTGTTGTATATTGCGAGCCCTGGTCGCTGTTGATGATCTCAGGCGCACCGAACTTGCGGATACTTTCTTTGAGCATCTCGTGCACGTTGTCGGCCGATAGGGTGTTGCTCAGTTTCCAGCCCACTATATAGCGGCTGTAGACGTCTATGATTGCATAGAGATACATGAAGCCGCCAATCATCCGGATGTAGGAGATGTCGGTGCTCCACACCTGATTGCGGCGGTTTATTTCCAGGTTGCGCAACAGGTAGGGATGTATGTGTCCGGCACTTCCTCCTTTCGAGAGGCACTTCCGCGGATAGATGGCCATAAGGTTCATCTTGCGCATAAGTCGGCGCACGCGCTTTTCGTTGACGGTATAGTCCTTCTCGCGGAGAACCATTGTCATGGTCTTCACGCCCGTCGTCGGATGGTCAAGGTAATACTCGTCTATTATCTCCATTATCCTCAGATTGAGACCGGATTCGCCCTTCGGCTTGTAATAGAGGTTGCTGCGGTTGAACTTCATGTACTTGCAGAATCTGTTGCGGCTCATGCCTGCGGGGCGTTTCATCTCAAGGTCCGCTATCTCACTTTGAGTCCGGCATCCTCGCAGGCTTTCGCAAAAAAATCGCAGTCGATTGTCAACTGTCCCACCTTTTTGAGAAGACGGTCTTTCTCGGCCGTCACCTTCTTGAGCTCGCTCTTGCTCTCCGTGTCTTTTCCGAAGGCTTTGTCCGCGTTGTTAAGCAACTCGTTCTTCCATTCTGTAATTTTCGAGGGCGCTATGCCATATTTCTTGGCCAGCGACTCCAGTGGCTCCGTTTCCTTGAGCGCTTCCACGGCGACTTTCGCCTTGAAAGACGTGTCCCATCCAGAAAACTCACAGTCTTGCGTTCACCCAAGTCTCGAATTCCAGAAAGTAGCCGGCGTTCTCGCTCAGCCAAGCCAGGCACTCCGCCCTGTAGGCTGGTTCCATTATGAAGTATATCATGGGGCGAGTAAAACCGCGTGCGTGTATCTCTATCAGGAAGTCGGCATACTCCACCTGCCAGAAGTCCAGGTTCTCTTCGCCTGTCTCCCTCATGACGGCAAGCAGACTGTCGGTGCGCATGGCCAGGGCGTCTATCTTGTCAGCTGATGTCTCGCCCTTGGGGCGGATGCTGTCACATATCGCGTCTATGCGCTTCTCCATCATCTCGCTATATTTTTCTTCCGCCTCCCTTTTGCTCAAAATGTCTATTCCCAGCCCGCCGCGTCGCCACAGTCGCATAAGCCTCTCGGCGGCGGCTTGCCGACCGTTGTCCGAGGCGGTCAGCATGTAGCGCATTAGGGGCAGAAGTGCCTGATAACGATGGCCGCGCGCGGTCTCAATGTCCGCCATCAGCTCGTGGGCCGGTGTGAGCTGGCGGTTGGCTTTTATGGCTTTCTGGCACACCTCGGCGGCTTTGGCCTGATGCCCTATGGTGTGCAGGTGCGAGGCGTAGTAATACATGCCCTCGGCGTGCCCTTTGCGCATGAGGCGGCGATACATCCGCCGCGCGGCCTCCACGAAGCCCTGCCTCTCGCGGCAACGGGCCTCTATCAGCAGGGCGTCATCCTTCAGCCCGAAGTCTTTCTCGCGCCCCATCAGCTTGGCGTCGCTCAGCGCCCTGACCACGTTGCCCATCTCCAGGTAGGCCTGTGTGCGCTCTATGCGCGCCCGCTCCGTCGGGACTTGCGAATATATGTTTATAGCCTCGGAAAAGTTGCCCATGTCGGCCATCTCGCGTGCAGCGTTCATGAGGCTGTCCTCTCGCGCCAGGGTGCCGCCTCTCGCATAGTCGTCTTGTGCATTGGCCCATGCCGTGCAAGCCGTGGCGGCTATCAGTAGTAGCGTAGTTCTCATCTATTCTTTTGTTTTTATCGAGTCACTTTTGGCTCTTGAACGGCTAACCATCAGCACTCCGCTGAAGACGAGTGCGACAGCCGCGCCTTTCACCCACCCGAATGTGGCAAGGCCCAGCATCAGAGACACGGCGGCTGACACCACCGGCTGTATGTAGTTATATGAGCTCACAACCGTAGGGCGCAGCAGCCGTTGGCCTATTGGCACCAGGAAGAAGGTCATCACCGTGCCGATGAACACCACATAGGCCACCTCGCCCCATACCGCCATTGGCACCTCGCCCCACGATATGTCCGTCATGCTCGGGCCGGAAAATGGCATTGTCACCACCGTGGCCGAGAGGAACATCCATTTCATGAGCGTCACGGGGCTGTATTTGCTCATCACCCGCTTGCACAATACAAGGTAGAGGGCGAAGCTCAGCTGGGCGCCAAGGCACATGGCGTCGCCCAGGGCGTGGCTCTTGTCAAACGTCAGTCCGTCGCCGTTGCTCATGACGAGCAGTATGGCGCCAGCGGTACCCGTGGCCACGCCGCCGGCTTTGAGGCCTGTTATCGGCTCGCCGAGTATTGCCGCGGCGAGAAGCATCGTTATTATGGGCAGCATCGTCGTCACCACCGATGCGTCGACGGGCGACGTGTAGGCTATCCCGCAGATGAACAAGTTCTGGTTGAACGCCACGCTCAGCAGCCCGCCCAGGAGTATGAGGGGCATGTCCGCCTTCGCCACGCGCTCGTGGCGCGACATGGCGGACATTAGCCAGAAGCACACTGTTGCGCCTGCCATTCTGAAAGCGGGCAGCACCACCGGGCTTACGCCGTTATCGGCGAAGTAGTTAAGAGCCTCTTTGCTGACGGGGGCCATGAGTCCCCACATGATGTTGGCAGCGAGCATCGCCATGTGTCCTGGCAGTGCGAGTCTCGTCTTTTCGTCCATGCGCTTCTGTGTCGTAGTCTCTTTTCGTGGTACGCGCACTCCCGTTTTCATGTCGGGCCTTGCGTGCCGCTAAGTTACCCATTAATGCACAAACCCGCCGATGAATTAATCTTCATTAACCGCTTTGCGCCCCGCCAATGAGCCTCGGCTCTCGGTGCGGGGTGAAACGTAAGTCCCCCTGCGGAGGCTACTCCGCAGGGGGACTGTTACTGAGCCGGGTCTTGTCGGTTCTACTTCCTTATGATCTTCTCAGCCTTGCTGCTGCCGTCTGAGAGGATGGTGCGCACGATGTTCAGCCCGCGCTGCGGGGCCGAGAGTCTTGCGCCGCCCAGTGTGTAGTACTCCACGGCCACCACTTCGGCTTCGGCTTCCTTTATTCCGTTCGGGGTGTCGCCATTGTCTTCTCCGCTTTGCTTCAAGATTGAGATCGACATGATGTTCAGGCTTGCTGACCCCTTTATCTCAACTACGGTAACACCTTCAGGCACTGTGTATCTGCCAGTCACCTGCGATGTCGATGCCGATGAGGCCACGGCCTCGCCGTTTATAAAGAGGTCTCGAGACCCGTTCTTTGAGCCTGTGTTGGAGAAGTTCACGCTGACGATGTCGCCTTCCTCAACATTCAAGAATATGCTCATCGAGCCCTGAATGTAATATCCCTTGTCCGCGTCGAAGCTTACCATCACTTTGCCGTTGAATGTAAGTCCCTCGGTCTCGCTCAGACCAAGGCTCTCCTGTGCGACGGTTTTTTCATAGCGGGCGTACTGTTCAGACTTCTGTGTCCAACCGTTTGAGGCCTCTTTTATCGTGTTTTGCGACTCGCTGCTCCACGATGTGAATACCCACTTCTGGGCAACCACGATGTTGTCGTCGTCATCGCCGGTGTCCGCTCCATCGTATGTCGGCACGTAGTCCTCGTTTTTCTCCGAGTCTCCGCCCGATGCTTTGAATGTGCCGTAATTAGTGTTTTTTACGCCGTCGTACAGGTCATAGAGGCTTGACTTGTAGGCGTTGAGCTCTGATTTGAGAGCTGCTATCACGCCGTAGTTCTCGTCCTCCGTCTTGTTGTTGAACTGCCACTGGTAGTCGCCGTGGCCCATTCGCCCAGCGCCTAACCATCCCGTCACGGTTGCGGGGACGGTCTCCGGGTCGTCGGGCGTGCAGGCGTACATTATGCTGTTGTCCGTGTCAAAGTTGTCATATTGCGTGCCGCCGGCTTTGGCTGTAACCGAGCTTGGCACGGTCTCGCTGCGCGAGCTGACCTCGTAGGCGTCGAACTCCGTGTTGTCCTTGGCGTAATATACGAGCCTCTTGGCGTTCTTCACTGTGTTGTTAAAGGCCTTTATCACCCCTCCGTTCTCGCCGCTGAACGTCCCCTCGCCAGTGGCGTCTGTGCCCTGCTTTGATATGAGCATCGGGTATTTGCAGTTGCGGAAGTAGTTGGCCTCGACGAATGCAGAGCCGCCGCTGGTGACTCCCACGCCGTACTTCGAGTTGCCGTCGAAGTAGTTGTTGTACACGTGGACGCTCATGGTGCGGACGCGCGGGTGGCGGCTGTCGGAGTGGTCGAACCAGTTGTGGTGATATGTTATGTAGTTAGGCCCGGTCTCGCTCTTCATGCCGCAAAGGCTCGCCTTGCCGCTGTCCCACAGGTGGTTGTAGCTGAAGGTCAGGTATTTTGAGTCGCCTTTCAGGTCTAACGTGCCGTCTCCCTTGGCCTGGTCAGAGTCTCCGCCCGTGTTGCCATAGAACAGGTCGATGTTGTGTATCCAGATGTGCTCATTGTCGGTGTCTATCGATACGCAGTCGTCCATGCATAGCATTATCCCGAAGTTGCGCAGCTCCACCGAGCAGGCGTTGCGGATTAGGAAGCCGAACCCCCATACGGTGGCGTCATCACCAATGCCCTCTATGGTTATGTTCATCGGCATATATCCGTTGGCGCCTTTTATCTGTATGCCCTCCGCTGAGCTGAGGAATTTGTCGCAGTCGCTGTCCGTTATAGTGCCAACTATGCGTATGCACAGTGGGCGCGCGTCAGCGCCTTTCTGGTAGCCGTATATTATCTGCTGGATGCCTGTGAACGTCTCCTCCTTGCTGCCGGTGTTGATGGCGAGAGACACGCTCTTGGCGTTGTTGGCCGTGACGTATACGACCCTCGCATTGTCTTTCAGCGTGCCTTCGGTCTTATACGCTCCGAGTCCGTCGGCGGCGTTGAATGTCACGCCTGCCTTGTTCGTCTTGCCCTCGGTCATGCTGCTGAAGGCGAAACCGGTGCGGTCGTGGGCGGTGGCGGTCAGTTCGGCTGTCTCGGCGGCCTCGGCAGTGTCTTCCGTGCCGTCGCTTTTCACCGGCACCACTTTCATGGTGTACTTCCCAGCCTTTATGCCTACGATGTCGGCGCGGCCATAGGTCACATAGTTGCGCACAAGCTCCTTGTCGAGCTTTGTGTAGTTCGCGTCGCCGCTCGCTTTGTAGTATACGTTATAGCTGGAGTAGTTGGTCAAATCGTTTGCCCACTTTACGTAGGCGGATTCGAACCAGCCCTTGCTCTCCGTTATGTTCACCTTAGCCTCAGCAACCGTGGTTGTTATGGCTAATGCGCACAAACTCAGTAATTTACCTTTCATATATAATCGTTCTTGTGGTAATTTTTGTTGTGATAGTCTTCACTGACCAATCGTTTGCAAAAGTAAACACTTTTTATCCGCCACTTGTTTAATAAATGTTAAACTGCATA
>SFOL01000085.1 GCA_004552385.1 Bacteroidales bacterium | reverse complement strand
GGCTCTGTGAAGCGGCCTATGCACAGGGCTATGACGAAAAGGGCTATGGTTGGCAGGAAGGCTATGAGATAGTCTTTGCGAAGTTTTGCTAACAGTTCTTCCATTTTTTCTGTCTGTTGATGGTTGCTTTTTATTATGTGTCTGTTTTTCTTTGGGTCCGACCGTCATATCGCCGGCTGTCTTGATTGCTTCTGGCGGGTGTGGTGGCTATATGGTCTGCTCAAATGGGACGCGGTTTGCCATGGCTCTGCCAAGGGTCACCTCGTCGGCGTACTCCAGCTCATCGCCCACGGCCACTCCTCTCGCTATTGTTGTGGTCTTTACGCCATATGGGGCTATGCGCTTGTATATGTAGTAGTTGGTCGTGTCTCCCTCCATAGTGGCGCTCAGTGCCAAGATTACCTCGTCGGCTTCCTTCGCGGCCACTCTCGCCTCCAGCTGGTCTATGTTCAGGTCGTCTGGCCCAATGCCGTCCATCGGCGATATTACGCCGCCAAGGACGTGATACACGCCGCCATATTGCCTCGTGGCCTCGAGTGCCATCACGTCGCGGACTGTCTCCACCACGCATATCAGCCTGTGGTTGCGCTGTGGGTTGGAGCATATTTCGCAAGTGTCAGTGTCCGACAGGTTGTGGCATATGCGGCAGTAGCGTATGTCATTTCTCACTGCCCTTATCGCCTCGGTGAACAGGTCCACCTCCTCCTTGTCTTCGCGCAGCAGGTGGAGTACGAGGCGCAGTGCCGTCTTGCGGCCAATGCCTGGAAGTTTTGCGAATTGACCCACCGCGTCGTCAAGCAGTTTTGACGAGTACATGTTGCCCATGCTCATGCCTGCGACTCCTTTTGTTTGGCCGTTTCGCCAGTGCCTATCACGTCTATCGCCACCACCTCCGACCTTGTGCCGAGGCGCATCCGGGGGCCCCATGTGCCAAAGCCGGATGTCACGATGGCGCATGTGTTGCCGAAGCAACCGTATCCGTAGTCGATGGTGTACATAAGTCCGGTTACTATGCTCATCGGCCAGATCTGCCCGCCGTGGGTGTGGCCGCTCAGGCTTAGGTCGGCATTTATCTCTTGCGCGTCGCATATCGCGCCCGGCTGGTGATCAACCACCACGGTGAACAGGCTGTCGGCGCGCCCGAAGTCTTCTATCCGCTTGCGCTCTGTGCCATACGCCTTCTTGTGAGACAGGTCGTCACGGCCTATTATGTGCATCCCGGTCAAGTCCGCCGTCTCGTCGCGCAGCAAGAGCAGTCCCTCCGTTTGGCGCAGAAGGTTCTCTGCCGCCTTGTCGTCGTCCATGTAATCGTGGTTGCCCATGACGGCTATCACGCCCTCCCGAGCCTGGATTTTGCCAAGCGCGGTGTGCGTGCGCTCCTCTCTCACTGGCAGCAGGTCGCCGTCTATCAGGTCGCCTGCTATTATCACCACGTCGGCCGAGAGTCTGTTGATTTCGCTCACGAGCCTCTCCACGTCTTTGGTCGTCACGGCGTAACCCATGTGGATGTCAGACACGAGGACTATACGCCTTCTCTCCCCCTTGGCCAGCTTTGAGGTGTAAATGTCATATCGGGTGCTCTTGGTGTGAGTGGCCTCATAATAGCCTATGAGGCAAAGGACTATGGTCACTGCGACTCCCACTTTCACTGTCAGCGGAGTCCGGTACGGATCATGCCCCGTGTTCGCGCCAATTATCCAGCGCACGGTGTTCATCGCGCCCAATATGAGGAACATGAACATTACCACTGGCATCCATGTAGTCGATACCACATACAGCACCCGGTTCAGCCCGACGCTGTCCGAGTCTATCAGCCGAGCCACGAGGAAGCTCACGTCAAGAGCCAGAACCGTCACCCACACTGCCACTCTTGCGCGCCTGGGGCGCTTCTTCAGCATGCGGCATATCCGCGATGCCACGTAGAAGCTGGCAAGCAGAAACACCACTATCACGCCTATGAATATCAACGCCATAACCCTGCCTTAAGTCAATTTCATCCCCGCAAGGCTCTCCTGCCCGCGGAAGTCGATAACCTTTGCCTCGGGAAAGGCTCTCGCGGTGAATTTGCTAATCTCGCTCAGAGAGTCGTCTGCCATAACGTCTTCGTCTCCGGGCAGTCTGTTGAATACCACAATCCTCAGGTCCACATTGTGCGTCTTGCACGCCTCTATGCTCAGCAGTGCGTGGTTTATCCCGCCGAGCTTCGATGTCGTCACCAGTATCAGCGGCATGTGGCGCGTGGCCACGTAGTCTATCGTCAGCAGGTCGTCGCGCAACGGGACCATGAGGCCGCCCGCCCCCTCCACCAGCACCACTTCGTGCCTCGCGGCCAGAGCGCGCGTGTCTGCGTCAATGCGCGCGGGGTCTATCTCCGCGCCCTCCATTCTTGCGGCCAGCGCGGGCGAGGCGGGTTTGCGAAACAGGTAGGTGCAGGTCAGCCCCTCCTTGTCGTCGGGCAGGAGGCCGCAGCCCATCACGCGCCTGTGCTCCTCTATGTCTTCAGCCATGCCTGTGCACCCCGTCTGCACTGGCTTCTGGGTTATCACGTCCACGCCTTCGGCTTTCAGTTGCGCCGCCATGTGCGACGTGATGTATGTTTTGCCAGCGTCCGTGTCTACGCCGCTGACGAAGTATGTGCGCATTATCTCTTACTTGTTTGTCTTGACGTCCTCTTTCTCAAGGTCGCTTATTAGGCTGTCTATCGCCGCGCGCGTGGCCTTTAGTGCCTGCTTCAGGCTGTCGGTCTGAGCCTCGGTGGCTCTTGACGCCTTTTCTGCCATGGCTTGCGCCTCTTCTGATATCTTTTTGCTCGCTTCCGCAGCTTTCTTCTGCGCCGCCGCCTTGCCCACCTCTATGGCCGCCTTGCTCGCCGTGGCCACCGAGTCGGCCACTATGCCCAGCATCGACATGAGCGCCTGCGCCGTGCCGGCGTCAACCTGTATTATTTGCCTGAGGGCGTCAGCCCCGACCTTGACCGTGCTGTCGGCAGCCGCGGCAATGCTGTTCTTGGCGTGCGCGCCGTGTTCCAGTATGGTGTTGGCCGCGGCTTGCACCAGTTGAGTCAGGTCGCTGACCGATAGGTTTATGGTGGTGACGCTTTGGGTGGCCGTCTTTGTCGTGTCTCCGCTCACGGTGGTGGTGGTCGTCGTCGTGGTAGTCGTCATGGCTTTTTGCGCCGATGCGTCTCCCGAGCCTATGGCCGCCATGGCTGTGATGATTGCCGCCATGGTCGCCAGTCGTCTTTTCGTGCTGGTCATGTCTTTACTCTTTTGCGTGGAGCCTATTGAAAATCACAGCCAGGTGGGCGTAGAGCGATGTGTTTTGAACAACCACGCCGTCAGGGACGCGTATTCTGAATGACGTGAAGTTCCATATCGCCGTCAGGCCGCCATCTATCATCAGGTCGGCCACGCACTGAGCCTGGTCGACCGGCACGGTCAATATGCCTATCTTGACGTCCGGCTTCTTCACGCGCCCGAAGTCGTCAAGGTGATATATCGTCGTGCCGCCTATGTTCAGACCCACCTTGTCGGGGTTGATGTCGAATGCGGCCTTTATGCTGAACCCGAACTGGGCCAGGCCATGATCCAGCAGCAGGGCGGTGCCGAGGCTGCCGGCGCCGAACAGGTAGCCGTACTCCACTGTGTTGAAGCGCAGGAAGGTCTCCAACACCGATATCAGAGATTCTACTTCATACCCGACGCGCGTCTTGCCCACTATCGCCGTGTGCCCCAAGTCTTTGGTCACTTGGGTCGGGTCCACGCCCATCTCCCGAGCCATCTTTGTCGATGACACGTACTTCTGGCCGGCCTTCAAGGCCAACTTCAAGTACGTCAAGTATATTGGCAGACGGTAAAGGGTAGGCTCCGGCACCAGTGCCGGCCTCCTTTGCTCGCCTTGTTCGGGTTCGCTTGGCATCCTTATCTTCCTCCTTGCGCTTAGGCCAAAATGATTTATAATATAGGCAAATGTAATAAATTTTACCTTATCTGACCGCAAACGGCGTGCCAAATAGCTCGCCGCCGCTCTGCCGACTTTTCACCCGCGGGGCTCGCGACACCAAGGCGGCTCAGCCGTTTCTTCCGTGCCGTTTTCATTTCAGTACGCCATTTGTCGTCGCGTTGTCGTAAATTTGCGTAGAGCAACGTCGCCAAAGCATATGCCGTTTCCCCCATCTGGTGTGTGCTGCGCATGGCGGAAAGGACTTTAATTTTTCAAAATGGCAGAAACGCTTTCCCACTCCCAATCATATAAGTTCCCCAAAGCGCAAAAACTATGGGGCGAGACCTCTGTCGATCTCCTTTTCACAAAGGGGACTGGCTTTTCGCGCTTCCCGCTGAGGGTTGTCTACCTTACCAAGAGCGAGTTGCGGGCGGGCGAGGCCCCGTTGCGCATGATGGTGAGCGTGGGCAAGAAGCGTTTTAAGAGGGCGGTCAAGCGTAACCGCGTCAAGAGGCTCGTAAGGGAGGCCTGGAGGCTACGCAAAGGTGAGGTCGAGGACGCTATCGCTGCTTCGCCTTTCAAGGGGCTCTACGTGGCTTTCGTCTTTATTGGCAAGGAGTTGCCAACCATGGGTCAAGTCGAGGCTTCCGTGGGCAAGTCTGTCCAGAAGCTTGTGGCGGCTGTGGCGGCCGATGCCGCGTGTCAATACGGTGCCGATGATGCTCAGTGACATTTTGCGCCGGGTCGGCTCCTCGCTCAGGCGGATCACCTCCGCGGTGCTCATTGCGCCCATCAGGTTCTATCAGATGTGCATCTCTCCGCTCACCCCGCCGATGTGCCGCTTCACCCCGACGTGCTCTTCTTACGCGGTCGAGGCCATTCGCCTCCACGGGCCTCTCAAAGGGCTCTACCTCGCCGTCCGCAGGATCCTCCGTTGCCGCCCCGGCGGCGGTTTCGGCTATGACCCCGTGCCGGAAGAGTTCCACTTTTTCCCTAAAGACCGAAAACCACAATAGCATAACCCGCTGCAGAGCATGTTCCAAAGGAAAAACAACGTCAAACAGGTGTCTGAAGAGGACGCCCTTGCCAAGCTCGCCCAGTTGTGCTCAGCGTCGGAGCATTGCCGCCAGGAGATGGTGGACAAGTGCGTCCGGTGGGGGCTGTCGCCCGAGGCGACGGGGCGCGTGGTCGCAAGGCTTGAGAAAGAGGGGTTTGTTGACGATGCGCGCTTCGCCCCGCTCTTTGTCCGCGACAAGGCGCGTTTCTCCGGCTGGGGGCCGGTCAAGGTCCGCATGCAGCTGAAGGCCAAGGGCGTTGACGATTTTGTTGCCGATGACGCCATCGCGGCGTTCGACCCCGGCGAGTGGCACGACATCCTCCTGAAGGCGCTGCGCTCCAAACTCAGGTCGGCGCCGGCACCGGGCGAAGGTGAGACCGACAAACTCTCTTACGGTTCAAGGCTTTTTGCGTCGCTCGTCCGTTTCGCCCTCCAGAGGGGGTTTGAGTATGACGAGGTGAGAAAAGCCATCGACCAGATCGCTTCTGATGTTGAATAGGCTATCCATAAATATCTTGTAAAGTGACCTACGAACAGATTCTTGACGATATTTTTAACCGTTTCCCCGTCTATCAGCAAGTCGGCGCCGTGGCCCTCAAGCCCGGCCTCGGCAACATTATGGCTATCGACGAGAGGCTCGGGCATCCTCACCGCAAGTTCCGCACCATTCACGTGGCGGGAACCAACGGCAAGGGCTCCGTCTCCCACTCCCTGTCGGCCATCCTCCAGTCGGCGGGCTACGTCACCGGACTTTTCACGTCCCCGCACCTCGTCGATTTCCGCGAGCGGATCCGAATCGACGGGTGCATGATAACCAAAGAGGACGTCATGGGCTTTATGGACAGGAACGATATGTTCCTCAATTCGATAAGCCCCTCTTTCTTCGAGATTACCACAGCCATGGCGTTCGACTATTTTGAGCGCGTAGGCGTTGACGTGGCGGTCGTTGAGGTCGGCCTCGGCGGCAGACTCGACAGCACCAACATTATCTCGCCGGACTTGTGCGTCATAACCAACATCGGGCTTGAGCATACACAATATCTCGGCGACACGCTTGCGAAGATAGCGGCCGAGAAGGCCGGCATCATCAAGCCAGGAGTCCCTGTCGTCATCGGCGAGAGGCATCCTGAGACCGACCCCGTCTTCATCGCCAAGGCGGCCGAGGTGGGAGCTCCTATCATCTTCGCCGAAGACGTCATGAAGATGCACTCTTTTGAGGTCAAGGACGATATGCTCGTGGCGCAAGTGGAGCACGTGGGCCGACAGCCCGCCACCGAGCGCAAGTTCTCGCTTACGGGGTTGTGCCAGACGCACAACATGCTCACTGTCCTCGCGGCCGCGGAACAACTCAAAAAACTCGACTATGACGTCACTGATCTCGATGTCCGAAAAGGCATGGCCGATGTCCAGGGGCTGACAGGCCTGCAGGGGCGGTGGCAGAAGATCTCGTCCCGCCCCGACGTCATTGTAGATACTGGCCACAACGCGCACGGGGTCCGGCTCCTTGCGCGCCAGCTCGACGAGCAGTTCTCCAACTATCTCCACATTCACGTAGTCTGGGGTATGTGCAATGACAAGGAGCCGGAGAAGGTCATCTCGCTTCTGCCCAAAGACGCGCGCTACTATTTCACACAGGCATCCGTGAAGCGTGCCACGCCCGCCGCCGAGCTCTATGAGATTGGCCTGGGCTTGGGTCTCAACTGCCATTTCTATCCGACGGTGGCGCAGGCTATGAACCGCGCGCTCCGGAATGCTCAACCTGGTGACCTTATTTTTGTCGGCGGTAGCAATTTTGTCGTAGCTGAGGTTCTCGGCTGATTGTCACGGTCTTGACCGCCTCCTCGGTGGACTGGCGGCAAGGAAATGAGGTCTCGCTTCTGAAAAAAATGAAGGTGGCTATTGGTTTGTAATGGAAAAAGCCTAACTTTGCATCGCAATTCGGAACGGGATTGCGGAAGTTCTTAGACATAAGGCTATAATTCCTGCCAAGTTCGCTTGGCTCAGTGGCTTATTTCCTCGGGTGCTTAGCTCAGCTGGTTCAGAGCGTCTGCCCTACAAGCAGAGGGTCGGGGGTTCGAATCCCTCAGCACCCACGTTTATCCACTCACTCTCGGGTGGGTTTATGACGAGGGGCATTTAGCTCAGCTGGTTCAGAGCATTTGTCTGACAGACAAAGGGTCAGCGGTTCGAATCCGTTAATGCCCACCCCGCCACAGGAATTTACTTTTGATTTTTCCCGCTTAGCGGGTCGTGCTTCGGGTGCTTAGCTCAGCTGGTTCAGAGC
>SFOL01000019.1 GCA_004552385.1 Bacteroidales bacterium | reverse complement strand
CGGACACGATAGAGTCATTATACTCACACACAAAGCGCGACTCCATACCGTCGGCCTTTGGATACATAGTGAAATACACCATAATGCTGCCGTTCACAATAAAAGATGCCTTGACGGAAGAGCCGAACGAGATAATCGAAGTCCCGTCGGGCGATGAGGCAGACGAAGGGACGCGAGCCATAGTAATAGACAAGACCATGGAGCTGTGCATCAAAGACCTGAAAGAACGTATTAACGTGGAGGTGGACGACGAAGTCAACCTCGTCAGGATAGAATGCACAGCGCAGAACGCGCAGCAGAGCGCAGAGCTCACTGCGGCCGTCATAAAACGTATACAAGGGGCCGTAACCGACTTCGCCACGAAGAACGCTCGCAAGAACCTGAACTTCATCCAAGAACAATATGACACCACGTGGGCGGACTTCTGCCAGAAACGCGCCAGATGGCTACAGTATAAAGACACTCACCGATATACAGTAGAGGAGCGGGCCGACGCCGAGTCCAGCGAGCTGTACGAGAACCACAACCTGTCATACAGCGTCGTGACGACCCTTCAGCAGCAACTGGCGGCCTGCAAGATGGAACTTGCGAACAAAACGCCGGTGTTCTCTGTGGTGGAGCCTGTGGTGAAGCCGATGAAGAAGACGTCGCCCAAGATGCTGATGCACCTGTTAGGCGGCTTCTTCATAGGGGTGGTGCTGTCGGTGGGCGGAATGCTCGTCGTGCTTGGCTATAAGCAGGTGTTCAAACCCTCGGAATACGCCGAGCTGTATGAAAAATACTCGGCTGAGGCAAAATAGGGGTGCGAGCAGAGTCCGGCGCGGCGCAATAATTCGGGATTAAGGTTTAAATTCGCGCACGTCTGAATGCCCGGGAGGGGGCCGGCCGCAACCGGAGCCGAGACCCCGCGCCAGGGCAAAACGAAATATAAAAACAACACAACAAAAGCAGAGAATGGCAGAAGACGTTTTCAAAAAACTGGTGTCGCATTGCAAGGAGTACGGATTCGTGTTCCCGAGCAGCGAGATTTATGATGGCCTGGGTGCCGTATACGACTACGGCCAGAACGGCGTCGAGATGAAGAACAACATCAAGAAATACTGGTGGGACGCCATGGTCAAGCTGAACGACAACGTCGTCGGCATCGACTCGAGCATCTTCATGCACCCGACCATCTGGAAAGCGTCTGGCCACGTGGACGCCTTCAACGACCCCCTTATCGACAACCGCGACAGCAAGAAACGCTACCGCGCCGACGTCTTGATTGAGGAGCAGATAGCCAAATATGACGAGAAGATCGAGAAAGAGGTAGCCAAAGCCCGCAAGAAGTTTGGCGAGGCTTTTGACGAGGCCAAGTTCCGCGAGACGTCAGCCCGCGTGATCGAACATCAGGCCAAGCGCGACGCCCTCCACGAGCGCTTTAAGCAGGCCATGAACGCCAACGACCTGGCGGAGCTGAAGCAGATTATAGTAGACGAGGAGATCGTCTGCCCTATTTCAGGCACCAAGAACTGGACCGACGTGCGCCAGTTCAACCTCATGTTCTCGACCGAGATGGGCAGCACGGCTGACGGCTCCATGAAGATATACCTGCGCCCCGAGACGGCACAGGGCATTTTCGTCAACTTCCTGAACGTACAGAAGACCGGCCGCATGAAAGTCCCGTTCGGCATCGCCCAGATAGGCAAGGCTTTCCGCAACGAGATCGTGGCGCGCCAGTTCATCTTCCGCATGAGGGAGTTTGAGCAGATGGAGATGCAGTTCTTCATCCGCCCCGGCGAAGAGATGAAGTGGTTCAACTTCTGGAAGCAGTACCGTCTGAACTGGCACGAGGCGCTCGGCATGGGCGACCAGAACTACCAGTTCCACGACCACGAGAAGCTGGCCCACTACGCCAATGCGGCCACCGACATCGAGTTCCGCATGCCATTCGGTTTCAAGGAGGTGGAGGGCATCCACAGCCGTACGGACTTCGACCTGGGTCAGCACCAGAAATTCTCGGGCAAGAAGATCCAGTACTTCGACCCGGAGACCAACGAGAGCTACGTGCCTTATGTCATAGAGACCTCTATAGGCGTGGATCGTATGTTCCTCTCAATAATGGCCGGAGCATATACCGAGGAGCAGCTCGAAGGTGGCGACAGCCGCGTCGTCCTCAAGCTGCCGCCTGTGCTCTCGCCTGTCAAGTTGGCTGTATTGCCACTCGTCAAGAAAGACGGCATGCCGGAGAAGGCTCACGAGATTGTCAACTCTCTCAAGCTGGCCATGAACGTTCAGTATGACGAGAAAGACTCCATAGGCAAGCGCTACCGCCGTCAGGACGCCATAGGCACGCCTTACTGCGTAACCGTCGACGGTCAGACTCTGGAGGACAACACCGTGACCCTGCGCGACCGCGACACCATGGAGCAGCACCGCGTGAACATCTCGGAGCTTCACGACATTGTCTATAAGAAAGTCTCCGGCCACGAGCTCTTCGAGCGTCTCGTAAAGGTTCAGAGCGAGCTCAAAGCCCAGATGTAAGCCTCTGGCTTACCAACCGCAAAGAAGTTCCCGCCTTAGGATAACACCTGAGGCGGGAACTTCTATTTTATATAAGGCGCGAGTGGCGGTGGCATCATCGGAGTTCTCCCCCACCACAGGATCGGCCTTGAGGGCCGATAAGACTTCGGGGTCAAAGGTGAAGCACGCCCGAGGCGGACATATCCGGCAAGACGGCAAACGCAGCCTCAGCCATATCCAAACACGGCAGTGCGGCGAGCACCCCTCACACCGCCGCCATCCACCAATACATGACTTTTATACGGAATGAACTATCCGACAATGATATAGGCCTTGACCACTTAAAAAGAAATGCATATATTGCGAATACAATTCACTGGGTCGTAAAACTCAAGACACATCACACAAAATGAAAAAGACATTACCCATCGACGGACGTTTCGCCCTTACCCCACTGCCCTATGCGGCCACAGCCCTCGCGCCTGCCATTAGCGAGGAGACGCTCTTGCTTCATCATGACAAACACCTCGCCACCTACGTGGCGAACCTCAACTCCGCCATTACCGGCACACCGCATGAGGGGCAGGCGCTGGAAGACATCGTCATGGAGAGCCGTGGCCCGCTATTCAACAATGCCGGGCAGGTGCTCAACCACAACATGTTCTTCGGCCAGCTGAGGCCGCCGCGCGATGCTAACGCACCACATGGCGAGACGCTGAAGCGCATCAACCATCAGTACGGGTGCTTTGACGCTTTCAGGACTGAGTTTGAGAAGACCGCCATGACGCTTTTCGGCTCCGGGTGGGCCTGGCTCTCGGCCGATGCTGATGGCAAGCTGAGGCTGACGCAAGAGTCGGGGGCTGGCAATCCGCTAACGCTCGGGCTGCGCCCAATCCTCACCGCCGACGTGTGGGAACACGCCTATTACGTTGACTATCGGAATCGCCGCGCTGACTACCTCGGCGCCCTGTGGAGCGTGATAGACTGGGACGTGGTGGAGGCACGCCTGCTTTCAGAATAGAAGGGAGAAAACGGCGATACGCACCGCGGTCTCTCTCATGAAACGTCCGAGAAGCTCTAAAGAGCAAAAGAACATCCCCCCTGCCGTTTTAACGCAGCAGGGGGGATTAGCATATCCGGAGATGCGAGAAGACCTAAAAATTCTCCTTGCGAATCTCGAAATAGCTCTGCGGATGTGCGCACACCGGGCAGACCTCGGGAGCGTGCTTTCCGACAACTATGTGTCCGCAGTTCCTGCACTGCCATATGCAATCGCCATCGCGTGAGAAGACGACTGCGTCATCAATGTTTTTGAGCAGTTTGCGATATCGTTCCTCATGCTCGCGCTCAATCTGCGCCACACCCCTCATGAGGCGCGCGATCTCGGTAAACCCCTCCTCGTCAGCCTCACGGGCCATGCGATCATACATGTCGGTCCACTCGTGGTTCTCGCCATTGGCGGCATCGAGCAGGTTGGCGGTCGTCTCTGGCACAGCGCCGCCCATCAGTTGCTTGAACCACAGCTTGGCGTGTTCCTTCTCGTTGGCGGCAGTCTCCTCAAAGATGGCGGCAATCTGCTCATAACCATCCTTGCGAGCGCGAGATGCGTAATAAGAGTACTTGTTGCGAGCCATAGACTCTCCAGCGAAAGCCTCCCAGAGGTTCTGCTCCGTCTTTGTACCTTTCAACTCTTTCATAGTCGTTGAGTTTTGATATGTTTGAAAAACAATGCTTTACATTGGCAAGGCTGAAAACCATGCAGACACAAATATAGTCAAAAAACAGCCAGCCTCACATCTTAAAATTTCGTAACATGCTATCAAGCATACTCTTACACATTAATCAAAGCAAAAAGTGGACACGGTTCAGCCTCGGAGACTGCCGAGCCTCCTATAAAGCACGGCGGCAAACGCGAGCGACACTAACGCCCCGGCAACCATCACGACGCTCGTGCCCATACGCATGCCACCAAAGCCTACGAGCGGACTGGCGACAGCACCCGCCACAAAATTAGACGCCCCGAAAACAGCACTTGCCGCACCCGCATTAGCACGCTCGGCATCAAGAGCGACCGACGTAGCCGCAGGCTGCATAAGCCCGAACCCCGTGAGAGCCAAAGCGTAGCATACGAGTAGAGCCCCAAGAGACCCGTGGGCAATCAGACAAACCGCAGCAAGAGACGCCGCGACAAAAGATAATAAGCCGCCGCAAAGCAAAGCCATGCGCAGATGGCGGAAAAGACCGCAAAGGCCACTGCCGACACCTATCATAAGGGCATTGACAGCAAAGGCCACAGAATAAGCGAGCGGACTGACCCCGAACTCACCCTGCAAAATGAATGGCGACGAAGAGAGGTAGGCAAAGAACATCAGGAAACTGCCAATCTCGAGAAGGACGGGGAACAGATAGAGCGGATTGCGAAACACTCGAAACAAATTCGCATACACCGTCCCAAGCGCGCCGCCCTGCCGCCTCTCCTCAGCAAGGCTCTCAGACAGGAAACACGAGCAGACGAACAGGACGACGCCCACGGCGAGCAAGACAGCGAAAATGCCGCGCCAACCCGTCACTGACATAAGCAGACCGCCTATGACGGGGGCCGAGACGGGCGCAATGCCATTAATGGCCGCCAACACCGCCATAAACTTCGCAAGCTCCTCACCTGAATACATATCGGTGGACATACTCTTGCTGAGGACGATGCCCCCCGCCCCGCCTAAACCTTGAAACACTCGCAAGACGTTGAGTGTCTGAATGTCGGGCGCAAAGAGGCAGGCCAGAGAGGCAACAATGAAAATGGCAAGAGAGGCAAGCAAAGGCCCTCGGCGCCCATATTTGTCACTGAGCGGGCCTACAAGCAGCTGACCAAGCGCCAGGCCAATCATGCCCATGGTAATTGACAGGGAGACAAGTTGCGGCGAGGTCTTAAGATCGGCGGCCATAGAGGGCATGGCAGGCAAATAGAAGTCCGTGACGAAAGGCCCGAAGGCTGTGAGGAGACCAAGTGTCAGGCAGAGAAAGACTCTGCGCTTTGAGAAGCTCATACTAAGGGGGCGATTTTTATTATTAGAATAGAATGCTAAGCATAAGGCGAAAACATCACCCTAAAAAATGAGCCGTGAGCATCCGCCCTTGCTAAACGGTATGGGCTTCAGAATCACGGAACCAATCACATACGTGCAAAAAAAAAGCGTCCCAAATGAATGGAACGCTTTACCAAGTGAGGTCGGTGGCGGATTCGAACCGCCGTAGACGGTTTTGCAGACCGTAGACTAAGCCACTCATCCAACCGACCATCAGTTGCTTCGTCTTAGCGAGTACAAAGGTAGACCTTTTTTCTTAAAACGCAATGGCGAAAGGGGAGAAAAATCAAAGTCAACCGCCAATCTTGCCTCCTCTTGCACGAGCAAACCACGTAATCAAACTTAAAATCAACGCTTTGCGAAAAAGCGACATTTAAACGTTTCTGAAAAAATGTCAGCCACATGAATATGTGAAGCACGCAGCCCATCTACTTTTCGCAGAACAGACGACACGTAGCCATGGTGGACGGCCGCGACAAGCGACACCTCGCGGCATAAGAGGAACCCCTGGCCATCCGATGGGATTTGGATGGCCTGGGGGTGAAACATGTATCTATTCAGGTGCTAAGGTCGCCTTATTTAGCCTTGGCCCAGCTGTCTTTAAGACCGACAGTCTTGTTAAATACCGGAAGTCCGGCCGTCACGGTGTCGGGGTCAACATTAAAGTAGCCAATTCTTTGGAACTGGAGATAAGTGAGCGGCTTCTGCTGAGCAGCGAACTCCTCGACATAGCACTCTTTAATGACATGGAGCGAGTCCGGGTTGATAATCTGCTTCATGGCCTCGACGGGTTCGCACTTCTGCTCGTCAACTATGGCAGCCATCTCGTCTCTCGGGTTCTCGACTTTCCAGAGCCTGTCGTAGAGCCTGACCTCGGCCTTCACGCAGTGGTCCGCGCTGAGCCAATGGAGAGTGCCCTTCACCTTGCGGTCGGCACCTGGAAGTCCGCTACGGCTCTCGGGTTCATACTCGCAATAGACCTCCTCAATTTCGCCCTTGTCGTTCTTCTTGCAGCCTGTACACTTGACGATGTAGGCGTTCTTTAGCCTTACCTCGCCGCCGGGCGTCATTCGGAAGAACTTCTTGGGCGCATCCTCCATAAAGTCGTCGCGCTCCATCCACAGCGTGCGGCTGAAGGCGATCTTGTGGCTACCCTCCTCGGGAGCCTCGGGGTTGTTCTGCGCATCCATCATCTCAACTTGCCCCTCGGGATAGTTGGTGACGACGAGCTTGACGGGGTTGAGCACCGCCGATACTCGTGTGGCGCGCTTGTTAAGATCTTCGCGCACAGCACTCTCAAGAAGCGAGAACTCGTTGAGCGCGTCGAATGTTGTGTAGCCTATCTTGTCAATAAAGTTTATGATGGACTGGGGGCTGTAACCACGCCTGCGGAATGCGCAAATGGTCGGCATGCGCGGGTCGTCCCATCCCGAGACGAGACCGTTCTTGACAAGTGCGAGCAGATTTCTCTTGCTCATGAGCGTGTAGCTGAGGTTCAGCTTGTTGAACTCGGTCTGCCTTGGGCGGTTGTCGGCGAGATCCTCGCCACGGGTCTGCTTGAGCCAATCGACAAAAAGATCGTAGAGAGGGCGATGGACGACGAACTCGAGCGTGCAGAGCGAGTGTGTAACACCTTCAAAGTAGTCGCTCTGGCCGTGGGCGAAATCGTACATCGGGTATGCGTTCCACTTATTGCCGGTGCGGATGTGTGGCACGTTGAGCACGCGGTATATGATGGGGTCGCGGAAGTGCATATTGGGGTTGGCCATGTCAATCTTGGCTCGGAGCACCATCTTTCCCGGCTCCATGCTCCCGCTGTTCATCCGCTCAAAGAGTGCGAGGCTCTCCTCAGCGGGGCGGTTGCGGTAAGGGCTCTCGACACCCGGCTGTGTTGGCGTGCCTTTCTGCTCGGCAATCTGCTCGGCTGTCTGCTCGTCTACATAAGCCTTGCCCTGTTTGATGAGCTCAACGGCAAAGTCCCACAACTGCTGAAAGTAGTCCGACGCGTAGAATATCTTGCCCCACTTGAAGCCAAGCCACTCGATATCCTGCTTTATAGATTCAATATACTCAGTCCCCTCCTTGATGGGGTTCGTGTCGTCAAAACGGAGGTTGCACACGCCGCCATACTTTTGCGCCACGCCGAAGTCGAGCGCTATGGCCTTTGCGTGGCCGATATGCAGGTAGCCGTTGGGTTCTGGCGGGAAACGGGTCTGCACACGTCCGCCGTTTCTGCCCGCCTTGAGGTCGGCCTCTATCTTCTGGATAATGAAATTGCCCTGACTCTCAGTCTTCTCTTCGGGCTCCACATTATTCGTGTTCATCTCTTGACTCTTATTACGTTGTAAACCCAAAGTTAGTCAGAAAAATCGTATATTGGCGAGGCGCATGGTGAGCACCGGGGCAAAAAATAACACCTGCCGCCAGCCAAAGTTAATAACTACACAATGGAGATGACAATAGAGATCCGCGACCTGCGGATATACTCACACCACGGGTGCTATGAGGAGGAGCGCCGAGTAGGCACGACGTTTTCTATAGACGCCGACCTAACTGTTGACGCGTCGCGCCCGTCCGAGACCGACGACGTTCGTGACGCGCTTAACTACGTGGAGGCGTGCGAAACTATAGCTGAAATCATGGGGCGCGAGCACCACCTGCTGGAATCTCTCGGCACCGACATCGCCAAAGAGCTGAGACTCCGCTTTGCGGACAAGGGACTAAAAGGAGGTTGGCTGCGCATAGCCAAACTCAACCCGCCAATAGGGCTGCAGATGGCCTCGGTGGCGGCAAAAGTGAATCTGTAAAACACGGCCACAAAAGCCGCGGGGCGCGCTTCGAAATGACATCCGAAGCGCGCCCCGCTTATTTCTGTCGCCACAAGGCTACTTTCCCTCCGTCCCGGCAATGGAGCTGAGCTCGTCGCGGAAAAAGAGTATAAGGCTGGCTATGCCGACACAGATGGCGGCATCAGCCACATTGAAGACCGGGCTGAAGAACAAGAAAGAGTTGCCCCCGCAGAGCGGTAAGAAATCGGGGAAACGTCCGCTGAAGAGCGGGAAGAAGAGCATATCGACCACTTTGCCGTGAAGCCAAGTGCCGTAGCCTCCGCCCTCGGGGAAGAGAGTTGCGACCTGACCCCACGAAGAGTCGAATATGACGCCATAGAAGACAGAGTCGATAATGTTGCCGACCGCCCCGGCGAAGACGAGCGCTATGCAAGCCACATAGCCACATGAGGAGCGGCCTGCGCGGCAGATCTTGACGAGATACCACCCTATGGCGCAAATGGCGCAAAGGCGGAACAAGGAGAGAGCCATCTTGCCCCAGCTGTCGCCTGAGAGCTGCATGCCGAAGGCCATGCCATTGTTCTCAACGAAATGAAGGCGAAACCAGTCTCCAATCACCTTTACCTCCTCGCCAAGCTCGAAGTGGGTCTTGACATAGATTTTGAAGACCTGGTCGACTATAAGAACCGCGGCTGTGACGAATATGGCTATCTTAGAATTGCGAGTCAAAATATAAAAAATATATCACCATTAAACAAGTAGAGGAAATCGGAGCCATGCAATCGTCCAACTTCCGGCAGTCAGCCGAAAGCGGAAACCGAAGGCTCACGTCTAAGCCCGGGCGGTTCGCCAATGATCAGCTTATTTACCCCTGCCCTTCTCCTTGGCCTCGATAGACAGCGTGGCGTGGGGCACGGCGCGGAGTCTCTCCTTCGGGATGAGCTTGCCCGTCTCGCGGCAGATGCCGTAGGTCTTATTCTCGATGCGCACGAGCGCGGCCTGAAGATTGGCTATGAACTTTTGCTGCCTCTCGGCCATGCGGCACGCCTCCTCCTTCGTGAGCAGGCTCTGCCCCTCTTCCAGAGCGTGGAACGTAGGCGAGGTGTCTTGAGTGTCATTAACATCCCCATGCGTGATCTCGTTTCGGTAGACTTCGAAATCGCGCTTAGCCTTCTCAAGTTTCTCGAGGATGATCTCCTTGAACTCCTGGAGCTCCTCATCAGAATAACGAGTCTTTTCGGCCATAAGATAAAAGTGTTTGGAGAAGACGGCGCTGGAGGCGTGCTTTGGGGAGGTCTGGGGAGGGTAGCCCACCCTTGCACTCATTGCGCCAATCTCTTACATATATTAAAAATTGCGCCCGCAGGGGTTACAAGTATCCTTGCGGGCGCTTAGCACTATACTTTTTTTACAGCTACAAGCAGCGCCAGACTGTCGTCAAGCTCCACGCTCTGCGCGCCGTCTGGCGTGACGGACGGGTCGACGGAGACCGACGTCGCCAGAGTCTGCGACGCTATGTAGTCGGCATAGTCCCGCACGGCCTCGTCGGTCAGCTCATTTGGCTGTATGCGTACCGTTATCTTGTCAGTAACGTCAAATCCTGAGTCCTTTCGGATATTCTGGATCCTGTTGATAAACTCTCGGGCGATCCCCTCCTTGCGGAGCTCGGGGCTGACCTCTATGTCGAGAGCTACCGTGAGGCTGCCCTCGTTGGCTACGAGCCAGCCCGGGATGTCCTCAGAGATGACCTCGGCGTCGCCGCTCTCGATGAGGATGTTTTCTCCCGCCACGGTGAGGGGGAAGCTGCCATCCTTCTCAAACATGGCGATGTCGTGTGTGGACATCTTTGCCATCTCGGCGGCGATGCCCTTCATGAGCTTACCATGCTTGGGGCCGAGGGTCTTGAAGTTTGGCTTAATCCTCTTCTTAAGGATACCGTCGTCCTCAGTGACGAACTGGAGTTCCTTGACGTTGACCTCGGTGAGGATTAGGCTCTTTATCGACTCCACTTGCGCCTTGAAGGCGTCGTCGGGGGCCGGGATCATAATCTTGGCAAGAGGCTGTCGGACCTTGATGTTGACCTTGCGGCGGAGCGCCAGAATCATTGATGATAGGCTCTGCGCATAGCCCATCCTCTCCTCGAGCTGCTTGTCGACGAGCGAAACGTCAGACGTCGGCCACTCGGCAAGATGCACAGTCTTTGTCTTGTCGCCGGCGAGGTCGCGGTAAATGCGATCGGTGATGAACGGTGCGATAGGCGCAGCCATTACGACAACCTTCTTGAGGCACTCGTAGAGCGTCTGGTAGGCGGCGAGTTTGTCTTGATCCATCGTCCCCCCCCAGAAGCGTTTGCGGTTGAGGCGGACATACCAGTTGGAGAGGTTCTCCATGACGAAATCCTGGATGGCTCGGCCCGCTCGGGTCGGCTCGTAACTTTCCATGGCGTCAGAGACCTCACCCACGAGGCTGTTGAGAAGTGATATGATCCAACGGTCAATCTCGGGTCTCTCGGCCACAGGCACTTGCTTCTCCGCCCCGGTGAAGCCGTCGATGTTGGCGTAGAGCGCGAAGAAAGAGTATGTGTTATAGAGAGTTCCAAAGAACTTGCGTCGGACCTCATCAACGCCCGAGACGTCGAACTTCAGATTGTCCCACGGCTGCGCGTTGGTTATCATATACCAGCGGAGCGGATCGGGACCATATTTCTCAATGACCTCAAACGGGTCGACAGCATTTCCGAGCCTCTTGCTCATCTTGTTGCCGTTCTTATCGAGGACGAGTCCGTTCGAAATGACGTTCTTGAAAGCCACGCTGTCGAAGCACATGGTGGCTATGGCGTGGAGGGTGAAGAACCATCCGCGCGTCTGGTCGACACCCTCGGCTATAAAGTCGGCGGGGAACATATCAGAGGGCTTGGCCTTGCCTCCCTCAGGGAAGAGCTCCTTATGCTCAAACGGGTAGTGCAGCTGAGCGTAAGGCATGGATCCGCTGTCGAACCACACGTCGACGAGGTCGGGCTCACGGCGCATGGGTTTACCGCTCTTGGACACAAGGACGACGCCGTCGATATAGGGGCGGTGGAGGTCAATGTTTTCGGGGGCGTAGTTGGCCGCCGAGAAGTCGCCCACCTTAAACTTCTTGTATGGGTTCTCGCTCATGACCCCGGCCTTGACAGCCTTGTCGATCTCGGCCATGAGTTCCTCCATGGAGCCGATGCAAACCTCCTCTTTGCCGTCCTCGGTGCGCCAGATGGGCAGCGGAGTGCCCCAGAAGCGCGAACGGCTGAGGTTCCAGTCCTGAAGATTCTCGAGCCAATTGCCGAAACGTCCGGAGCCGGTGTAGGAAGGTTTCCAGTTTATTGTGTTGTTGAGCTCAATGAGCCTGTCCTTGACCGCGGTGGTCTTGATAAACCAGGAGTCGAGCGGATAATAGAGGACAGGTTTGTCAGTGCGCCAGCAGTGCGGATAGCTATGGACGTGCTTTGCAATCTTGAAGCATTTATTCTCGGCCTTGAGCTTCATGCAGATGTCAAGGTCGAGCGTAGGCGCGTCGGCAGGCAGGGAGTCGTCGTAGGCATTCTTGACGAAGCGTCCGGCGAACTCGCCATAGGCATTGGCGTCGATGAAATTGGCGACGTAGTCGGGGTCAAGCTCGTCGATCGTGGCGAAACGTCCGCGCTTGTCAACCATCGGCATCTGCTTACCGTCCTTATCAATGAACATAAGGGGGACGATACCATAGTTGCGAGCCACGCGCGCGTCGTCGGCGCCGAAGTTAGGGGCGATGTGCACAATGCCCGTACCATCGGATGTGGTGACGTAGTCTCCGGAGATGACCTCGAAGGCGTTGCCGTCGGGCTTGGCAAAAGGCAGGAGCTGCTCGTACTTGATGCCGATGAGTTCCTTGCCCGCGAACTCGGCAAGTACGGAGAATGGAATTTTTTTGTCGCCCGGCTTGTAGTCTTCAAAGCCATTGTCTTGCATCTCCATGTCGAAATAGGAAGGCACAAGATCTTTGGCTAACATCACGACCTCCGGTGTTCCACTATATGGGTTGAAGGTCTTGACGAACTGGTATACAATCTTCTCGCCGACGCAGAGCGCGGTGTTGGAGGGGAGAGTCCAAGGCGTGGTGGTCCATGCGAGGAAGAAGACGGGAAGCCCGGCCGCGAGGGAGTACAGGTTCTCGCTCTTAGCATCTCGGACAATGGCGAACTGGGCCGTGACGGTCGTATCCTTGACGTCGCGGTAGCAGCCGGGCTGGTTCAGCTCATGGCTGGAGAGACCGGTGCCGGCAGCGGGCGAATAGGGTTGGATGGTGTAGCCCTTATAGAGCAATCCCTTGTCATAGAGCCTCTTAAGGAGCCACCAAAGGCTCTCGATATAGCGATTGTCGTAGGTGATGTAGGGGTCGGCCATGTCGACCCAGTATCCCATCTTGTCAGTGAGGTCGGCCCAGAGGTCGATGTATTTCATGACCTCCTTGCGGCAAGCGGCGTTATACTCGTCGACTGATATTTTTCCGCCGATGTCCTCCTTAGTTATGCCGAGCAATTTCTCGACACCGAGCTCGACGGGGAGGCCATGAGTGTCCCATCCTGCCTTGCGTTCGACGCGGAAGCCTTTTTGGGTCTTGTACCTGCAGAAGGCGTCTTTGATTGTGCGCGCCATGACGTGATGGATGCCCGGCTTGCCATTTGCCGAAGGTGGGCCGTCATAAAAGACGTAGTTCGGGTGGCCTTCGCGCTCTTTCAGGCAGTTGCGGAATGCGTCCTCTCGCTTCCACTGCTCGAGGATCTCTTTACTGGCCTGCGTAAGGTCCAGGCCTTTGTATTCGGCAAATCTCTTGCTCATTGTTATTTATGGGTTGAACGCCTCACTTGCGGGCAAGGCCTGCGGCTGAGACACACAGCGCGCGGGCTCCGCTCCAATGGCGTGCGAATTTAGCAAAAAAACGGCAGTTTGTCAATGCGGTGCGGCGTGCGCCCGCCTCAGCCCCTGCGGCCTCCGAAAAAAAGCCGGACTATCTGCGCGGCCTCGTCCTCACGGACGCCTCGGGTCACCTGCGTCTTGGGGTGGAGTGGCGACGGAGAGAGTCGTGCGTAGCCCCTCTTGGGGTCGGCCGCGCCATATACTATCCTGCCTATCTGCGCCCAGGCGAGGGCACCGGCGCACATGACGCACGGCTCGAGGGTGACGTAGAGAGTGCAGTCGTTAAGGTATTTGGCTCCGAGGCTCTGGGCAGCGGCCGTTATGGCAATGACCTCGGCGTGCGCGGTGACATCTCTGAGCCTCTCAGTCTCGTTGTGCCCGCGGCCTACCACCATGCCGCGGCAGACTACGACCGCCCCTATGGGGACCTCGCCCTCCGCCTCGGCCAGCCTCGCCTCTTTCATGGCCTCGGCCATCCACCTGTCGTCGTTGTCGACCATATTCTATCTGCGCCTGCGGCTCTTGTTAGTCCCATATTTGCGGGCGAAAGCCGCCGGGGTGAAATCTTTCAGTGAGAAGTCGACGTGGATGTCCCAGTTCTGTCGCACGGTGACTTTCTGCATATAATATATGATCTGCTCAGGCTGACGGCGTTGCGCAAAGTCTCCCGTGGTCCATTTGCCATCGCGGTCGTCGTCTATGATTATCCGGATCATGTAGTCGGACGGCTTGAGGTATCTGAAACCCGCTTTGCCGTTCTGCTTCAGATAGTTCTGGCGCAAGACGTTGCCTTTGGAGTCGGTAATCTGCAGAAGCGCGTTTGCCGGCACCGAGTCCACGTCGATGTAGAGCACTCCGTACTTATCGAGCGTGGTGACCTTGACCGACTGAGACAGCGGGGCGTTCCATTTGCCGTAGATGTCATAGACGGACGCCGAGTCGATCTCAAGACGATATTCCGCCCCCGGCTCCCATTTAACTTTAAGAGCCTTGCGGCAGATGTCCACAGTGTCATTAATGGCGGTGAACGCCAAGGGCTTGTAGATGGTGTCGACCTTGACCGAGAGTCGGACGGAATTCCAATCGAAGCGTGCGAAAGGCGTGGGCGAGAATATGGAGAGCTCGCCGTAGGGTGCGACAGTGCCGGAGGCTTTGATCTTGAGGAAATCCACCTTCGGCTTGTCGTCATCCTCCTTCTTCCTGCGGCGGCGACGACCCGAATCAGCCTCTTTCGCTTTCCGCTCAAAGTGCCACTCTTTCAGCGTGTCGACGTGATCCACGAGGGCGCCGAGCGAGTCCTTTACCAGATAGTCGACGGCAATGACCACGGAGTCCTTCTTCCAGATGGTGGTGTCGGTCATCCAGACCACCACGGTGTCGTTCGTCGGGCTGTATTGGTTGACCGACAGTCCTTTCTCGCCTTCGTGGCCGACGAACGAGAGTCGCGGCCGGCGCGCCATGGGCTTGTTGAGGATTATCTTAATCTTGTTCCTATCCTTTCGCTCGTCGACGCTAATGTACTGGTCATACCTGTCCTCGTCGAAGGCGAAGAGCGAAAGCGAGTCGGGCGTATAAGTGAGCGTGTCGCGCATGGTGGGCGCATAGTAATAGTGTATGGTGTCGTTCACCACGTAGGTCGAGTCGGTCTTCACGCTGTCGGCGACCTGCCTTATCTCCCACGATGGCGAGACGTGGCGTCCGAGCCATGCTATCTTCTCGCCAGGCTGGTCGAAGAGGAAGTTGCGGTTCTGGTCATCGAGCGCGTAGACGTCATATTCGCGCCCTGCCGGAACGTTCTTAATGGCAAAACGCCCGTCGGGGTCGGTCTTAGCTACGCGGATGGGCATGACGTTGGTGAAGGCGGTGTCGGTGAGGTTCTCGTGGAGCAGGACGTAAATGCCCTCGACGGGCATGACGGTGCGCGCGTCGTAGACGTTGCCGGAGATCATCATGGAGTCGGTGCTCTGGCCCGTGGAGAACGAGAACGTGAAGTTCTGGTATACGTTGCCCTCGTTGAGATCCGAGAGGCAGTCGGCAAAGTCGAGGGTGTATGTGGTGGCAGGGAGTAGCACCTCGGCGTCGTCGAACGTCACCTTGACCTGTTTGCCATGCGCCTCGACCCTGGGCTTCTTGGCGGCAGGCGGGCTCATGACGAACTTTTTGTCGGCATCTTTGAGCTGGACGTTCTCGTCGAACATTATGGTGACAGCCTTGCCGCTGAAGCCGGTGGCCCCGGCAGCGGGAGTCGATGTCAACATGACGGGCGGCCGACGGTCTCTCGGTCCGCCAGAGGGCGTCCCCGGGTTTGCGCAGCCCCAAGCGAGGGCGGCGATGGCGACGCAAGGCGCCGCGAGGCGGCAGACGTGCCGTGATATGCTATGGAGTCTCAAAAGGATAAGCTTTTAAAAACTCCCGCGAAGATAGGTAAAAAGATTAGGCAAACTGGCACGTGGCGTCCCCGCGCAGGGCGGAAATGATACGCCGCGCGAGGTGGAAAGCCAACTTCGGCGGGACTGCATTACCAATCATCTTATAACCAAGATTTAAATCGCGATACAGCAGCTCATAAGAGTCAGGGAAACTTTGCACTCTTGCCGCCTCTCTAACCGTCAGCCTCCTGTACAAGTGTTCGCAACCTGGCGCAAAAACGCACATTTTTTTGATGCCACGCAAGATGAAGAATATGACCGTGGACGACATAACAGCCGACACTGAAGTGAAGTACAAAGCGTTCCAAGCGGAGCATAACGGCGCAATCCCGAGCGTGGCTGTGGCGACACTAAGGTGGAAAGGCGAAGACGAGGACGAGGAATGCAACCGGATTGGGCTTCTCCCCTATCCTGTTTTGGCCGACAGGGGAATATCCGATGATGATTTGACTTATAATGCGGAAAGTTACAGCGAGCTGATCAGGCTTTGCCAAAGCGGCAGTGGAGACTTCGCAGTGGTCAGTATAGATTGGTTCGAATAGTGTTCTGAGACAATTATAGCGTGACACACGGGAAAGCGTCAGCCCCCGCCGGCGAAGATATCGTTGGCGGGGGCTGGGTGTGTAAACAACCGTCGCGTCGGCCCTTAGACGGTCTTGTGGAAGCCGATGATCTGGCGCACCTCCTGGAGGGTGGCGTTGGCGCTCTCGCGTGCTTTCTCGGCGCCGCGGCGTGCTATGGCGCGGAGATTGTCGGTGTCAGCGGCGTAGGCCTGGATCTTCTCGCGGATGGGCGCGCAGAAGGCCTCGACATCCTCGGCGAGCTGCTTCTTGAGGTCGCCGTAGCGGATAGAGCAGTCGTTCCACTTCTCGTCAAAGAACTGTACGGTCTCGGGCTTGGAGACGACGCGCATGAGGGTGAAGAGGTTCTCAATGACTTCGGGCTTGGGGCTGTTTGGCGCTTGCGGGCCGCAGTCGGTGACGGCCTTCATGACCTTCTTGCGGATGGTCTTGGCGTCGTCTTTCAGATAGATGCAATTGTCTTGGCTCTTGCCCATCTTTCCGCTGCCGTCGAGGCCGGGGATCTTGACGGCATTGGCGGTGAAGTGGAAAGACTGCGGCTCGGGGAAGAAGTCCACCCCGTATATGTTATTGAAGCGTCGTGCGCATTTACGCGCCATCTCCATGTTCTGCTCCTGGTCCTTGCCGACGGGGACTTTGACGGCCCTGTGGATGAGAATGTCCGACGCCATAAGCGTCGGGTACGTGAGCAGGCCGGCGTTGACGTTGTCGGGCTGCTGGCGCGCCTTCTCCTTGAATGTCGTGACGCGCTCGAGCTCGCCAAGATAGGTGTTCATGTTGAGGTAGAGGTAAAGCTCGAGAACCTCAGGGACGTCACTCTGGACGTATATGGGCGCCTTCTCGGGGTCGATGCCGCAGGCGAGGTATTCAGAGAGGATGGTGTTTGCGCTCTGCTGAATGTCCTGTGGCTTGGGGTGCGTGGTTAGCGAATGCCAGTCGGCGATGAAGAAGAGGCAGTCGTACTGATCCTGCATCTTGATGAAGTTGGTAACAGCCCCGAAGTAGTTGCCGAGGTGGAGGTTTCCTGTTGGGCGAATGCCGCTTACAACCTTTTCCATTTTTAATGTAGACGTTTATGACAGCGCGAGAGTTCACCCCGCATTGGGTTGCGGCAGTCGCGCTCATCGATTGTTTTTAAGACATGGCAAAAGTAACAAAAAGAAGTTCGCATAGATGCGCGCGGTCCGGCGTTATCTTAATTTGGCGGCAGACAAAGATGGCAGGACACGAGCGAAGCCTGAGCGGCCCTCCCGGAAGCCAGCGCGATAAGGAGGTTTAGATGGCGCATAAGGGCGTACGAGATGGCTAATTAGAGTCGTATTCTATATATTTGCACAATTTTTCACGGATGAACGCGATTAAGAGTGTTGCCACCCGCATACTTTACCCCGACTTCCCCAAAAAAAGAAATGCCCAAACATATCCGTTCCTTAGCCGCGGCGGCGGTATTCATAGCCATATACGTTTTCTGGCTTCACTCGCACCCCGAGGCCTTGTCGTTCCGCGAGCAGTACCAGATGTTCCTCTTCTCGTGGGACTATCTGCTTGAGCATCTGCTCATAGCGGGCGGAATGGCGGAATACATTGGCGAGTTTCTCATGCAGTTTTGCTATTACCCCGCCATAGGCGCCGCCCTCGTCACCCTGCCTTTCCTGCTGCTCCTCGTCGGCATAAGCCTGACAGGCTCTCGGATGGGCGGGAAAGGTCACTACGTACTCAGCCTGCTCCCCATCCTGCTCATGTTAGCATATATGGGCGATGAGAACGTCAAAGTGACGTTCCTCGTAAGCATGACGGCCTCTGTTCTCGCCGCGTTGCCCTATGCGGGCATGGAGGGCGCGCGCCGCCGTGTCGTGACCCGGCTGGTGGCCGTCCCCGCCACGTATTGGCTTTGCGGGCCCGGCGGCGCGATGGTGTATACGCTGGTATGCCTGTCGGCAGATTGGCGGCGCGGACGATGGGCGGACGGAGCATGGCCGGTGGCGTATCTGGCGGGCCTGGTGACGGCTTCGGGGTTTTCGCTGATGAGCCAATATACGCCTGTTGACGTATGGTTCGGCCAGAACTATCATAACCTCCGGATGTCAGTCCCCGCCATGCAATTCGTCGTAGAAGCGGCGTGCGCGCTGACTCCCGTAGCCATAGCCTCCCTGCCGTCGGCCCGATCCCGGTGGGCGGTCTGGGCAGAGGCGGGAGCTGTAGCGGCTGGCGGTTGCGCGCTCATCGCGTTCTCTTTCGGCTCTGACAAGTATGACGCAATAGAGTTCGACTACCTCGTCAGACGAGAGAAATGGGACCGGATAATAGAGAAAGCCGAGACAGACGGGGCAAAAGACCCCGTGAGCCTTACAAGCCTCAATCTGGCCCTGGCCATGAGGGGGCAGCTGTGCGACAGGATGTTCGAGTTCAGCCAGATGGGCTCCGAAGGCCTGCTGGCCCCTTCGCGCCGCAACCAGTTCTCCAGCCTGCCCACGGCCGAGGTCCTCTTCCGACTCGGCATGGTGAACGAGGCGCAACGCTACTTTTTCGACCTCCAAGAGAGCATTCTCGACTGCCGCAAGAGCGGGAGACTGTCAAAACGGGTAGCCGAGACCCTTATTATAAACGGCAAATATGAGATGGCCCGCAAATACCTCTCGCGCCTCGAGGAGACCCTTTTCTACTCCGAGTGGGCCAAGAAAGCGGAAAACGCGCTTGGCAACGAGACTGCCATAAACGCCCACCCGACGTGGGGAAGGATAAGAAGGCTGAGGTACAGCCAAAGCTTCTTCGGCAACTACAACGAGATGGATAAGATGCTCGGCATCCTCTTCATGGAGAACGCGGAAAACAAGATGGCGCTGGATTACTACTTGGCCCAGTGCATGCTCAAGCGCGACCTCAAGCAGCTGTGGGCGGGACTCGGATGGATTCGCCAGACATATGGCGACAAGCCCCCGCGCCACGTGCAGGAGGCCGTGGCCATGACATGGGCGCAGGGTCACACGAGCTTTGATGGCGTGCCTCTGCCTCTGAGCCGCGAAGTGACAATCGACTTCACTGAGTTTGCACGTCTCTACTCAGCCGGCAGCTCCAACCCGCAGCTGAACACGGACAAATGGCGCAAAACGTACTGGCACTACCTGCTATCAGCCAAACCCGACGCCCACACCGGAGCCACAGACAGCGCCATCCAAGAGGCGACAAGATGAACCATCACACGCCCAACGACAATAAGGACATGAATATAGGAAGCACAGTAAAAACGGCTTTGGCGGCAATGGTTGCAATGGCCGCAACGGTGTCGTGCACCGAAGTGCCGACGGACGAGGTCCTATCGCACTCGCGACCTAAGACGTGGCCGGACATAGCCGGAGTGACGATACCCGCAAGAGTGGCGCCGCTGAACTTCAACGTGGAAGACGCGGACAAGGTGTACGTCATGATAAGCGGGGAGAAGGGCGGCAGCATATCGGCAGGCGGCGAGTGGGCGGACATTGACATTGACGAATGGCACGACCTGACCGAACGAAACCGGGGGGCTGACCTGACTTTCACCATAAGCACAAAAAAAAGCGGACGGTGGACAAGGCATGAGGATATAAAAGTGCACGTCAGCGAAGACAACCTGAACGACTACGGCCTGACGTACAGGAAAATAGCCCCCGGATATGAGACCTACAGCGACATCGGCCTCTACCAGCGCGACATTCACTCATTTGACGAGGAGCCAATAATAGCCTCGACCCTCGTGCCAGGCCAGTGCATGTGCTGCCACACGGCCAACCGCGCAAACCCCGACCAGCTGACGCTGCACCTGCGCGGCAGCCACGCAGCCACACTCGTCATGACCGACGGACAACGCAAATGGCTGACCACAAAGACCGACTCGACGCTCTGCAACTGCATGTACCCGTACTGGCACCCGTCTGGCAATTATTGCGCCTACTCGCTCAACAAAGTGGCGCAGGGCTTCATGACGGGGAGCGACAAGTTCATAGAAGTGTTCGACAAAGCGTCCGACGCCTGCGTGATGGACGTCCGCACCAATGAACTAATACTGTCGCCAGCCCTGCAGACGGCGGACAACGAAACCTACCCCGTCTTCTCGGCCGACGGCAGGAAGATATTCTATTGCACAGCCAAGCCCAAACGCATACCCGCCGAGGCGCAAGAGCTTCGCTATGACCTGTGCGCGGTAGGCTTCGACGCGAAGGACGGAATTATCGGCAACAGGGCGGACACCGTACTGAAAGTGTCGGACCAAGGCGGGAGCATCTCATTGCCGAGGCCTTCTTATGACGGGCGGTTCATCATGTTTTGCAAGACGGACTACGGCTAATTCCCATCGACCACAGAGAGGCGGACCTGTGGGTCCTGGACCTCAGAAGTGGAGAGAGCCACCCCGCCACCGAGGCCAACAGCGCGGACACTGAGAGTTTCCACAATTGGAGCAGCGACTCGAGATGGGTGGTCTTCTCAAGCAGGAGGCATGACGGCATGACAAGCCTCGCATACATTGCCCACGTCGACACTCTCGGCAACGTGAGCAAACCATTCCTGCTGCCACAGCGCAACCCGAAAAAATTCCACCTGCACAGCCTACACTCGTTCAACACTCCGGACTTCACGACAAAGCGTGTGAACCTACCCCCACGGGAGACATACAACGAAGTGTTCGCCGACACGAGAGAGCAGGTGACGATCAGAATGTAAGGGGAAAAACAACACACGAACATGAACAACATACTGAAAATCATAGCCGCGAGCGCGACCTTGACCTCCTGCGCATGGCAAAGCGGAGACGAATGCCACATTCACGGCACTCTGCCTTCTGACAAGTGGGACGGGCAATACGTGTTCTTCGTACCTATGTATGACAAGGACAGCATAGGCGTAGACTCCACAAAAATCAAAGGCAACGAGTTCGACTTCACCACGAGTAAGAGCGCTGTAAGCGACATAAGGCTCAGCTGGCGCACACGCCTCGGCATAGAGAGCCACCTCGTGGCTTACGAGCCGGGCTGTGTGGAAGTGCATCTCGACACGTTGAGCAGTGGCGGCGGAACCCCGCAAAACGACTCGCTTCAGGCATGGAAAAACCGCGCGCTGGCTTTCCAAAAGAACTCCTACCAAATGATGACCGCATACCGCAACTCGCTGGCCGCCAACGACACAGCAACGAGCAACAGACTGAAGAGCGAGATGCGCAAAGCGCGCGACGAGTATCGTAAAGAGACGATACGCCTGGCGGACGACATGGCAGGCACACCATTGGCAATATTCATGAACGGCCGAGTCTTAGGCAGAGAAAAGTACAACAAATGACGGGAAAGGCTGAAAACATAGCGAAGGCCTCGCTGACCGCCGGATTTGCGGCGTCGGTATTCTGCTTTTGGAGGTTCGCGCACCCCGAGTCGCTGTCATTGGCTGAGGAGATGCAGATGTTCCTCTTCAACGGTAGCTATGCGGCGGAACGAATCATGCATGTTGGCGGGCTTTGCGCGTTCATAGGCGAGTTCCTGACCCAGTTCAACACCCTCCTGTGGCTCGGAGCGGTCATTATGTCATTGTTGCTCACCAGCATACAGGCTCTGACGTGGAGACTGGCCAAGTCGGCCGGCGCTGACACATTGCTGAGCTACGTCCTCACATTCGTGCCGTCTGCCACCCTGCTCATTATGATGGGCGACGAGAGCGTCCTTGCCAGCTACGCCGTCTCCATCATAACAGGTTTGGCGGCTTCTGCCGCCTATTGCGCGGCATCGGGGCGCGACAATGGGCTGTTGAGGTGCGGCTCTCTGATAATAGGGATTCCCCTGACGTTCCTGATGGCTGGTCCCGGCGCCTACGTGCTGGCGACCTACGCCATCGCCTGTCTATGGGCCGGCGGAGAGGGGCGCGCCGTCAAAGTCATAAAGACTGTTGGCGTGGCGGCCGGCGTGGCGGCCATCGTGGCGGTCTGCTACCGCCTGTCGGCATATCCTCTCGGGCAGATGGCGGCAGGGGCGTGGGTTTACCGTAAACCGGATGTGCCAGTGTGGATTCCGCTATTCTGCGCAGGCGTGGCGGCTTGGCCCGTCATAGTGGGAAAGGCAAAGGTGAAGGACCTGGGGACGCTCAATTGCGCAGGACTGTGGCTCGCCCTGATGACTATTGCCGCGGCTAATGCGCACTTCAATTACGACGAGGGGAAATACAGCGTCATGCGCTACGACATGCTGATGCGCACGCACGACTGGCGAGGCGTCGTAGCCATGGCGGAGAAGCAAGGCCCTCGCACACACCTCGAGCTTGCGATGGTCAACATGGCCCTGGCCATGCGAGGCGAGCTGGCAGACAGGATGTTCGAGTTCAACCAAGTGAACAGCGAGGGTCTCATCCCGTTGTTCAACCGCGAGGTGATGTCATCGATGGTGGCGAGCGACATATGCTTCGAGCTCGGCATGGTCAACTCGTCGCGCCGCTTCGCCTTTGAGGCCCAAGAGGCCATACCCGACCACCGCAAGAGCGGACGCCTGACGAAGAGGCTTGCCGAAGTGGCCATCATAGACGGCCATTACGCCCTTGCGGAACGCTACCTGAAGCAACTGCGCCAGACGTTCGCCTACTCCGACTGGGCGCAAAAGAGCCTCGACATGATAAAAGACGACGCTAAAGTGGCTTCGCACCCCACCTACGGCAAGCTCCGCCGCCGCAGAGTGTCGCAAGACTTCTTCTACAGCGACCGCGAGATGGATCAGATGCTCGGGTTGCTCTTCAGCCACGACAGGAGCAACAAGATGGCTCTGGACTACCTGCTGTGCCTCGAGCTCGTGACGAGAGACATCGGCAGTTTCATACGCTACGTGCCGCTGATGGGCGAGCGTCCCGGCGGCGTGAGCATAATGCCGAGACACTACCAGGAGGCCCTGTGCATGGCATGGGCAAAAGGTCACAGAAGCTTCGACGGCATGCCGTGGCCGGTAGACCAACGTATAAAGCAAGAGTTCGGCGCTTTCGCTCGCGCCATATCCTCGGGCGGCGACCCGGAGTCGATGATCAGCGGATACATGGGCTCTTCTTATTGGAGATTTTACGCCAAAGGCGGCAAAAAGAAAAACGACAGATGAAAAGCAAGCTGACTCTGGCAACGATATGCGCCACGGCTCTGACCGCATGCTCGGAGCATCCGCAAAACGCAAAGATAGTTGATACCGAACCTGCCATCTGGCCCGACTACGCAGGAGTGACAATACCGCAAGGTGTAGCCCCCCTTAACTTCGCAATGGCCGACGACGCGGCATTGGTAGAGGCCAAAGTGAGCGCACCGTCAGGAAAAAGCACGACCGCCTGTGGCGACGAGGCCAACTTTGACATTGACCAATGGAGAACGATTCTCTCCGAGTGCAAAGGCGGCGACAGCCTCATTGTCACCGTCTCCGCCAAATACGCCGACGGATGGCGGACTTTCAGACCTTTCAGCATATACGTGAGTGGGGACAGCCTATCCGCCACAGGACTGACATACAGACGTATAGCTCCAGGATATGAAGTCTACAGCAAGATGGGCATCTACTACCGCGATCTTTCAACATTCAAAGAGAGGGTCATCATGGAGAACACGGAGGTGCCTAACTCGTGCGTAAACTGCCACACAGCGAGACGAGGCACGTCCGGCGACTTCATGTTCCACGTGCGCGGGGCGAATGGCGGCACGTTGCTGAGCACCAATGGCAAGGTGGAAATTCTGAACACCCCCACCCCGCAGACCATAGGCGCACTGACCTACCCCGCATGGCACCCCGACGGCCGACACATAGCCTTCTCGGCAAACACGACCCGACAATCATTCCACCAAGGAAGCGACAAACGTCTTGAAGTGTTCGACGTGGCATCAGACATCGTGGTATACGACACAGAGCTTAACAAGCTGATAATAACCCCGCTTCTAAACAACACCGACAGCTGTTGGGAGACCTTCCCATATTTCTCGGCGGACGGTGGCGAGCTCTACTATTGCTCAACAACACCGCGCCAAATGCCGTCGGAAGTGCGCGACGTGCGCTACTCGCTGCGCAAGGTGGCATTTGACGCGGCGAGGGGCGTGATAGGCGACAGCCTTGTGAACGTCTTGACCCTCGACTCGCTCAGCATATCGTTTCCGCGCACATCGCCCGACGGGCGTTTCCTGATGTTCACAGCGTGCGACTACGGCACATTCCCCATTTGGCACAGGGAGGCCGATCTATGGCTGCTGGACTTGTGCAGCGGAGAGGCTCGCCCTATGGATGAGATAAATAGCGGCGAGGCGGAGAGCTTCCACGAATGGAGCACGAACTCGCGGTGGGTGATATTCTCGAGCCGCAGGGGTGACGGGCTCTACACGCGCCTCTACCTATGCCATGTGGACACTGCCGGCAGGGCGTCAAAACCATTCCTCCTGCCGCAAATAAGCCCAAAGGAGTATTATGACGAGATGATGCAATCTTACAACGTGCCGAGCTTTGCAGACACGAAAGTCGAGCTTGACGCAAAGGGCGCGGCAAACAGGCTGACATCGGGCAAAAGAGTGCAAGTGATGTGCGAATAACACGTTTGGCGGAAAACCATTTAGAGTACAAGCGGCAACAGATGCTCAACAGGGCGCCGACCGCCCTCATCCACAACGGAAAGCGATATCTCCTTATATATATAAAAGCAGCGTCAAGTTTCCCATCAGGGCTTGACGCTGTTTTTTTTTATGACGAAGCGAAGTATCGCAGGATGCTGACATTCACACAGATACTGAGCACTCAACGCTATGAGCACGATGTCCCAAATAATCATATTCCTCCTTACGCCACCGCTTTCCCCGCCCTTGACTGCCACTTACTTCCACTCCCATCCCCATCCTATTGAGGTATGAGCAAATAGAAGAA
>SFOL01000018.1 GCA_004552385.1 Bacteroidales bacterium | reverse complement strand
TGTTTGTCTTCCAAAGGCTTACGGTCGTCAATATTGCCCTTTGTGAATGCGAAACTCAGCAGTTCGCCTCGCTCGTTGCAGATAAGATGCAGCTTAAACTCATCTTTCATATTGCCACACACTTCGTTGAGGTAGAAATGCTTGAGACATCGGTAGCCTGAAGAATGGGACAGAATCATAATCAACATGATCTCAGGCACCGACATTTTTTTCGGTCGGTCTGTCCTATGCATTTGGGTGAAAAGCGTGAAAATTTCTTCTAAAATTTATCCAATTTGAAGAAAATCCCCATAATTTGGTCTTTAGCGAACATAGGGTTGGCTTTTGTTGATTTTTGTTTTGTACCATAAATATACAAAAGCATCTCCTATTTCGCTAATTTTCAGCCTGTTATATATGGCTAAATTATGTGCGTGATTTGGTCGAACTCACGTTATGATAAGATGATCACGCTAAGCGGGCGCGCACGCCGGACGTGAAAAGAGAATCCGGCGCAGGGTAAACCTGTCAAGAGAAAAGCACGGCGCAGGCAGACTGAACAAACCGGCCGCCGCAGGGGCAAGCCCCGCCACATGATGTGGCGGGGCTTGCCTTGCTTTTGAGACACCATGCCTGAGAGAGGCGGTCAGGCGGCTGCGGAGAGGCGCAGTCGATCCCAGACGGAGCGCGAGACGAGACTGGCGAGCGGCCACGAGGAGAACACTGGCGCGCGATCATCCTCGACAGACGGCGCGGCGAAATCGTCCACAATCTCGATCTCGGCACCCTCGGAGTCATCCATCATCATTCGGACAATGTCGAGCTCGCGCGGGGTGCTGTCCACCACCCTTCCGCGTCCGACATAACGACCGGGGATGATGCACCCCCTCGTATCCGCCACGGTGTTGCCGCGGTGGATTCGGACGCCCGTCATGCCCGGCACGTCAATGAGGATTGGCAGCGCACGGCCGAACTTCGGGCTGCGTGTCAGGGCGAGGTCGTAGGTTCCCGCCGGGACTGCCGTCTTGCCCCTGACAAAAGCCGCGGCAGGTCGCACGGGCGGCTCTATGGTGTCGCAAACGAGACACTCGCCGAGCGAAGGGTCGAAGCCATCGGATGGCTGACAGTCGTCGGAGACGGCGACATAGAGGCGGCCGTGGCAGAAATCGGCGGTATTATCCTTACGGTAGAGCTTAAATCTTAGCATATCTTGAAGTGATAAAAAGCGGCCTTGGGCGGGGCCAAGGCCATGGTGTGAATTGAATTGGTGCAGAAAAGAGCGGGGCAGCGCGTTTGAAAGCCAGCCGCGCCACCCCGCGGGAGTCAGACATGAGACCTCTAATCTCCGACGCAGGTGGTCGGGGTGCTGGCCGTAGGCGAAGCCACGAAATAATAGACGTTGACATCGTCATCCTCTCCCGAGAGGATGGAAGAGAGGCTCATGGACGCCGAAGAGGCGGAGAGATCGGCCACGAAAACCATCGCCTTGGCGTTGGCGGCGTTGAAAGCCGCGGCGTAGAGCTTGCCGCCGTAGAACAGATCCGCCACACGCGGCGCCTTCCATGAGAAATCGACGCTGGCCGCGGTCTTGACAGGCGTGAGCGAAAACTCGTCAGAGCCGTCGGATAGCACGAGCGACTTCATGTCGAGCGCAAGTCCGGAGCCGGAATCCTTAACGTGGAGGAGATTGGCCTTGATGGCCGCCGACCAGGGGCTCACAGATCCCGTATTGACAAATCCGGCCTTGATGACAGACGCGAAATTCTTGAGAGTCCTCGCGACGAGGGCAAGCTTAGATCGCGCCGCGACCTGCCCCGCCGTACGCGGATTTCCAACCTTCGTAGCCAGTGAGCGGATATATGCAATACCGCGCCAAGAACTTCCAACAACAGTTCCGACTTTACCACTGAACGGACCGAGAACACCTTGCTTATAAGTTGCCATTTCATTTGATGTGTTTGAGAAACGAGGGAAATGCTAAAAGCACATCGCCCCACATTGTGTTTGAATAAATTGGTTTTGTCAAAAGGACAACGAGTGTGGGTATAAAGACAAACTCCGCTCTTGGTACCATATCCGCCTGTAGGCCAGCTGTATCCGTCAGACAGAAGAGAAGAGAATTGCCGATAGAGACCGTCTTCTTGTCGTCTCGTTGACAATGCAAAGGTAAGACGGTTTTTTGAAACACCAAACAATTTCCAAAATAAAAATCAAAATATTTTTGGCGCACATACAAAATACAGAGCCGGAACCCTTGTTAACCCGGTGAGGCACAACACTCTACAAAAGTGGGAAGGAATTGAAATTTTGACAAGAGCAGAAACGTTCAACAGACAAGCGATGAAACCATGGCAAAGACGCGCGTTGCTAAAAGATGGGCATGGAGGCGTTTCGCACCACGACGAAGGGCCATGGGACGAGGGGCGGGATCCTGTCGTCTGGGAAAGAAAGGAACTGAGGGCGGGAGCGGAGAAACGCGAAGAGAGAAAGGGAAGGCTCACGCGCGAAGCCTGTGGACGCATGAAAACGCCAAAGCGCGCAGGAGGACGGAGAAAAGCAGCTGGGAGAGGTGAACGACGGCATGAGCGGAGACGCGGCGGAGAGAGAGACCAGGGCGGCGCATGGTGCTCTTCTAATTTGACCGACTTTAAATAGAGAAATATATCTTTAATCAAAGTCCTCCTTTCGGCGGCATAGCTTATTTTTGTAATGAGAAAGGTGCGGCGTGTGCGTCCGCACGGCCTCCTTTCGAAGGTAACGCACAGCAAACCTATAAAATTCACATAATTACAAACAATCATTTATGAGCTGTATCTTCCAATCGTCCATTGGGAAGAAGTTGATAATGAGCGTATCGGGCATGCTGCTCGTGCTCTTCCTTCTTTTCCACATGAGCATGAACCTTGTGGCCGCATTCTCAGGCGCGTCGTATAACGCCGTCTGCGAGTTCCTCGGCACGAACTGGTACGCCTTGGCCGGCACCGCCGTGTTGGCGTTAGGCTTCCTGGTGCACATTGTTTACGCGTTCATCCTCACCGTTCAGAACCGCCGCGCGAGAGGCAACGACCGCTACGCCGTGGTTGACGCGCCTAAAGGCGTGGAGTGGTCAAGCCAGAACATGCTTGTGCTGGGCATCATCGTCCTGCTTGGCATCGGCCTGCACCTCTACCAGTTCTGGAGCCACATGATGCTTGCCGAGCTGACGGGCTGCCACTACTTGTATGAGCCCACCAATGGTGTAAGCTTCATCGCTTACTACTTTGGTCAGTGGCCCGTAGCCGTCGCCTACATCGTCTGGATAGGCGCCATCTGGTTCCACTTGACCCATGGTTTCTGGAGCATGCTCCAGACCCTCGGCTGGAACAACGAGATCTGGCTCTCAAGGTGGAAGAGCGTCGCTATGTGGTACACCACGATAGTCTGCGTAGGCTTCGCCATCGTAATAATCGGCTTCGCCCTTGGCGTATTCCCGCTCATTGACAGGTACGCCACAATGCCCATTGGCGGCGGATGCGCAGCACCCTGCATGTAGTAAACAGTTAGGAGACCCGCGTTAGCGCGCCGCGTGCATGCGAAGACCTGCGGGGCTCAAAGACAATACAACCATTCGAATATATTCCATAAGAATAGCATGGCAAACACTATAGATTCCAAGATCCCTCAGGGCCCGTTGGCCCAGAAGTGGACAAACTATAAGGCCCACCAGAAACTGGTGAACCCCGCGAACAAGCGCAAACTCGACATCATCGTTGTCGGCACGGGCCTTGCCGGTGCCTCGGCCGCATCGACACTTGGCGAGATGGGCTTCAACGTCTTGAACTTCTGCATCCAGGACAGCCCCCGCCGCGCGCACTCCATCGCGGCTCAGGGCGGCATCAACGCGGCCAAGAACTACCAGAACGACGGTGACTCAGTATACCGCCTCTTCTACGACACGATAAAGGGCGGCGACTACCGCGCCCGCGAGGCAAACGTATACCGCCTCGCCGAGGTGTCTAACAACATCATAGACCAGTGCGTGGCCCAGGGCGTCCCCTTCGCACGCGAGTACGGCGGCCTTCTCGCCAACCGCTCATTCGGCGGCGCCCAGGTAAGCCGCACGTTCTACGCCCGCGGCCAGACCGGTCAGCAGCTCCTGCTCGGCGCGTACTCATCACTCTCGAAGGAGATCAAGAACGGCACGGTGAAGATGTTCGCCCGCCGCGAGATGCTTGACGTCGTCATCATAGACGGCCGCGCGAGGGGCATCATCGTTCGCAACCTCATCACCGGCGAGATAGAGCGTTACTTCGGCCACGCAGTCGTGATAGCCACCGGCGGCTACGGCAACACCTACTTCCTCTCGACCAACGCGATGGGCTCGAACGGCTCCGCCGCCATGCAGATCTACCGCAAGGGCGCGTACTTCGCAAACCCGTGCTACTGCCAGATTCACCCGACGTGCATCCCCGTCCACGGCGACATCCAGTCGAAGCTGACCCTCATGTCGGAGTCTCTCCGCAACGACGGCCGCATCTGGGTACCGAAGAAGAAGGAGGACGCGGAGGCCATCCGCGCAGGCAAGAAGACCGCCAATGACATACCCGACGAGGACAGGGACTTCTACCTGGAGCGCCGCTACCCGGCGTTCGGCAACCTCGTGCCTCGCGACGTGGCCAGCCGCGCCGCCAAGGAGCGTTGCGACGCCGGCTTCGGCGTGAACGAGACCGGACTTGCCGTGTTCCTCGACTTCAAGTACGCCATCCAGCGCCTTGGCGAGGACCGCGTGAGGGAGCGTTATGGCAACCTGTTCGAGATGTATGAGAAGATCATGGCACAGGATCCGTATAAGACCCCGATGATGATCTTCCCCGCCATCCACTACACCATGGGCGGCATCTGGGTAGACTATGAGCTCCAGACGTCGATCCCCGGCCTGTTCTGCCTCGGCGAGGCCAACTTCTCGGATCACGGAGCCAACCGCCTCGGCGCGTCGGCGCTGATGCAGGGTCTGGCTGACGGCTACTTCGTTCTGCCGTACACGATCCAGAACTACCTTGCTGACCAGATCCAGGTTCCGCGCATCCCGACGACCGCTCCCGAGTTTGACGAGGCAGAGAAGGGCGTACGCGAGAAGATAGACAAGATCATGGCCATCCAGGGCAAGGAGAGCGTCGACACCATCCACAAGAAGCTTGGCCACATCATGTGGGAGTACGTGGGCATGGGCAGGACGAAGGAAGGCCTGACGAAGGCACTCGGCATGCTCAAGGACATCAAGAAAGAATTCTGGACCAACGTATACGTACCGGGCAAGGCCGACGACCTGAACACAGAGCTTGAGAAGGCGTTGCGCCTCTCAGACTTCATCGACATCGGTTACCTGATAGCCATCGACGCCCTGAACCGCGAGGAGAGCTGCGGCGGCCACTTCCGCGAGGAGCACCAGACGGAGGACGGCGAGGCTCTGCGCCACGACGACCAGTTCAGCTACGCAGCCTGCTGGCACTACATGGGCGAGGATCAGGATCCCGAGATGCTGAAGGAGGACCTCATATACGAGGAGACCGAGCGCAAGACCCGCAACTATAAGAACTAACCCGGTAACAGTATTCGACTTTCATGGATAAGACAATCAATATAACGCTTAAGGTCTGGCGTCAGAGAGGACCTAAGGAGAAGGGCCACTTCGAGACTTATGACATGCCCGGCATCTCGGTCAACATGTCATTCCTGGAGATGCTCGACACCCTCAACGAGAAGCTCGTGGCAAAGCACGAGGAGCCCGTTGTTTTCGACCATGACTGCCGCGAGGGCATCTGCGGCATGTGCTCGCTCTACATCAACGGCCACCCTCACGGCGTGAACGCCAAGACGACGACCTGCCAGCTTCACATGCGCACGTTCAAGGACGGCGACACCATCACGATAGAGCCGTGGCGCTCAGCAGGCTTCCCCGTGATCCGCGACCTTATGGTGGACCGCTCCGCATACGACAAGATCATGCAGGCCGGCGGCTACACGTCAATCCGTTGCGGCGCGGCACAGGACGCCAACGCCCTTCCCATCTCGAAAGAGAACGCTGACAAGGCGATGGACGCTGCCCAGTGCATCGGTTGCGGCGCATGCGCAGCAGCCTGCAAGAACGGCTCGGCGATGCTCTTCGTCTCGGCAAAGGTGAGCCAGTTCGCCCTCCTTCCTCAGGGTCAGGTGGAGGCCGCCCGCCGCGCAAAGGCCATGGTGGCCAAGATGGACGAGCTCGGCTTCGGCAACTGCACCAACACCGGCGCATGCGAGGCTGAGTGCCCGAAGGGTGTCTCGATAGCCAACATCGCCCGCCTGAACCGCGAGTTCCTCAAGGCCAAGCTGAAAGATTAGGCTTCAACAGGCTAATTATAGAAAGCGGTCATCCCCCCTCGGAAAACATCCGAGGGGGGATGACTTTTTTATACCAAAAGGGAGGAGGACGACCGGCGCGGCAAGACGCGATTGCCGGGCAAGAAGGGTGACAAGACAGAGGAACGGGAAACGTGCGTTACGGATGAAAACAAATGGAGGAAACAGGCGGGAGACAGAGGGAAATATGGACCGGGCGGACCGGAAACTCGACAAGAGACCAATAAACACAAACGAGCAAAAAGCACAAAGCGGGGACGAGAAGCCGGGAAAGCAAAGAATGGCCGGGCGACAGATAAAAAACGTAAGGGCGCGGAGAAAGAGAGGGGGAAAAGGGGGAAAAAGATGAGAGCGGGCGAGATGAGGACTTGAGCAAAGAGGGGGTAAGACCAAAGATGAAAAGGGACGGGCTAAAAAAGGAAACAAGAGAAGAAGACGAGACAGGAAAGGGAGACACAGGAAAACAGACGAAAGGGAAAAAGATTAACGGGGAAAACTGTTCATATAAGCTTTATTATTTTTTGGTGGGGGGCGGAAAGCAATGGGAAAGAAGAACTATCGGGAAAAAAGATGGAGTAGAAGAGACGGAGCGGGCGGCACGAAATCGATAAGGATGGGGAAAAGAAAAGAGGTCAACGGAAGAGTGGGGAGCACAGCGTACGAGAAAAAGGTGCGTATAAGCAATTAGCAGGCCGAAGAGTGGAAAAGAGGAAAATGGAGATTGCGCTCGGCAACATAAGAGAGAGAAAGACCACTCAAATGTTAATAAACACATAACGAGAGAAGCGATAGCCATAAATCAAAACGTAAAAAAGTGCGATTTTGTACGCTTTGAAATAACAAGACAGCGGCAAGATGCGGGGAAAGACGCGGATTTCGGTTCTCTTTGTAATAAAAAAATTGACTTACTGACAAAAACGACGAGATATGGGCAATGACAACCTGAAGAACAAGTACGCATTGGCACTCGCAGAGCGCGCAATGACAACCTCGAGCCAGATAAGCGGCCGCGGGCGCAAAGAAGGCGAGACGGACTGAGACAAAGCGCACATGGAGCCTCACAGTATCGCACCGATAGCATAATAGCATAAGGCAGGGGCCTGCTGATGAACCTGTCACCGGACGACATTATTGAACGACAAGAAGTCGGACGGCTCGTCTCGGGCCGGGGTGGAACCAAATGCGTTCAATTTCGTAATAAACGGAGAATGTCCGCATTCAGGGCCGCAGGCATAGACATCTTAAGCTTCACATAAGGTAGCGAATAATGGCGACAAAGCCAGTTGGCAACCTAAGACTCAACCTCGACCGGACAAAGTATTGCACCGCGACAGCGCAAACAGCGAGCCGGCATAATGAGTAGGCGAGGCGCACCCGCCCCTGTGACAAGACCAGCGGAGAGACAGAAACGGATTAGAGACCAAAGATGACAACCATCGCATCAGTGGAGTCGATAAAGGACTTCGCCGCTGGCATAAACTTCTGCATACCGCTTGTCAGCATGACCCTGCTTGCCGCGAGGCGAAACAAGGCCGTCCTCCACAGGGCGGGCGTGGTGTTTTTCGCCCACCTGAGCATAATGAACGTCTTGCTCTTCATACAGTATTTCGTTATAGACGTGCTGGGTCCTCACGAGACGGAGACGGTGAACATATACCAGACGACGGTGTTCCCATTCGGCGCGTTATTGATGTATGAGCTGACGCACCCCGGCCACAGCGGCATAAGATTGCTCGCCGTGAACGCGGCTCCATTCTTCGCATTGATTGCGGCTTATGTACTGACGTGGAGCCACGCCGTGTACGTGACAGGGATGGTTCTCGCCGCAGCGTACGGCGTCGCAGCCTTGATATACACGGTCTTGGCCGTCAGGCGGTATGACCGGATGCTGCGCGAGAGCCTGAGCGACACGGAAGGGGTGGACTTGCGGTGGCTGCGGGGGATAGTGTGCTGCTGCCTGGGCATCCTGATGACATGGGTGATGGCGAGCGTGATAGACTCGCCGATAGTAGACATAGTGTACAACGTGGCCATAAGCGCGGTGTTTTTCGCCCTCGCCTTTTGCGTATACAGGCAGGAGGTGGCGGACGTGGAGCCTGAGACCACAAATAATAAAGAAACGACTGATATGAGAGAGAAAAATGACGGCGTGTACAGTTTCGAGAGCGACTTCAAACGGCTCTTCGACAAAGAGCGGTTGTATCTGGAAAAGGATCTGAACATATCCGTCTTAAGCAAACGTCTCGGCACGAACCGCACATACTTGAGCCGGTACCTGAATAACAAGCTGGAGACGACATTTTACGACTACGTGAACCGTCGTCGTACGGAGCATGCGAAAAAGCTGCTCAGGGAGACAGAGAACAAGCTGGACGTTATAGCCTCGATGTCGGGCTTCAACAGTCTGATAACATTCCGCAGGGCATTCTTCACATATGAGGGCGTGACACCCGGCGACTACCGCCTTGCCCACGGCAGTAAGTCCCGTGAAAAACTCCAATCGGAGAAGGACCCTGAGGAGTGATAAATAATATTTGGAGAGTCGGGAAATTTGACTAATTTCGCAACTCGAAAGGCCCTGATGGCGGAATTGGTAGACGCGTTGGTCTCAAACACCAATGGAGCGATCCGTCCCGGTTCGATCCCGGGTCAGGGTACGAGATGGCAGCCAAGTATTGGAGAGATCTGATACTTGGCTGTTGTCGTTTGACACAGGAAAGGTCCGGCACCACCCGCGGGGCGGTATGAGAGCAGCCTTGGCGTAATCGTGTGAAAAGCAGGATAGAAACCATCGGCATCCGAGCCGAACAGCGCACAGAAAAAAACGTGGCAAAAGTCCTCAACAGGCGTTAATTGCAAAGAAAGGAGCTATATTTGCTAAGCAGGTGGCGGCGAACCGCGCGCGACCTGCAAACGAAAGGCCACAATATGGAAAAGAGCGCAAAAATATTGACCATAGTCTTGCCGACCACCGCCGTTACGATCTTGTGCGCGGGCGTTGCGAACTACCGTGCGGTTGAGACCGAGCTGAAGGCTGAGACCGAGGGGCACCAGAGCGAGATGTGCGAACTGTCGGCGAAGGAGATCTCGGCAAGCCTGAAGAGCATACGCGACGAGCTGACGTGGGTGGCCCGTCACCCGGACGTGCAGAGCATGAATTGGGACTCGATGAGCGGTTACCTGAGCGAGGTTGCGGGCAGCGCCGCTGAGCGTCTGACAAACCTGATTGTGATAGAGCCGAACGGTGACTACTACTTTGCCGGGCGCGGCAAGGTGGAGAACCGCAACCTGAGCGACCGTAAATACTTCCGCGACATAATGGAGGAGGGCTCGCGGTTCTCAATGACGAGCCCGGACTACAGCCGCCTGACGAACCAGAAGAAATACACCCTTGCCGTGCCGATACACGCGGAGGGGGAGAGCGCAAAAGGCTGCTTGGCATCGAACATAAGCCTTGACATACTCTCAGGCATGGTGTCGGAGGGCAACAAAGGCAATGACCGCCTGCTGTGGGTGGTTGACGAGCGCACGTACGTCATCGGCTGCGCCGACAAGGAGATGCTGCTGGAGTACCGTCTGAGCGACGCGGCAAAAGACTGCGAGGGTATGGACGCGCTGTCAGAGGGCATCAAGAGGCGCGAGCGGACATCGGGCTACGTGACGATGGAAGACGGGCGTCGGTATTTCGCGACCTGCCAACCCATAGGCGGCACGCCCGGCTGGGCCTTGGTGAGCGCCGTGGCCGAGAGCAATATGACCAGACTGACCACCAGCCTTATCATCAGGACACTGATTGCGCTGGCCGTCGCCATGACGGTTATCGCGGTCACGGTATGGCGCGTGATGAAACGCGGGTGAAAAAAGATATGACAAGAAAAGAGTATATAAAGGCCAACCATGCTTGGCTGGCCGCCAAAGCCAAGGAGGAGGGGGTGAAGAAATTGGGTCCTGGCGTGTACGCCAAAGTGATAGAGCAAGGTGACGCGGCAGGCCCGAACCCGACACCGGGCAGTGTGGTGACAGCCCATTACACAGGCCGGACAATAGACGGCAAGACGTTCGACACAAGCCGGAGCGAGGCGGAGGCCGTCGCCCCGGCTTTCCGCGTGAGAGACCTGATAGACGGCTGGCAAACGGCACTGGTGAATATGCGACCCGGGGACAAGTGGGAAGTGTACGTCGCGGCCGAGGCAGGCTACGGCAACTACTCACAGCCCGGCATACCAGGAGGGTCGACATTAATATTCGAGATAGAGCTCGTGAGCGTAGCATAACTCGCAAAAACACTTTAGGCAAAACAGGTAACAAGCTGACATTCAGGCGACGCAAGCAACGGAGGTGACAGACATCCCCTCGGATGCTGAGAAGAGCGGATATTCAGTGATAAGCCGCGCCGTGTTTGACACGTCGAAGCTCCGCAGGTTAGGATGGAAGCCTGAGCACACCCTACGTAGCGGTCTTAAAGAGACCCTTGAGATAATGAAGCGAAAGCATGACTGGTAAGGAGTTAACACTAAAAGATTTGCAAAGTGTCAGTCTGGGCATATTGCTTGACATACATGACTTTTGCGAAAAGAACGGCATAAAATACAGCCTGACGGGAGGCACCCTTCTCGGTGCGGTGCGCCACAAAGGATTCATCCCGTGGGACGACGACATAGACATAGCCATGCCGCGGGAAGACTTTGAGCGATTCTTCAGCACATTCAGGAGCGAGAAATACACGTGCGCAGCCCCTCTACTTGGCAACAGCTACATGTTCTACGGCCGAGTGTTTGACAAGGCGCGGACACTGTCGATCCCGTGGCGGCCTATGGCGACGACAGACGACATAGGCATGTGGGTGGACATCATCCCGTTTGACAAGGTTCCCGACGAGAGGTCCGATTTCGACCGCGAGAACGCCAAAATAAAGCGCATGTACTGGCGTACGCACAAGAAGCGGTTCGCCATGGGCAAATTTACCGACTACAGCCTGCGCCACCCCGGCAGCTGGCTAAAATTGGCGTGGGCGAAACTGACGGAGCCGCGCGAGAGCCTGCTGGACATAGTGGCAGACGCTGACGAATTCATAAAAAACATGTGCCCTGAGGGGAGCAGCCATCTGGGCGGAGTGAGTTCGATAGCCAACTCGGACAAAGAGCACATACCAGCGTGGGTGTTTGACACTTGCATAGACATCGACTTTGAGGGTCACAGGCTGAAAAGCATGAAGGGCTACGACGAGCTGCTGCGCATCTATTACGGCGACTATATGCAGCTGCCGCCCGAAGACAAGCGCAAGCCGTGCCACTCGGGCCATAAGTTCTACTGGCGTTAGTGGGCAGCATAAAGGAAGACACGGCGCATGGCGTGAAATGGAGCCTTGCGGAGCGTATAGCCACACAGGGCATACAGTTCGCGCTCGGCTTCATCCTGGCCCGTCTGCTGACCCCGTCGGACTACGGCCTGGTGGGCATGCTGGCCATCTTCATAGCAGTGTCGGAGAACATAGTGGACAGCGGCTTCTCGAAAGCGCTGATACGCAAGAAAAACCGTGACGAGACCGACTTCTCGACGGCGTTCTACTTCAACGTGGCGGTGGGCCTGGGGTGCTATGCGGCCCTTTACGCCTCAGCGGGCGCGATAGCGGAGTTCTTTGACTCCCCGGAGCTGAGGGAGCTGACGAAAGTGATGGCTCTGACGCTGCTGATAAACTCGCTGGGAGTGGTCCAAACAGCTCGCCTGACCATAGCAGTCGACTTCAAGAGCCAAGCCAAGGCTTCGGCGTCTGCCGCCCTGGCGTCGGGTCTGCTGGGCGTATGGCTGGCCTACTCGGGCATGGGGGTGTGGGCGTTGGCCTGGCAGGCTGTGGTCAAATCGGTCATCAACACATCAATATTGTGGTACACTGCGCATTGGCAACCTCAGTTAAAGTTCTCATTCAAGTCATTCAACACCCTGTTCGGCTATGGGAGCAAACTCTTGGCCGCATCGATAATAAACACCATCCACGGCCAGCTGACCACACTGGTGATAGGCAAATGGCACACGGCGGCGGCCCTTGGTAACTACACACGCGGCCAACAGTTCGCCACGTTGCCCAGCTACCAGGTCACAAGCGTCCTCCAGCGCGTGACATTCCCCATCCTGGCCCGTCTGCAAGACGACAGGCTCGCGCTTATCGGCGCGTACCGGAAGTACGTGAGGGGCTCGTCGCTCGGCATAATGTTCATGACGATGCTCCTCGTGTCGCTGGCCAAGCCGACGGTCGAGCTACTCCTGACGGACAAATGGGCCGGGGCTGTGGCCTACCTGCAGGTGTACGCCTTCGCCGTCATGTTCGACCACATAAACCAGATAAACATGAACCTCTTGCAGATAAACGGCCGGACCGGCCTCTTCCTGCGTCTGGAGGTGGCCAAGAAACTCATCTCGCTGTCCATGCTGGCGGCGTCGGTCCCCTTCGGTGTGATGGCTATATGCCTGTCGAGAGTGGCTTACGCCCAAGTGGCAGTCTTGATAAACACGTGGAGCACGGGCAGGATATACGGGCTGGGCTACCGGACGCAGAGCCGTGACTTCATGCCATACCTGCTCATCTCGGCCCTGTGCTGCGCCCCCGCCTACGCGCTCAGCGAGATGGCGACGCTCCCCCCAATCATCTGCATAGTGGCGGGCGGAACAGTAGCGACGGCCCTTTACGCCACAGTGTTGCACATAACGAAAGACGATATATATGAGAGCGTTATAACGCCTTACCTAAAAAAGATATTTAGACGAGAAAAGTAAAAAAACAGAGCTCGGCATAAAAAGAACATAAAAAACGAGAAGATGAACGTAGCATTAATAGTAGCCGGGGGCTCGGGCAACAGGATGGGTCAAGACATTCCCAAGCAGTTCCTGAATGTATTCGACAAACCCGTCTTGATCTACACGCTCGAAAGCTTCGAGAGGCAGGCGGAGGTGGACGCCATAGTTGTGGTGTGCATAGATGGCTGGGAGAAGATGGTGAGAGCCTACGCCAACCAGTTCAACATAACGAAGCTGCGCGACATCGTGCGTGGCGGCTCGTCGGCCCAGGAGAGCATACGTAACGGCGTGGAGAGCCTCTCGGACAAATGCAGCGACGGCGACATCGTCATAATCCACGACGGGATACGCCCCCTGGTGGACTCCGCCGTGCTGACGGACGTGATAGAGAAGGCAAAAGAGCACGGCAACGCCGTGACGTCAATGCCATATAACGAGCAGATTTTCATAGTGGACGAGAACGACAAGACGACGACGACCCGGTACATACCGCGCGAGACGCTCCGGAGGGTCAGCACGCCCCAGGCGTACCGCTACGACCTCGTGCGCGACAAGTACCGCGAGGCGTTTGCGAAAGGCGTGGGGACGGGCGGCTCGAACTACACCAACACAATGATGGTCCAGCTCGGTGTGCGCCTGCACTTCGCCTCGGGCAGCGACAAGAACATAAAGCTCACCACAAAAGACGACCTGGAACTCTTTAAGGGCTACTTGACAAAAGGAGAAGACAAGTGGCTGAAATAGCCGCAGACAGCACGGAAAAAGTATGAGAACATTCAAGATAGCAAAGCATTGCGCCGAATATGCCGACGACATAGCCTACGCAGCGGGCGTGGCGGGCGGCGGGGCCTTGAAAGGTAGCCACGTCGTGATCACCGGCGCCGGCGGCCTGATGGGCGTGACTCTGACCGACACCCTGTTAGAGGCGGGATGCCGCGTGACAGCCGTGGTGCGCAACGCGGGGCGGCTCGGCGGACGGCTTGACGACCACCTGGGCGACCCGGCGTTTGACATCGTGGAGCAAGACGCGACGGCCCCGCTGCCAGACGGACTGAGGCCCGACTACATAATACCCCTGGCGAGCAACACGCACCCGTTGGCCTACTCGGAGCACCCCGTGGAGACCATGATGACCAACATAATGGGCGCGAAGTGGGCGCTGGAGAAGTCGCGCGCCACGGGCGCCATGGTGATCTACCCCTCGAGCGTCGAGATATACGGCAACGCCCGCGGCAACGACACGTTCACAGAGGACTACACCGGCCAGCTGAGCCTGGGCACGGCCCGGTCATGCTACAACGAGTCGAAACGCTCATGCGAAGCCATGTGCCAGTCATACGCCAAGGAGTACGGCGTGAGGGTTCGCATAGCCCGCCTGAGCCGCATCTTCGGGCCTACGATGTTGGCGAGCGACACGAAAGCCTCGTCGCAATTCATCCTCAAGGCCCTGGCGGGCGAAGACATCGTGATGAAAAGCAACGGCGAGCAGCTGTACTCATACACATACTCGGCCGACGCGGCCGCCGCCATGTTGCACATAATGCTTAACGGCGAGGACGGCGAGGCCTATAACGTCTGCAGTCGCAAGACCAACGTGAGGCTCAGGGACTTCGCCGAGGCGTGCGCTGAGATATGCGGCAGGAGGGTCGTGTTCGACATCCCGTCGGAAGCCGAGGCGGCGGGATACAGCAAAGCCACCGTTGCCATCATGGACGGGAGCAAACTGGAGGCCAGGGGCTTCGCGCCGAGATATGAGATGCGCGACGCCATAGGCAGGACAATAAAGGTGCTGAGAGAGAGCGTATGAGCATCTGGGGCAAGATACTTGACAACAAGCTAACTCGCCTGGCGGAGAAATCCGTGCTGCACAGCGCATACAGACGCTCGCACGACGAGGTCGCCCTTGAGAGGGCTATGCGCGGCAGAGACTCCATAAGCGTCGATTTCCTGATAAACAGCCTCTCGGCATGGAAGACGGAGAAGCTGTATGAGGCCATGGCGGCCCACCCGCGCTTCCGCCCGTCGATATCGATACCGCCGTCGCTGGACGAGGCGGACACGCGCGCCCTGCGGCAATACCTGACCGCCAAAGGTTACAAGTTCCGCGACATGGCCGCAGGTGACAAGATAAACGCCGACATAGCGTTCTACCAGAAGCCGTACGCCATTTTCACCGAGAGGGGCGGCTACGCCTATTGGCGCAACGCGGAAACGTTGACGTGCTACATTGACTATGCGTTCCACACAACAGAGACGAAGTGGGGGCTGAACCTGCCATTCCTGAACGAGGCATGGATGGTGTTCTACGAAAACCAGACGTGCGTGGACGGCGCCGCGAAAATAATGGACAACGGGGCGCGGAACTCGGTGGTGACCGGCCTGCCCGTGCAAGACGAGCTGATGGCCGGCGCGGAGGGCGAAGCCGACCCATGGAAGCCGCAGCCGACAGTCAAGAAGCGGGTGATATACGCCCCCCACCACAGCATAGAAGACGACGGGGGTCTGAACTTCTCGACCTTCATGGAGATGGGTGAGGACATGCTAAAAATAGCCGAACAGCACGCCGACACAATGCAGTTCGCGTTCAAGCCCCACCCTCTTCTGCGCCCGAAACTGGAAAAGGCTTGGGGACGTGAAAGGACGGATGAGTATTACTCGAAGTGGGCGGAACTGCCAAACTGCCAGATGGAGGAGGGGAAATACAACGCCCTCTTCATGAAGTCGGACGCCTTGATTCACGACTGCAGCTCGTTCATCGTAGAATACCACTACACCCGCAAGCCCGCCCTCTACCTGGTGAAAGAAGGTAGGCACGGCGAGGCCCTCTCAGACTTCGGTCGGCAGGCGTATGACCTGCACTACAAAGCCCGCACGGCGGACGACGTGGAGAAATTCTTGGAGGAAGTGGTGGCACGCGGGTCGGACCCGATGAGGACGGAGCGCGAACGCTTCTACGCCGAGCAGCTGACCCCTCCCGGCGGGCGGACCGCCTGCGAGAATATAATATCCGCCATACTGGGCGAGTAGGCGGGAAAAACACAAGGAGCGCCGAGGCGCGGACCGGCAGGAGTTGCCGGCCCGCGCCTCGGCGTTTTTTTCAGGCACCGTCGGACGGGTCGCATTAGTTCAAATGGCAAAAATTTGGATAGTGTTTTTTTTGTTGATATTTGTGAAAAGCTATATACCAACAAACCTCCAAGCCAATGACACAGGCAAAATGCACGTGCGACACCCACCATGGCCAGGCCATGATGGCGCGGCTAAGCGCATGGTTCACAGCACTGCTTGCTATAGCGAACACAGCGGAGGCCGCAGCGCAACACAGCGAAGCCCGAGCCTATTACCTTGACGTGACAGGCTCAATGGAGCCGATATGGGACGAAGTGACGGGCAACCTGAAGCGCGCGATAAGAAACGTTGGTGACGAGACCACGACAATGGAGGTGGTGGCGTGGACCGACAGCTCCCACCCCCTGGAGCGGCGCAAAGAGAAAGCCACCACCGAGGGTAAGAAATCGCTGTGCGACTTCATAGACAACCTGAAGCTTGAGAACGACTGCCACACGGAGATATACGTACCGTTTGACGACTTTTACCGCAACTACGGCGGGCGAAAGGGCGAGACATACTTCTACCTGATGACGGACGGCGCAAACTACTCAAAGACGCGCGGCAAGCTGCGCGACGCCATAGGCGGATGGGACAGCCACACGGGTCCGGAGAGCTACGGATTCTACGTCATGCTGACAGATGAAGCCGCAGCAAAAGACGTGGAGAGCGAAGTGGAGCGCCAAGACGCCCAGCTATGGACGGTGGCCACGGCCGACGTGAACATACGCCAAGTGAAACTGAGGCACACGACGATATACTCCGTGCGAGACGGCGACCACGTGGACATAGCCATGGAAGGCGAGCCGGGCGGCGCGAAGATAAAGCTGCGGTCGGACGACGAGCACTTCAGCATAGCCCGCCAAGAGACCATATCGACACCAGACGGCGGCAGAGCCATACGAGTGTACGCGAGCAGGCTAAGAGAGGACACGCCCGAGGATCACACCTGGCACATCACTGCTGACGCCCACGGACTGCCGCGCTTCACGTTCCTGCTGAGCAAAGCAATCGAGGTGCGCTGCATAAACAAGCCCTACCCCACGGTTAAAATAGCGTTCAAGGACTGACGCCCCCCTGCATAACAATATGATAACAAAATTCATACGCCCCCTGGCCGTGGCAATGGCGACCATGGCGACCATGTCGTGCGCCGAAGATGACGGAATAGAGCAAGTGACACTCGGCACGACGAGCTGGCACGACGGCTTCCTATGGTCGGACGCCGACACCGCGGGCTTCACCAAAAAGCTGAGCATAGAGTTCAACGACGACGCTATGAGAAAAGAAGCCTCGGTGAGCCTGGCCGTGACAGACAATGACGGCAAGCCGGTGCCGGAGAGCCAGCTGGAAGTCATCATTGACGGTCGGCGCGCAAGAGGCAACGTGATAGAGGTGGCCCCGGTGGGCGGAGAGAAGACGAGAGAGGCGGAGGTCAGCTTCCGCTTCATGCCCGAGGCCGAAGACGGCAAGCACCAGGGCTACCTGGTGATACGCCCTCACGGCATAGCCTGCGTGAACGACACGGAGGCCACAGACGGGGCGCGGCTGATGCAATGGACGATAAACTTCAACAAGGGTATGAACCCTCTGGCCAAAGGGCTCCTCACTGCCCTGTGCATGGCGGCGGGCGTAGTCATAATGGCGCGCATAGTTCTCCACAGGCGGAAATTCGGGTCCACGGCGCGCAAGAGCGTGGTGGTGACCGACGCCTCCGGCCGGATAATATACGGGCCAAAGACAGTCCGCATGGGCGGATGCTCAGAAGTGGTGCTGTGCTCCAGGGAGATTAAGCAGGGATGGCTGTCGGCGTTCTTCACAGGCCGGACTATATGCGTGACATCGGCAGCATTCTCAGCCCCGCTGAGGCTAAAACCAGGGCGCAGAGGACGCAAAGAGATAAAGGTGGCGGGCGGCGGATACTCGCTGTCGGCGAGCAAGATGGCGTATAGCGACACGCCGCTTACAGCAACAGACAACTCGACTAAAAACAAGATACAACTGTCTTAAAAAATAACACAACTCAAATGGCTATCAGCATAAACAAGACGCTCTACGTGGGCGTGGGCGGCACGGGCGCAAAGACCCTTGCCAAGATCAAGAGGCACTTCATAGACTCATATGGCGAGATTCCCCAGCCCATGATAGGCTTCCTGGCCATAGACACACAAGACGGCATAGGCAACATTGCCGTGGCTAAGTCAGGAGCTGACGCTAACGGAGTGACGTATACCGTGCAGGGCGGTAGGGTCACCGACGTGAAAGAGATAAAGAGCCGCGACGTGCGACTGGCGGCGAACGAGATAAAATGCGTATCGGTGCAGGACGCGCTGACCATATACCGTAACCAGGAGTCGGAGTTCTCGTGGATGCCGAAGCCTCCCAAAGGCAACGTGGGCGTATTGTCGTCAATAAAGAGCACTGGCGCTGGCCAGGTGCGCTCGAGCGGATGCTTCATAGCCAGATATAACCATATAGACATAGAGGCGAGCATATATCAGGCAATAAACAGGATAAGCGCGCCCCTGCCACCAGAGTCAAGGTATCAGCTGGGCAAAGGCAAAACAGCCGGAATACCGTCGAGGACAACAATAAACGTGATCTGCTCCATGAGCGGCGGCACGGGCGCAGGCATGCTCATTGACGTGCTGATGATGATTCAGAACGCCGAGAAAAAGAGCGGCATGAAGTGTGACGTCATCCCATGGGTGGTGATGCCGGACATCTACAAGCAAATAACACCAACCGGCTCATTCAACGTGTTCTATAACACATACGGCACACTACGCGATCTTGACTTCATCTTCCAAAACTGCAAAGAAAAGACAATCCCGTTTGGAGACGGCAGCATAGCCGGCGACCCTCCATTCAAGTTCGCGTATCTCATAAACAACGTGAGCAGTTCAGGCAACGCATTCAGCAATCTGGACGACCTGCTGGACTGCGTGGCCAAATGCGCCTTCCTGCCCTCGGGAGACATGGGCACCGCGGCCGACGAGATGAAAGACAACATAGAATCAAACCAAGAGTCTTTCTCTATAAGTACTAAAAAAGCGTGGACAAACTCTCTTGGCGCGGCAGAACTGATATATGACAGCGACACCGTAGGCATAGCCACCGCATACGCCGTGGCGGAGCGGCTGGCGAACAAGCTGGTGAACACAAACCAGGTGGGTTCCGCCCTGTGCGACAACTTCGTGGACCGCGAGGACGTGAAGATAAGGGAGAACGGGGGGCATATGCATGATGACGTGACCGACGCCATATATGACCTTGGCACGATACGCCCATTCGAGGTGGAGAAGGGCACGGAGGCGGACGACATAGTGAACCGCGTGAACATAGCGGGCAGCGACGCTACGCCCGAGGCGAACTTCGCCAACAAACTGGCGAACACGAAGCAGAAACTTGAGGGAGAGATCCAAAAACAAATTTGCGACCCTGCAGGAGGCGGACTCGCCACGGCAGCCGCCTTCCTGACGGCGCTGGACGCACTGTGCGACACATGCCTGTGCGAGATGACAAGCGAAGGGAAGGAGCTGGAGAACAAGCTGCGCGAGACGCCGGACTGGATCAAAGAGGTGGACGAGTGCCACGGCATATTCGGCCGCTTCCTGAGCGACGAGGCTGAAAGCCTGAGCGACGTGGTGAACGGGCGCATACGCGACATTATGGACCTGAGGCGGCATAAGTTGGCCGCAAGATTCTACACCGAGCTGAAGGAAGACGTGGCGCAATATAAGGCGCTGATAGACGCCAAGGTGGAGACCGTAAGGCAGATAGGTGGAGCGTTCGACAGCGAGGTGGTGAAGCTGCAAAACTCGTGCAAACCCAAGTCAAAGTTCCAGGTATATCTGCACATAGACGCCCTGAGCAGGGTGAACCCGGGCGTGACACAGCAGATGTGGAACGACTTCTGCGAGAGTGGCGCACTGCCGAAGCCAGGCAACCTGACGGAATGGCTGAAAGAGACGCCCGCCGAGACGAGCAGCAAGATAATGCGCTTCGCCGGCGGTACGAGCCCAGTGTCAGCAGCCCTAAGCAAGGGCATAGAGGACGTGCTGGGCGAGATGGACAGTGACACCATGATAAGGTACACAAAATATGTCTTAGACATGGCCACACCTTTGTGGACCGTTGACTTCCAAGGCAGGACACACCTGAAGATAAACCTCTCTCGCCAAGTCCTGGTGGGCGTGCCGAACCAAGAGGGGACAATAATGAAAAACTCGGATGTGACGACGGCGCTCACTTACGGCACGACAGGGCCAAAATACGCCTCGACGGGACAACGGGACCGCGTGTACATCATGGTGGTGGAATCGTCAGTGCCAGTCTTCGCCGTGAACAACTTCAGGGTGTATGAGAACGAGTATAAAGAGCGCATAGAGGAGCCGACAGGCCTGTCATGCTCAATAGACGCCGGGATGGACTCACTGCGCGAGGCGATGAACTTCTCACTCTGGCCAACCGAGAAACCTGCCCTCTCACTGGAGATGTGGACGCAAGCATTCTGCTTCGCGTCGGCCGACGGGCAGCCCATAGTTCGCTATGACAAAGAAGCGAATCAATACTGGATGGTGTCTAAAACATTCGGAAACCCTATTAAAGGCTACCGCTACGACCTTGGCCAGCAACGCGACGTGGCCTTCAAGCAATTCGAGACGGGCAAGCTATACGAGGATGTGCAGAACGCTATAAAAGAGATAGTGACAGCCAACGGGTCAAGGTTCGTAAGCGATACACTGGACAGCATGCGCGGAACGGGCAACACGAAGTATTTCGACAACTGCGTGATTCCAAACATGAGCCCTGCAGAGGAAGACGGCATAAGGAACGGCAATCCGCTATACAAGGGCATAGAGGAACTCGTGCAGAAAGAGATAAACCTGAGAACAAACAAGAAGTAAAGAATAAAAGAGGGGGAGGAGAGTCAAGCCATGTCTCGTACACAATTCATAGTGGTCAGCGGCAAGCGTGAGACCGACGACATAGCGCGAAAAATAGTAGAAGAGTGCGTGCCTCGCACTCCCGCCGCCGGCGTCATGGCCTCTTATAGCCGGATACTGGGCAACGGCGAGGGGTATGCGTTCGACATTCGCGGCGCCAACACGGAAGAGGACGAGGACCTTGAGAGAGGCATGGCCAACCACATTGCACAGTTCATGAGCACGGCGGGCGTATCCGCCGCCACGGCCAACGTCAACCTCTTCTTCTTGGACAACCCATACGGCGAGAACGACTTCGACCAGTCGTCATTCAAGCGGCTGATAGCCCTGCGAAACGACCCGAAAATAGGCTTCGGCGCCCTGACGGTGTGGCACGTGGTCCTGGGATACGACACAGCACGCCCTGACGACGTGACAACTATGACGGCGGACGAGGCCCTCGCCCACATACTTGACGGGCAAGGCACCCCGACACACACACTGTATGTGGGGACGCGCAACATACGCGGCGGAGCGTCATTCTCTGACGAGGAGCACCACGCCTTCCACCTGCCGCGCATGCTGGCGGACTTCATGCTCCTGGCCTCAGACCCTGCCACGAGCGGCATTGTGGTTTCCGCGGCCCTGCCAAGCATCGTGGGCACGTCAGTGTTCTCGATAGGCCAGTCGGAGTGCATGTATTACGCGCCAGACGTAGAGCGCATGCAGTCTTTGGCAATGGAACGGGCACTGATGAACGTGCGGCTCGAAAGCGAGACCCCAATGGCCTCGGACGACCCTCTGGACATCAGCGCGAACCCCACCGGGCTGCGGAGACGAATGGAAAGCCTTGCGCCAAAATATAAGAGGCCGGACTACTCCACGCAGGCGAGCGGCGACAACATAACGGCCAAGGTGGACGCCGTGATAAAAGAGCGGATAACCCCGCTGATGGGTGGCGACTGCCCGCTTGGAGACGCTCCGCTGACATTCGACACTGTCCAGAAGGCCTGTGAGGCTGCCGAGAAAGCCAAGCGGAACGAGTCTCAAAGACGCCAGACTGAGACTAAAGAGACGTTCGAGACCATGAAGCGCACATACGGCAAACTGGTGCGCGACGCAAAGTCTGACGACTTCTGCCAGTGGGTGAAGGCCGAGAGGGAGAAAGCCGAGGCTATGAAGAAAAAATGCGACGCGGACGTCGCTGCGCTAATGGCCGAGAAAGAGGGGCGCGGACTGATAAAGAGGATAATAGAGTGGTTTTTCGGCACAAGCTCGAAAAGGAACACCAAGACACGCTCACTTCAGGAGCAAAGCGAAAACCTGACCAAGAAAATAGCTGAATGTGACGCCGCTCTTAAGGCAAGCGAGGAGATACTCGTATTGACAGAGAAGGGGGAGAAGTTCCGCATGCTCGAGGCCGAAGTGGCGCGGCTCGAAAGCGAGCGCAGGAGAATAGACGCAGAACTGGTAAGCTGCGACCTGACCTCGTTTCGCGACACATTCAACATCGTGGACAGGGACAAGGCGATTGCGCACTTCACAGGTAAAGCTGCCGAATATATGCGCGCCATCGAGACCGAGTACGCACGGTTGCTTGGGACGGGGAAAAACATGCTCGGAGCGGCATATGAAAATGTAAAGCAACAGGAGGCTGGCGCATATGCCACAGTGGACTGGGCCAAGCCATTCGACTTCATAAGCGTGCCGAATATTGGTGCGCTATATTGCCAAATGGAAGCTCAATCATTACCATACGTCAACGTGAACGAGAAAGCCATGGGCTTCTTTTCAAAAAGGCAGATAATGATATTCGCTAACAGCAGCGCATACGCCCAACCCAACCGGCCAGAGATGAACTCTGTGTATCAAGCACTCCAGACCTTCGCGTTGACCGACAAGATATGCGCCATACAAATTGTCGCATTGAACGGCGAGTACGTTAAGTCTCTGACGGGGCAAGACGCTGAAGCTGAGAAGCCAGAGGTGGAGGAAGTGGCAGAAACAGATATAAAGCAAATTGGAGATAATAAAGACGAAACGTCTGAAAAACAACATATAGACGACACCCTTAAAGACACGCCTGAAATAGCTACGAGCCAGACACAGATGCTCGGCAATGGATATCGGCTGCTGCGAGACGTGAAGTTCGGCGAGGCGAAACGCTACTTCGCCACTGTGGAGAAAAACTCATATATGGCCGACATATGCACGGCACTGATAAACAGCAAAAAACTAATAGACGAGATAGCCAAGGGTGCGGAGGGTGAAATGACGGAAGAGCAAAAGAGGACCATAAGCAAGATTGTAGCCCTCTTCTCAGAATACGGCATCAGTTACGCCCCGTTGCGCCATGTGGCAGACACATATCTATAGCATTAATAAAAAAGCAAAAGATAATGAGTTCATTCAACTTCGGCAAAGAACTGTCTAAAGGACAAAAATTCAACTTTGGCAAATCGGACGACCTGAACAAAATACGCGTAGACCTGACATGGGAAGGCAACGCCGACCTGGACGTATGCGCATTTCTGGTGGGAGACGACGGCATATTGACAAACAAAGAGGACTTCGTGTTTTACAACTCGGACATGCGCTGGCGCCCCGTCTCGGAAGACAACGTGACGGAAGGCAAGATTGAGCTGTTCGACATAGCCACCCACCGCACAAAGAAAGCGTGGAAATCCATGACAGTGCCAGTCTCAGCCGACACGTCCGTGATAGGCTCACCCGACGTGGCGGGAGATGATGACGGCGGCAAAAACTGCGAGACGATGCACGTAGTCCTTGACCGCGTGGGCGTAAAAATCCGCGCAATAATATTCGGCGCAGCCATATACACCGGCTCGGGCGACGAGAACGTCACCTTCGGCTCCGTCAAAAACCCCGCCATCCTCGTGACAAACGAAGAAACGGGCGAAAGCCTGTGCCACTTCAACATAAAAGATAACTTTGCGGACGAGACGGCCTTAGAGGCGGGCCGGATATTGCTGAACGACGAGGGCGAATGGGAGTTTGAACCCATGGGCACCGGATATACGGGCGGCATGCCGACACTGGCCGACATATACGCATAGCCGTCGTATGGCACAAGAAACTACGCCAAGGCGGAGTGACAAATTCGACTTCGACAAAGGCCGCAAGAGCCAAAAGTTCGACTTCAGCAAAGAGAACGAAAAAGTTGAAACTCACGCTCAAGCAAGAAGGGGAAGAACCCCGCTATGCGTAGCCGCAGTGGCGATAGCGGCTGTGTGCGCCGTCACGGCGGCTTACAGCCTCAGAGGCGGAAACTCGGCAGATGAGCCGGCAAAACAAAGAGCCGGACTTGAGGCATCAAGGAACACGACAGACAGAAGCCAGACCGCAAAGGCTGACACCGCATCAGGGCAGACAGCCGAGCCACCCTCGCCGGCGGAAGGCTCCACAGCAGCCGCCGGGGCGAAGACCTGCAACATGAACACACGCCCCCCGAGAGCCGAAGACGCGGCGCCAGGCAATAACGCGTCCGCGGAGACGGCCGTCGGACCAAAGGAGGCCAACCCCTCTCAGAAACATGGCGGAGACACCGGGGCTCTTGAGCCACGAACCGACGAGGTGGAATTGGCAATGGAGGTCATGAGGGGTGCTTATGGCAACGGAGAGAGCCGAAAAGAGAGACTCGGAGCGAGATACGCGAGCGTCCAGAGCAGAGTCAACGCGATGTACAGGGGCAAAAGCGGAGAATAAAAACCAGCACGCCCCGCCCTCCCCGCATAAGAAGCCGCGGCACCGGATGATAAGACCCGGAGCCGCGGCTTCGTCAGCACATCCGCAAACTGATTGCGTTTTTCTGCTTACCTTTGGGGAAAAAGTGAAACGCCATGCTTGAGACAGAGGAAAAATATATAAGCCTGCTTACCGACTTCGGATTCAAAAGAATATTCGGCACAAAACCAAACAAAGATCTGCTTATCAACTTCCTCAACTCGCTCTTCGAGGGGGAGCAGGTCGTGACGGACGTCATGTACCTCAACGGTGAAAACGTGGGCGACGTCTTGATGGAGCGCAAAGCCATATTCGATGTCTATTGCCAGAACGAGAAAGGCGAGAAATTCATCGTGGAGATGCAAAATGCCTTTCAGAAGCACTTCAAGGACAGGTCAGTATATTACGCCACGTATCCCATACGCGAGCAGGCGAAGAAAGGGGCCGACTGGGACTTTAAGCTCGACAAGGTGTACGTGATAGCCCTGCTCAACTTCGCATATAACGACGCTGCGTTTAAGGAAGACGAGATATGCCACGACGTGACCTTGCAAGACAAAAGCACGAGCAAGACATTCTATGACAAGCTGCTGTTCAAATATATAGAGATAGGAAAATTCGACAAGAAAGTAGACGAGCTTAAGACATTAAGCGACAAGTGGTTCTACGCCTTGAAGAACATGGCCAGGATAGAGGGTCGGCCCAAAGCTCTGAAAGAGCGAATATTCAAAAGGCTCTTCCAAGAGGCCGAGATAGCGCAGTTCACGCCATCAGAGCTCAGGAGATATGAAGACAGCCTCAAAG
>SFOL01000017.1 GCA_004552385.1 Bacteroidales bacterium | reverse complement strand
ACTCATTAAGTTACGAATAATATTTCAGTTAACCAACTGATAATCAATAATTTAAACTACCATATATCAATAATTTTCGTCTATTTCAAAACAGCTTCTAAATTATTGGTTAATAGCGTTTTTGTACGCAAACGCCCCAAATTCGTTGCTTTCTTCTGACGATTTTGACGGTCGCGCCGTCGGCTCGGCGATTTCGTCAGAGCCTGGCGCCCATGCTTGAGCAAACACGGCCACGGCAAGCGAAAGAAAGCGCGGGGGTGCTATTCTCGCAGATTGAGGATCAAGATGCTTTCAATGTAATGTTATGGCAAACAAAAAAAGAGCTCTGGAAAACATCCAAAGCTCTTCTGCGGCGGAGAGACAGGGATTCGAACCCCGGGTACATCGCTGTACGCCTGTTTTCAAGACAGGTGCATTCGACCACTCTGCCATCTCTCCTTGATTGACGATGCAAAGATAGGCATTTTGCCGTTATGCGCAATAGGTGGCGCCGTTTTTTTTTCATTTTTTCTTGAATATCAATCCAGCTCCGCCCCACCGAGCCAGACGTCGGCTCGGCTTATTTATGCTATATTTGCGGAGCATGACACAGAACTCAAAAAAGGGCATCACGATGCCGAGCATAGAGACACTGGCGCGAAAAGCCATCATGGTCGTCATGGCGACGGCGTGCGCGCTGACAGCGGCGGCGCAAGGCTTCGCCGGCCGCATAGAGGACAAGGGCGGGCGGCCCATAGAGGGCGCGACAATAATGGAGCTGAGCACCATAACGGGCGCCGTGACAGACGCCGATGGGCGCTTCGGCATCCGCTACTCGGGTCCCTACCCCGCCCGCGTGGCGGTGCGCTGCCTGGGCTACAGACCCGACACGCTCAGCATCCCCGCCCGGAGCCGCGACATCCGCATAGTGATGAACATAGACGACATAGAGAGCGACGAGGTGTCGGTAATAGGCCGCAGGCAGGCCGCGGGCTTTGAGGGCATAGACGCCTCGCTGGCCACGGGCATGGCGAGCGCCGACGCGGGCGTGGAGGCCGTCATAAAGAGCCAGATGGGCGTGGCGAGCAACAACGAGCTGAGCAGCCAATACAGGGTCAGGGGCGGCAGCTTTGACGAGAACCTGGTCTACGTGAACGGCGTAGAGGTGTTCCGCCCATTCCTGATAAGGGCCGGCGAGCAGGAGGGTTTGAGCTTCGTGAACCCGGACATGGTGGAGGAGCTGAACTTCTCGGCGGGCGGGTTCGACGCCACGTATGGCGACAAGCTGTCGAGTGTGCTGGACGTGAGGTACAAGAGGCCTCGCGAGTTCCACGCCGGCGGGCGCGTGTCGCTCCTCGGGGCGCAGGCCCACGCCGAGGGGGCGGCGGCGGGCGGGCGGCTGACCCACATAACGGGCGTCAGGTACAAGACGAACCAATACCTTTTCGGCAGCCTGGACACCAAGGGAGACTACGCCCCTACATTCTTCGACGTCCAGACCTACTGGACGCTGACGCCCGGCGGGGGCTCGACAACCATCGGCCTGCTGGCCTATTACTCACAGAACACGTATAAGTTCACTCCCGAAGACAGGGAGACGACCTTCGGCACCATATCCGACGCGAAGAAGCTGACCATATACTTTGACGGGCGCGAGGCGGACAAATACCGCACGTGCGTGGTGGCGGCGCAGGCCGACAGGAGAGTGGGCGGCGGCAAAGTGAGCCTGACGGCCTCGATGTTCCGCACCGAAGAGGAAGAGAGGTATGACATACTGGGCGAGTATTGGCTGCAACAGGCCGCCAACTCGCAGAGCGAGACGGCCGTGGACCAAAGCGAGAACATAGGGGTGGGCGGCTACATGCAGCACGCGCGCAACTTCCTCTTTGGCGAGGTGTACTCGCTCAGCGCAGGCGGCGAGGTGGGCATGGGGCAGTATAACGACCTGAAGGTCCAGGCGAAAGTGACGCGCGAGCACTACACCGACCTCACCGACGAATGGGAATATACCGATTCGGCCGGATACATAGCCCCGCCATCGGCCGGCGCGCTGACCATGACCAGCCTCCGCAGGGCCGACAACGCCCTGTGGCAGACACGCACGGAGGCATGCGCGAGCAGCAGCACGCGCGGGCTGCCGATAGGCGACGGGACTATGACGCTCACCCTCGGCATGCGCCTGGCGCACCAGACGCCCGGCGGGCACACGATATGGAGCCCCAGAGCCGCGGCGACCGCGAGCTTTGGCAAATGGCGAGCGCGCCTGGCCGCAGGCAGGTATAGCCAGCTGCCCAACCTGCGCGAGATGAAGAGAGCCGACGCCACGCTCAACAAGGGCGTAGGGCCTCAGAAGAGCTGGCAAGTGATATGCGGCGCCGACCTGTATTTCGGCACGACGGAGAGGCCCATGAAATTCTCGGTGGAGGCCTACTACAAGTGGCTCAGAGACATCAACCCATACAGCATAGACAACGTACGCCTGCGCTACGCGGCCGCCAACTCGGCCAGAGGTTACGCCGCGGGCGTAGACTTCAAGCTGAACGGAGAGCTGATAAAAGGTGCTGAGAGCTGGGCCACGCTGAGCATCATGCAGACCAAGGAGGACATAGGGGGCGACGGCCACGGCAGCATAGCCCGCCCCACGGACCAGAGGGTGCAGTTCTCGATGATGGTGCAAGACTACATGCCTGGCAACAAGAGCATAACCGCCATGCTGAGCATGTTTTTCGGCTCGGGCCTGCCCTTCGGCCCGTCGGGTAGCGAGAGGTGGCAGCAGACGAGCCGAATGCCGGGCTACAAGCGCGTGGACCTTGGACTCTATAAAGACTTCGCCATAGGCAAAGACGGGGGCCAGAAGAGAAGGCACCTGCGCTCCGCCAAGGCGGGCGTGGAGGTGTTCAACCTGTTCGACTTCGCCAACACCATCTCACACTTCTGGGTGGCGGACACAGAGGGCAACAAATACGGAGTGCCAAACTACCTGACGGCGAGGCGCGTAAACGTGAAGCTGAGCGTGGAGTTTTAATGGGAGAATGAAAAAATGGAACATTGCGCCACGGACAACGTAGAATTGCAGGCGAGGACACGATAAAAAACATAAGGCAATGAAATTAGCAGAGGCATTACAGCGCAGGGCGGACATACGCACCAAGATTGACGACCTGAAGGACAGGATGGAGGACAACGTGCTGATTCAGGAGAACGACGAGCCGGACTTCGACATGGCGGCGCTGATGAAAGAGCACGACGCCCTGGTGGACGAGTGGGTGAGGCTGGTGGCCAAGATAAACGAGACCAACAGCACAGCGTGCGACCCCGAGAGCGGGAAGACAATAGCCGAGCTGCTGGTGGATCGCGAGGCTGCCAAAATAATGAAACAGACCTATGAGGTATTGACAGCCAAGACCTCAGAGAGAGCTTGGCGTTCGAAGGGGTCGGAGATAAAAGTGGTGAGCGCGATTAAGGCCAAGGAAACGCAAAAGAAGGTTGACTCCGCCGCAAAGAAATTCCGCGAGACGGACAACAAGATACAGCAGCTGAACTGGTCGACCGACCTGAAGGAGTAACAAGCGGGCCGAGGAGGGCGAACAGGATAGCCTTGAGAAAGCGCTCAATACAAGGCGATAAAAAATAAACGCGAGCGAAATTAAAATAGGCGCAGACGGCGGCACCAACATCTCACACCTTAGCCGACACAAATGACGCATGCACAAGAAACCAAGTGACCCAGACTACCATCCGTTGACTCCAAGACCCGCCTTTTAAATAATAAATCCCCGCCGACCCTCAGGTCGGCGGGGATTTATTATTTGAACAAACAGAGCGCTGGCGGAGCCGGGAACGCCCGGCCCCACCTGCCGCTACTTCTGGTTAAACCACTTGGCGAGCTCCCGGAGCGTCACCTTCTTGCCATACATGAGGATGCCGACGCGATAGATGCGAGCGGCGACCCACGTGGAGAAAATGAACGTGCCGACAAGAACCACCAGCGAGAGCGCGATCTCCCACGCCGGCACACCAAAGGGCAGGCGCGCCATCATGATTATGGGCGAGGTGAAGGGGAAGATAGACGCCCAGAAAGAGAGCGAGCTGGAAGGGTCTTGCATAGTATGGATGGCGATGTAGATGGCAGCGAAAATCGGGATCATCACGATCAGGCTGAGCGAGTTGCCGTCAGACGGAGACTCGACGGCGGCGCCGCAGATGGCGAAGAGGCTGGCGTAGAGCAGATAGCCGCCCAGGAAATAGACGATGAAGAGCGAGATGATCTGCACAAAGTTGACCGACGCGAGGCGCGAGACGACATCCGCCACGACGGAGGGGTCGGCGGCGGCCGCCGCTACAGCGGGGTCAGACATGCCGCCCATGCCCGAGAGACCGGCAGCGGCCACATCCGGCGTCAAGAACATGGACACGGCCGAGACGGCCAGCAGGCCGAAGACGAGCCAGATAGCCAGCTGAGTGAGGGCCACGAGGGCTATGCCGATGATCTTGCCCATCATAAGTTCGAAAGGACGGACGGAGGAGATGAGCACCTCAATGATCCTGTTCGACTTCTCCTCCATGACGCCCTGCATGACCATGGAGCCCGTGATGAGGACGAACGTGTAGATGAGCATGGCCGAGAGGATGGAGACGACGGTGCCGATCTCGGCGAAGCTCTCGCTCTCGGAGCCGTCTTCGGAGAGGTTGATGGTCGTGACCCGCGCCTTGGCGTTGTTGACCTGTGTGAAGAGGCTGTCGAGCGCGGGCGTGTGGTCGGCGTATGAGAGCATCATCTCCTGCTTGATGGCGGCCTTGAGGTCGTCCTCGGTGTGCGACACGACCTCGGCGGGCAGGGTGTTGACAGAGTAGAGCCTGACGCTGTCGCGCTCGGCCGGGTTTCCGTCAATGACCATGTAGGCGTCATAGCCCGAGTCGGCATAAGTGGTCCTCAGCGCGGCCTCGTCGGAGTCGGGCGGCAGGAGCGAGTAGGCCGCCGCCTTGCAGTCGGTGAGACTCTGGGCGTAGCGTGCTGTGCGGTCTATGACGGCCACGCGGCTGGTGTCGGTCGTGCCGATCATGGCTATGATGGTTGGCAAGGCCATGAGGAGCAGCATGCCGATGGGCATGAGTAGCGACATGACGATGAAGCTGACCTTGCGGACGCGGGTGACGTACTCGCGCTTTATGATGAGTGGGAGTTTTGACTTTGACATTTCTTATGCTTGCTTTTCGTTGGCACCCTCTACTATCTTGATGAAAATCTCGTTCATGGATGGAAGCACCTCCTCGAAGCTGACGAGCGTGACCAGCCCGAGCAGATGGCGGATGAGATCGTTGGCCGTCATGGCCTCACAACCCTCGGCCGGCTTCACGAGAGCCGCGCAGACCCCGCCGCCCTCGGCGGTGAGGTCTGTCACCGTCACGCGCGAGTCTGGCGCCGACAGCCGCGCGGCGTCACCCGTGAAGCGGATGGAGAACATGTTCTTCTTGAACATCTGCTTGACCTGCGCGACAGAGCCTGAGAGGACGGACCGGCTCTTGTTGATGAGGGTGATGTCGTCGCACACCTCCTCGACCGAGGCCATGTTGTGCGTGGAGAAGATCACGGTGGCGCCGCGGTCTCTGAGGGCGAGGATCTCGCGCTTGAGCAGGTTGGCGTTGACGGGGTCGAAGCCGCTGAAGGGCTCGTCGAATATGAGCAGGCGCGGCTCGTGGAGCACTGTGACGATGAACTGCACCTTCTGGGCCATGCCTTTGGAGAGCTGCTCGACCTTCTTATCCCACCAGTCGGAGATTTCGAACTTGTCGAACCACTCTTTGAGCCGCTTCTTGGCCTCATACTCGCCAAGTCCTTTGAGCTGAGCCAGGTAGACGGCCTCCTCGCCCACCTTCATTTTCTTATATAGTCCGCGCTCTTCGGGCAGGTAGCCGATTCGCTCGACGTCGGCGGGGCAGAGGGGGCGCCCCTCAAGCAGGACCTCGCCGCTGTCCGGGCGCGTAATCTGGTTCAAGATTCTTATAAAGGTGGTCTTGCCCGCCCCGTTGGGGCCAAGCAGTCCATAGACGTGCCCCTCGGGCACAGAGAGCGATAGGTGGTCGAGGGCGCGGTGACCCGAATAGTCCTTGACAACCTCGCGGGCTTCAATAATAGACATTACGTTCTGTTGTTTTTTACTGTTTAGTGTTCGCTAAAATAACACTTATTCTATCAAGACCTAACACAACGGCTATATTCAGAAAATAGCAAACAAAAGCAGCATCCAAACAGAAAAATTTTCCAAGTTAAACACAAACCACTTATCATTACAACCAAACGGCATACATTTGCATTGTCAAGATGAGAGAAGAGGCGGCGACAGCCGGCCGAACCTTGACAAGGTAAGAATAACAACAACAAAAATACACTACGACAATGACACAGAAGAAATTACACTTTGAGACCCTCCAGCTCCACGTAGGCCAAGAGACCCCCGATCCCGCCACCGACGCCCGCGCCGTGCCCATATACCAGACGACGAGCTACGTGTTCCACAACTCACAGCATGCGGCCGACCGCTTCGGGCTGCGCGACCCGGGCAACATATACGGCCGCCTGACCAACTCGACCCAGGGCGTGTTTGAAGACCGCGTGGCGGCCCTCGAGGGAGGCACGGCGGGCCTGGCCGTGGCATCGGGTGCGGCGGCCGTGACTTACGCGCTGCAGAACGTGCTCGGCGTGGGCGACCATATTGTCGCGGCCGACAACCTTTACGGCGGCTCGTTCAACCTTATAACCCACACCCTCGCCGCGCAAGGCGTGACGAACACCATAGTCAACGTCAACGACCTCAAGGCACTCGAGGCGGCCATAAAGCCGAACACCAAAGTCATCTACGCCGAGACTTTCGGCAACCCGAACAGCGACGTGACCGACCTTGACGCCATAGCCGAGGTGGCCCATCGGCACGACATTCTCTTCATCGTGGACAACACGTTCGGCACTCCGTTCCTGATCCGGCCTCTTGAGCACGGGGCCGATGTGGTGGTCCACTCCGCCACCAAGTTCATTGGCGGGCACGGCTCAAGCCTGGGCGGCGTCATCGTCGAGGGCGGCAAGTTCGACTTCAAGAAAAACGCCGACAAGTATCCCACCCTCGCCAAGCCCGACCCCTCATACCACGGCGCGGTCTTCGCCGACGTGGCAGGCCCCGCGGCTTTCGTGACGCGCATCAGAGCCGTCATCTTGCGAGACACGGGCGCGACCTTATCGCCGTTCAACGCCTTCATCCTGCTCCAGGGCCTCGAGACCCTCTCGCTCCGCGTGGAGCGCCACGTGCAGAACGCCCTCAAAGTGGTGGAATACCTGACCAAGAACCCCAAGGTGGCCAAGGTCAACCACCCGTCGCTGCCCGGGCATCCCGACCACAAGCTCTACCAGAAGTACTTCCCGAACGGCGGCGGCTCAATATTCACGTTCGAGATAAAGGGCGGCAAAGAGGAGGCGTGGAAGTTCATCGACGCACTCAAGATCTTCTCGCTCCTGGCCAACGTGGCGGACGTCAAGAGCCTCGTCATCCACCCGTACACCACGACCCACTCGCAGATGAGCCCCGAGGAGCTGGCGCAACAGCACATCACGCCCTCGACGATACGCCTCTCAATAGGCACCGAGCACATCGACGACATCATTGACGACCTCGACCAGGCCTTCGCTCAGATTTAACGCCGCAGGCCGACAAGTTCCCCACAGCCCCCCGCAAGAACGTCATCTTGCGGGGGGCTGCTCTTTGCCGGCAGCAGGAGCGGGAGGCGCAGCCGCATTGCGCGGCACAAGCGCCGCGGAGAAACAACGCAATCTAAAAAATAGTCGGAAATCCGCCCATTTTACTTAACTTCGCTTAAATAGGGTCTTGCCCCCGGACGAGCGAAAGCAATGTGGCGGGACGCGCCAAGGCCACGCAAAGCCATCAGACAAGCAAACGAATGGAATACAACACGTCGAGAGAGAAACTCATCCTGCCCGAGTATGGGCGCAACATACAGGAGATGGTGCGGCACGCGATGACAATAGAGGACCGGGATGAGCGCACGCGGTGCGCAGCCACCATAGTCAAAACCATGCTGACGCTCTTCCCCAGACTGAGAGAGGACGACAACTACAAGCAGAAGGTGTGGGACCACATAGCCATGATGGCGGACTACAAGCTTGACGTCGACTCGCCCTACCCGCTGCCGCAGCAGCAGGAGGCCTCGGTGCACCCCAAAGAGCACGTGCCATACCCCATGAAAAAGATACGCCTGCGCGCCTACGGCTCAATAGTCCAGGACATGCTCGACGCCGCAGTCCGCGCCGACACGGAAGACGAGAGGCTCCAGATAGCCGCCATGACGGCCATATACATGAAGGGGCTCGTCTTGCAAAACGGCAAGGAGACCAACGCCGAGGACAGGGTATGCGCCGACATGAGCGACATGACGAACGGCGCCCTGCAATATGACTTTGCGGAGATGACCGACTACCTGCCCGAGGCCCAGCCCGAGGCCCGGCAGCGCAAACAGTGGCAACAGAGGGGAGGAAACCGCGGCCAGCGTTTCAACTTCAGGAACAACCGCAACCAGCGGGGAGGAAACCGAAAGAACAACAAGAGGAAATGGTAGGGGAGGAAGCATAGATGAGCGGAACATTCAGAATAGAGGGCGGGCACCCGCTGAACGGCACCATAACGCCACAAGGGGCGAAGAACGAGGCCTTGCAGGTGCTGTGCGCCACCCTGCTGACGCAGGAGGAGGTGGTCATCGACAACATTCCGGACATACTTGACGTAAACAACCTCATAGACCTCCTGGGCTGCATGGGCGTGAAAGTGTGGCGCGAGGGACGCCATAAGTGCCACTTCCAGGCGGAGAACGTGAACTTGGAATATCTGCAGAGCGACGACTTCAAGCGGCGCGCCTCGTCGCTCCGCGGCTCTATAATGATAATGGGTCCCCTCCTGGCGCGCTTCGGCAAAGCCCACTTCCCGAAACCGGGCGGAGACAAGATAGGTCGCCGCAGGCTTGACACCCACTTCTACGGCTTCACCAGGCTCGGGGCCAAATTCGACTATGACAACGGGCAGGTGTTCTACACCGTTGAGGCTGACGAGCTTAAGGGTGCCTATATCCTGCTCGACGAGGCCTCGGTCACCGGCACGGCGAACACCCTCATGGCCGCGGTCATGGCCAAAGGCGACACCACCATATACAACGCCGCGTGCGAGCCTTACCTCCAGCAGTTGTGCAAGATGCTGGTCAGCATGGGCGCGAAGATTGACGGCATAGGATCGAACCTGCTGACGATACACGGCGTGGAGAGCCTCGGCGGCTGCCACCACTCGATATGGCCGGACATGATAGAGGTGGGCTCGTTCATAGGCATGGCAGCCATGACGGGCGGCGACGTCACCATAAAAGACGCCGGCGTGAGGCATCTGGGCATCATACCGTTGGCTTTTGAGAGGATGGGCATCAGCCTGGAGATCAACGGCGACGACATCCGCGTCCCGTCCCAGAAGCACTACGCCATAGAGTCTTTCATAGACGGGTCCATAATGACAGTGGCGGACGCCCCGTGGCCCGGCCTCACGCCCGACCTGCTGAGCGTCTTCCTCGTGCTGGCCACCCAGGCCAAGGGCAGCGTCCTCATTCACCAGAAGATGTTCGAGAGCCGACTCTTCTTCGTCGATAAACTGATCGACATGGGAGCCCAGATAATACTCTGCGACCCGCACCGCGCCACCGTCATCGGGCTTAACAACGAGACGCGCCTGCGCGCCACCACAATGACCTCGCCCGACATACGCGCCGGCGTGGCCCTGCTGATTGCCGCGCTCTCTGCCCATGGTGTGTCAACCATCCACAACATTGAGCAGATAGACAGGGGCTATCAATACATAGATAAGAGGCTCAACGACTTAGGAGCCGTCATAACACGAATATAAGCAAGAGCATAATGGGTCTTACACTCAAAACAGCCGTTCGGGCGTACGCCCTCTCAGCCATAGCCCTCATGACGACAGCCGGGGCTGCCAACGCTCAGTATGACGCCAAGGCCGACGAGTATTTCATGTCTCATTGTTTCGAGAAGGCCACCGAGCGTTACCTCAAGGTCTTCCACTCCGACAAGGCCAACAAGGCTAACCCCGGCCTGCTCAGGCGCATAACGGAGTCTGTGCTGAGGTCGGAGATGGTGCGAGACACTGCCCGCTACTTTGCCGACTTGTATCTGGAGTTCGACCCCGACGACGCAGAGGCTTACTATATGGCGGCCGAGGCCCACTACCACGCCCACGACTTCGGCACCGCCCTCACGAGGCTCGACTCCTTCATGGTCCGCACCACGACCGAGGAGCAGATAGGGCGCGCCGACATCTTGAACTCGTGGATAAGGAACGCCAAGCGTTTTATGAGGGACACGCTGCCCAACCCACTGATAAACCTGGGCGACCAGGTCAACTCACCAAACAACGAGCTGAACCCCTACTTGATAAATGGCGGACAAACGCTGATCTTCTCGTGCGACGACAAGTACGACCGCGAGGCGGGTCTTAACATAATCAACATCAAGGCGAGCGACCAGACGCCACTGTCGTGGTCGCAGGCAAAAAAAATATCGGGCAAGGTGAACTCGCAATATGACGAGCACCCCTCAGGAGTCACGCCAGACGGCTTCTTCTTCTGCTCGAACAACGATGGCGAATTCTCACTCTACCAGGCGGATTACACCGCGGGCGGGCGAGGCTCAAGAGTGACTAAGATGGGAAAGCCAATAAACCGGAAGGGGGCCGAGGTGGCGGCGTGCCTCTCGGAGTGCGGCGACACACTGTTCTTCTCGGCCACGAACGACAACGGCAAGCTGAACATCTACTACACTATATGCTCATATAACGGCGGGTGGATGAAGCCGCGCCCGATACCCGGCCTGGTGAACCGCGAGGAGAGCGACGAGAACTACCCCGTCTTGGCCAATGACGGCACAAGGCTGTACTTCTCATCGAACCGCGAGGGAACCATGGGTGGTTACGACTTGTATTACAGCGACTTCGACCCGAACAAGAACGAGTGGGGCACGCCCGTGCACCTGCCCTACCCGATAAACGACACGTATGACAACATGACGATATCGTTCACTGACGACTATCGCTACGCCTACTTGTCGCTCTTCCGCGAAGACAGCTACGGCGGGCGCGACATATACGCCATCCTGCTGGACAAGGTGGTGCCGGCCTCGGCGTTGTTCCGCTACACGCTCAAGGTGCGCAACAGCAAGAACAAACTGCTCGACATAAAGAGTCAGCCCGCCATAGAGATATACTCTGCCGACGGCGATCTCGTGGCCCTGCAACGCGTGAACATGAATACGCACTCGTTCATCGTGGTCCTGGACCCCGGCTCTTACAAAATGACGGTGGACCTTGAAGGCACGAAACATTACGAGGAAACGATAGAGGTGCCCGAGAGGACGTATGACGCCATCCCGATAGAGCGCGACATAATACTCGACGTGAAATAAAAACGCATCAAGGCTTGCGCCGTGCCGACCTGCGCCTCGAGCCTCGACTACGGTAAGACGCACACAGATAAAAGAACTCAGATGAACATAAAGCTGACACGCCCCATAGTGTTCTTCGACATTGAGGCTACAGGACTTACCATTGGCAAAGACCATATAGTAGAAATATCGCTCATTAAGATATTCCCCGACGAGCACAGGGAGATCTATACCCAGCGGATAAACCCGGGCATGCACATCCCCGAGGAGGCGACCGCCATCCACGGCATAACAGACGCCGACGTGGCCGACAAGCCGTTGTTTAAAGACGTGGCGCGCAAGATAGCCGACATGATACAAGGGAGCGACCTTGGCGGCTTCAACAGCAACAGGTTCGACATCCCGATGTTGGCCGACGAATTCATGGCCAACGGCTTTGACGACGTGGACTTGCGCAAGTCGAGCTTCGTGGACGTCCAGAACATATTCCACAAAAAGGAGCAGCGGACACTGACCGCGGCCTATAAGTTCTATTGCGACAAGGACCTGGTGGACGCTCACGGCGCCTTAGCCGACACCGCCGCCACGGTGGACGTCTTCGTGGCCCAGCTGGACCGGTATGGAGACCTGCCTAAGGACGTGAAGGGCCTGGCGGACTTCTCGACCATGACGCGGAACGTGGACTACGCCGGCCGCTTCGTGTATGACGAGCGCGGCGTGGAGGTGTTCAACTTTGGCAAGCACAAGGGCAAGCCCGTGGAGATGGTGTTGCGCAACGAGCCGGGCTACTACGACTGGATGATGCAATCGGACTTCTCGCGAGACACGAAGCGCATCTTGACCGCCATAAGGGTCAGGATGGGCAACATACGCCCCCAGCAGGGCACGCCGCGATATTAAAGCGCAAAGTCAGGATGAAGATTATATGTGTGGGGCTCAACTATCCGCGCCATGCGGACGAGATAGGGATGAAGGCCGAATCCGCCCCTGTGGTGTTCCTGAAGCCGGACACCGCCCTCTTGCGTGACAATATGCCGTTCTACGTGCCGGACTGGGCATCGAGGTTCGACTTCGAGACCGAGCTCGTGTTCCGAATATCGCGCCTCGGACGGCACATAGAGGAGCGGTTCGCGAGCCGATATTATGATTCCGTGGGTCTCGGCATCGACTTCACCGCGCGAGACTTGCAGCACGAGCTTGCCTCCAAGGGCCAGCCGTGGGAGATATGCAAGGCGTTCGACTACTCGGCGGCTGTATCCAAGCTGATGCCACTGACGGATCTGCCGCCTGTAAAAGACATGACGTTCTCACTTAAGGTGAACGGCGAGGAGCGCCAAAAGGCGTCGGCGAGCGAGATGCTCCACTCCATTGACAGCATAATATCATACGTCTCGCGTTTTTTCTCTCTGCGCATAGGCGACTTGATTTTCACGGGCACGCCGACAGGTGTAGGCCCCGTGAAAGAGGGCGACAGGCTCGAGGCCGAGCTGTGCGGCCATAAGCTACTGGACTTCGACATAAAATAACGTGCCGGCTGGCGCATAGCTATGATTGGTGAAAGGAGCGGGCGGCAAAGCCCGGCGTCGTCATGGCCATCCGCGTGGGTCTGGAGGATGGTTGTGGCCATCATGGCCATAGTGTCCAACCTGCTGATAGGCGATTTCTGGCGACCGGGCGGAGAGCAGAGCGGCGAGGGCGAGCGGTTGTCTCAAATAATGAGAAGGCACGACGCCGCCATGCGCTGCGAATTGCGGACCCTGGCGGACTCCTTGAGCCTCGCCCCAGGGCGGGATACGCTGCAGACCATGGAGAGCGTGGCGAAAGAGGCGGGCGGAGACGAGGACTACACGCTCTACATATTCAGGGGCGGCGAGTTGCGCTATTGGCATAACGCCCTGCTGCCCCAGGCTGGTCTGCGCCTGGCGCAGATTTCGGAGCCCGTAATGCGGACAGCGAATGGCACATACTACGTCAGAAGCGAGAAGGCCGGCGACGCCACGCTGCTCGCCCTGCTAAGGGTATACGCCACATTTCCCTATGACAACGACTACCTGAAAAACAAGTTTGCCCCGTCGTTCAGTCTTCCTTCCGCAAGCGGCATCTCGACCGGCCCCACAAAAAATGGCGTTGACGTTAACGGGCCAGAGGGCGAATACCTGTTCACCGTCACCAAAGTATGGGTTCAGACTCCGCCGGCGTGGCTGTCGGCCGTGTCGTGCGCCCTTCTTCTTCTGGCTTTCGTCTCGCTACTGTGCACGGTCGGAGGCATGGCGGAGGCTGTGGCCCGCCGCGGACACACGGCGTTGGCCCTGGCACTTGCCGCAGTCTTGCTCGCGTGCGTGCACGCGCTCATGGTCAAGATGACGCCGCCCATCGGCATGGACGACACGTCACTGTTCTCGTTGCTGGTTTTTTCGTATGACTGGTGGGTGCCGTCGCTTTGGGGTCTGTTGCAGCTCTCGCTGTGCCTGCTCCACTGGAGCTACCTGTTTTTCAGCTTGTCCGCCAAGGCGTGTACGGAATTGCGCATTGCGTCAGCGGGCAATGGGCGCGCACGTGCGTTGTGCACCGGCCTGACGGCATTGTGCCTGGTGTCATTTTTTGCGGCCAACGGGTTCATTGATTTGATAGTCAAGCACTCGCAAGGTCTTTCTTTTTATGCGGGGGAGGTGGACTTCTCGTTCACGTCTCTGGTGAAGATCGGCGTCATGGGTTTGGCGTTCATGTCGTTCGTCCTCATAGCAGAGCGGACATCAGCAATAGTGTCACGCACTTGCAATGTCAGGGCTCTCGGTGTGATGTTGGCGTCGGCGACGGCGTGCGGAGTGGGTGCCGGCGTTGTCACCTTCGGCCCGGCGGGCTACATGGTGGGCCTTGGCTTCGCACTTTTCTGCTTGATATTCTACGTTATGAAGCGCATAGACATCGAGGCGATGCGCTTCTCGCACTTTGTGTGGATAATACTGCTCACGTCGGGATTCTGCCTTTTGCGGATGACCGCGCTGAACGAGGTCAAAGAGCGGGCCGAGAGGCAGCTGTTGGCCGACAACCTGCTGTTCCAAATGACAAGGGAGGACGACCCGACCGCAGAGCAACTGCTGCCACAGATAGACGCCGCCCTGACACAAGACACGCTCCTCCCCATCCTCATGGGCGCGGAGGTTATATCTCACGACGACATATACACCCACATTCGCAACCACTACTTCAACGGCTACTTCTCGCGCTACGACCTTCAGGTGATACCATGCCGCGGCGCCGGCAGCACCATCCAGATGACCAACAACGGCGACATAGCCGAATGCGTGCCATATTTCAGCCTACTGACCTACAGCCACGGACGCAGGCTGGCTAAAGCGAGAGACTTCTACTGCATAGACGACGGTGACGGCAGGCCGTGCTATATATGCGCACTGGCCTACGACGGGAGCCAACCCGGGGCGGCCTTCGTCCCAAACAGACTCTACATCCAAATCGTGCTCAAGAACACCCCGCAGACGGCGGGCTATCCCGACCTGCTGACCAACAAGCGCGACAGGCTGGGCGAGAGCAAGCTAAAAGGCTACTCGTGCGCCAAATACGACAAGTCCCAACTGGTGTTCCACTATGGCACATTCGACTACCCCACCAACGCGAGCCTCTCGGCCACGGGGCAGCCTGTAATGCCCAACCGCGACAGTTACTCGCACCTGATCAAGAATTCGGCCAAGGCGAAGGAGCAGACCATAGTGGTGACATACCCGATGCTGGGCCTGAGCAACGTCCTGACGTGCTTCTCCTACCTTTTCCTGGGCCTGTTGATAATCTCGGCCATTGCCGTGTGGGCCGCCTCGGGCACCCACCTCACATTCATCGGCCGCATGAGCATCAGCGAACGCATCCAGGCGGGACTGGTGTTCTTCATAACCGCGCTGTTCATCGTGGTGTGCGTCATATCGGGCTACCAGTCGGTAAACGACTATGAGGCCGAAAGCAAACGCCACCTCTCCGCCGCTATGGCGACCTATGCGCAAACCATAACGGACGAGCTGCTCGACATATACAGGAGCGAGCCGGACGTGTCGGTCCCGACCTCGGCCGACGCCGACTACATACTAAAGCGGATATCGAACACGACCGGTGTCGACGCCCACCTGTTTGACAAAGATGGCCGACTGCTCGGCTCATCGCGCCGGGAGTTGTTCATTAGCGGCATAGCCGCCCCCCTTATGAACAGCGAGGCCATGAACGCCCTTAGCAGTGGCGACGCGAACGAAGTCTTCGTGCAAGAGCATATAGGCTCCATGGTGCACTTTGCCGCCTACATGCCCATATCGGTCGACAACGGCGAGCTGTTGGGCTACATCAACGTCCCGTTCTTCAACGACGTGAGAGCCATGCGGGCTCAAGTGCTGACATCCATAAGACCTATAACGAACTCGCTGGTTTTCATCGTCATAATGTCAATCATAGCATCGTCGGTCATAGCGCGAGGCATAACGCGCCCTCTCGTCGAGCTGCGAGACGCGCTCAAGAGGGCCGACCTGAACTCGGGCGAGGAGAAGCTGGAGTACCCGTATGATGACGAGGTGGGGCAGGTGGTTTCGGCGTATAACAAGATGACAGACAAGCTGCACGCCCAGGCCGACCAGCTGGCCGCCACCGAGCGCGAAAGCACATGGCGCGAGATGGCGCGCCAGATCGCCCACGAGATAAAGAACCCGCTGACGCCCATGAAACTGTCCGTCCAGTACCTCCTGAAGGTATGGGACGAGCGCCGCGACATCTTTGAACCCATGCTGCGCAAGACCGCCGCGACCCTGGTGGAACAGATGGACCAGCTGGCCGCCGTGGCCTCACAATTCTCAGGCATAGCCAAAATGAAACGGGCGACACCGGTGGAGATGGACCTGGCCGCAAAACTGTCGGCCACCGCGGAGCTATTCGGCCGCACAGAGGAGGCCGACATACACTACGAGGGTCCGCAAAACGGTGTCTCCATAAAAGCCGACCCGGATCAGATTACGAGCGTCTTCAACAACCTGATAAAGAATGCGCAGCAGAGCGCAAAAGACGGCAGGAAGATCATGATAGACATAACGCTGACAACCGACGGCACGAACGCCACAGCCACCGTGGCCGACAACGGTGACGGAATAGACGATGAGATAAGAGGCAAGATATTCCGTCCGAACTTCACGACAAAGAGCACCGGCATGGGTCTGGGGCTGGCTATAACCAAAACAATCATAGACAATGCGGGCGGCGCCATATCATTCAAGACAGAAGTGGGTCGCGGCACCTCTTTTTCCGTGACGCTACCACTCGTAGGCGGCAAAACAATTTGAAGAACTAAAAAAAACAGACGCTATATGCATAAACTCGTGACTCTATGCACACTGGCTCTCCTATGGACAGCGCAGGCAACAGGACAGACAAGGTTCGTGATAGACCGTGACGACGTTAAAAGCGGCGCAACGGAAATAAGCAAATCCGCCGACGAACTTATAGAAAAGCTCACGAGCCGATGGCGCAGAGCCAACAGGAACCTGAGCAAGGAGGAACAGGACAAAATATTAAGCGGAGCGAAAGCGTTGGTGGCCAACAGGTATCTGGCGACACCGACGCCAGAGGACAGCACATTGATACGCTTATACTTGGCCAAGAGGCCGACTGGCCTCGTAATACTCGCCAACGGCTCCACCGCGCTGGGCCTGGCCTACGTCAACGAGGCCGGGGGCACTGAGTTCCACACTCTGAATGGGAAGGACGAGGGCTTGGACAAGACGTTTGCGATGATGGAGGAGGGCGAGACCTACATTGTGAGCGGAATAGGCCAGCCGGACAAGCTGTTCAGCAACAAGGACGGCCAAGAATTCGCCACAGACATTTATACCGGCGAGACCGCCGCTTTCGACACGTCGGCTCTGCCAGACTACGTTTTCACAGGCACGCAGACGCACCGCGCGGCAACCACCGTGTGGTCTATCATAGGCGGGACGGTCACCATAGGCCTCATCGCCATCATGGCGATACTGTAATGTTTTTTTGTGTGGGTGGGAGAAAACGCCACACACAAATCACGCAAAGCCCCCCTACTCACTCGGCGACAGGCCTCACGCAATAGCCGCGGCATTTGTCGCCGAGACTGTAGACATCATGGTCCTTGCTCGTGAAGTGGAGGCTGTAGGCCTTAGAAGAACTTGACGCGGCCTTAGAGCCGGACCAGTAGAAACCCTGCGGCTCGGCCATGTCGTAGCCCATTATGACCCGGCCGTCGGCCGTCGGCATTGAATATCCGCAGGCTGGCAGGAAAATGGCGTTGCCGTCCACCCTGCTCATGACGGCGTAACCTTGCGCGTCATTAAAAGTCGTCCACAACCAGTCGCACTCCTCTGCCAGCTCCTTGAACTGCTCAAAAGTGGGCATCTGCCATCCGACGCCGAGGTTTGCCGCGGCGACGTCATATTGTGTTCCCGCAATCTCGACCGACGGGTAGTCGCGGCTGTCGGACGACATCATCTCGCCAGTAGGGTCACCATAGCCGAAATAAGTGCCAGCCACAGATGCGCTCTCAGCCCCTACATTGCGCGAAGCCCAGCGCACCGACAGTCCGAGGTCGACGGGGAAGTCGGAGTCGGATATGGCGAGAGCGGGCGTGGAGAAGCTCCTGGCGGGGCCGAAATAATACTCTTCGTCAATTTTCAGATAGGCCTGGTAGACGTATTTGTGGGCCGGGACCAGATCTTTGAGTGTCACGTCGAAGACCACAGAGTCTCCAGCCGCCACCTTTCCGCTCACGAATTGATCAACCTCGGGGCTGGGTCTGTCAGTCTGTCGATCCGTGAAGAGCACGCCGTAGCTCCCCTTGAAGGATGTCTGGTTGAGCTTGATACTCGAACGGCCTTGGACGGTGACGGTGCAAAAACCAACCTTTGATGGACTGAGCGTCTCGACCTCGCACTTCTCAGTGTTGAAAGCGAACACGCGCCCGAGGTAGACCTTGCCGGCCCCCTGCCGGAAGAACGAACGGTAATAGTAAAGCGTCCCCATAGTCAGGCCCGTCGCCTCGCAACGGTATACAAGCGACTTGCGCTGGCTACGCACCTCGATGACGTCCTGGCCGCCGAACCTCGGGTCGCTGTCGGAAGAGGAGAGGAGGATTCCGAAAGTGGAGCCTACGGGCAGACTCTGGACGCTGCGTATGTTATTAATCTTGCCCACAAGGGTCGCCGACGAGAAAGAGACATTCTCACTTTTGCCTGTGACGGAGGTGTCGGTGCTTGAAGAGAAGTAGTCGTCGTCATAGACGAAAGCGGGGTCGATAGAGTCGGCCTTCTTGACCTCGTTGGTGCACGAGGCGGCGGTGAGGAGCAAAGCCGCCACCCAAAGATGCTGAATATTGCGCATAGCCATGTGATTATAATGCCAAACAGTCCGTTTTACGTTACAAAGTGGAGGAGACGCGCCATGTCATTTACTCCGGGCGGCCTCGGTGAAAGCCTCCATAATCTCAGTCGGCCGTCCGTTTTTAAAAGCTCCGAGCTTATAACTGCCGTCTTCAAGTTCAGGAGCCCAGTAGAAGACCCCGTGACAGTGGCCGCCGGTCTTGTCTCTTGCGGCCTCTATGATGTCCGCCATCAGTTTTTTCTGTTCCTTGGCCCGCTCCACGAGGACGCCGGTCTCAACCACCATGACGTCAGTCCCGTATTTATCGGCGAGCCTCCTCATGTTGGCCACGGCCTTGTCGATGGACTCCTGGTCGCTGGCGGTGAGGCCCGCCCGCTGGTCCCAATAGGGGTATAGCGACAGGCCTATGAGATCCCACCTGACACCCCTCCGCCTTAGCGCGTCGAAAATGAAATCGTAGCGGACGGGGTCGCAAGCGGCGTCGAGATGGATGATGACCTGCGCCTGAGGGAACACCCTCTTGACCGCCTCGTAGCCCGCTTTCGTGAGGCGCGCGTAGGCGTCCATGTCGTCCTCGGCCTTAGCCATAGGCCACACGAAGCCGTGCGTGGTCTCATTGCCGACCTGCACCCAGCGCACGTCGATATTGTTGTCTTTGAGCAAGTAGAGCGTCTGCTCGGTATGCAGGGCCAGCGCGTGCTCAACCTCGCCAAGCGAGTAATATTGCCAGAGGGCGGGCATGGGCGAGTGGCCGGGGTCGGCCCACCAGTCACTGTAATGGAAATCGATCATGAGCGCCATGCCGTAATACTTGGCGCGCTTCGCCATGTCGAGAACGTCGGCGGGCGAGCAGAATCCGCCCTCGGGGTTGACCCACACCCTCAGCCTGATGGCGTCGAGCCCAAGCTCGTGCATGAGCGCCGTATTCTCACGCAGCTCGCCCTTGGCGTTGTAGAGCTTGTCGCCGCGAGCCTCGAGAGCCGTGGTGCCGCTAATGTCGGCCCCGAGATAGAAATGGTCGTCTTGGGCGAAAGAACAAACCGACGAGAGCAGAAGCGCTGTAAAGCAAAGGCTACGTGAGAGAGTCCTTACAATATTCATAAAGGATTCGTGATGTAACAAAAAAACACAACAAAAATAAGATTTTGCCTCCATAAATAACCAAAGGCTATTCACTATATGCTATTTTCGCACAACGCGCGGCGCTAAGACGTCCCGATGAGAAGCGGGCGGCCATGCGCGCGACGAGGCACCTACATACAGACACGACGGGCAGAATGAAATGCTTAGCCATTGACGACGAGCCGCTTGCGCTAATGCAACTGGCGTCATACATAGAGAAGACCCCCGGCCTTGAGCTCGCGGGCAAGTGCAGCAGCGCCATCGAAGCGCTCGGCATAATACGGGAGGGGGGCGCTGACCTGATCTTCTGCGACATCGACATGCCAGACATGAGCGGCATAGAGCTCGTGAGGCAGATTGGCGACCAGTGCCTCGTGGTATTCACCACGGCGTATCCCGAATACGCCGTGGACGGGTATAAGGTGGAGGCCGTGGACTACCTCCTGAAGCCGTTCAGCCTGTCAGACCTGGTGGCGGCAGCCGCGAAAGCCCGCAAAAGGCTTAGCGAGCGCGAGGCCCTGAGCGCGGGCATGGGCAGGCAGGGCGCCTGGAGAGAAGGGAAAGAGGAGGGCCGGCTGTCGGCCGACGACTACGTGTACGTGAAAAACGACTCGAAAATGTCACGCGTAAGGGTCGGCGACATAACCCTTGTGGAGGGCATGAGCGAATACGTCCACATATACGTCCGTGGCGAGAAAAGGCCGTTGACGACACTCATCTCGATGAAAAAACTCGAGTCGAGCCTGCCGTCGGAGACGTTCATGCGCGTCCACCGCTCATGGATAGTAAACCTCGAGCGCATAGAGAGCGTGAGCCGCATGCGCATAACCATAGCCGGCCAGCTCGTGCCCGTCTCAGACAACTATAAAGACCATTTTACGGAATATATGGAGAGCCACGCCATAAAGTGAGCAGAGCGTCGGCATAGGAGGCCGCGGTCGGGCGCAAGTATTGATTTTTTCAATATCTTTGCCAAACGTTAGGCTGCGTTCATTGAAAAGTTGGCCTAAATATGCGGTGATATTACTTATTTCGCACCGTGGAATGCGCCATAGGCGGTGGAAAGCCCCTGCCGGCGGCACCAGACGCGCACACACTACAAAAAGACACAATAGTCAACAAAACAAATGACCTTCAAACAGATAACGACGTCAGAGGGGCGGCATCCGGCAAGCATGCGGCTTGGCGCGATGACCCACACCCTGCGCCGGCCTGGGCTTGCGTTTCTCTCGCTTGTAGCCATGGTGGCCATGCTGCTCGCCTCGTGCAACGACGAAGGCCTGCTGATGAACGACAGCTACATGAAGAACCACACCTACGCCGAGATGACGGACGCCACGCCGCTGCAGCTCTCGACGTTCAGGCTCGACTCAGTCCAGACGTCGGCTCAGAACACGGCATGGGTGGGCAAGGCTAAAAAGCCCGTCATAGGCACCATCCACAGCGACGCCTACATGATGCTCTCGGAGCCGAGCCGCGTGACGTCTCTGGTGATATCCGGAGGGACGAACGGCGGATACAGCTGGATACAGAACGGCAAGGAGGTCTACGACTCGTGCACCATAGTGTTGTGCCACTCCGGCCTTTATGAGGGTGACACGACCCAGAATTTCGAGATCGTCGTGAAGCGCCTGGACGAGAGGCTCGAGTTCGCCTCGGAAGACGAGACGGCGTTCTACAACGTCCGCGACTTCAAAGAGGGCGAGACGCTGGGCAGCTACGTCTTCAAGCCAAGACCCCACACCTACCCGCGCGTGCGCTTCCGCCTCAGCGACGACTACGGCAATGAGCTGAAGCAGTTCGTGATAAACGCCGCGAGCTGGGGTTCATCGCTCACGTCGCAGTATTTCAGGACGCTGATGAAGGGCATAAAGATCACGAGCTCCGACTCGAGATACGACACTCAGGCCCTGCTGGCGTTCATAGCGGACTCAAGCAAGATATGCCTGCACAGCCACTATAAAGGCATGACGGCCGTCAAGATACAACGCGAGTTCAAGATGACGGACCGGGCCACCCAGTTCAACAGGGTGTGGAACGAGGGCATGGACGAGCCGTATGACCAGCTCGACAAGCGTTACAAGCAGGTGACGGAGGCAGAGGGCGGCCTGCACTCGGTGGAGTATGAAGGCCTCGGATATTACACGCGAATCAACTTCCCGCAAATTGAGGCCTTGAAGAACCTCGATGAGTATCAGCACATAATAAAGGCGACGCTTAAGATATACCCCGAGGTGGGCAGCTACGACAAGCGGCGAATACCAAGCACATTCTACCTGTTCGAGGTCAACAAGGGCAACGTCATCCAGTCCCAGGTGCGCAACTCGAACGGTGCGTACGTTCACTCGACCCTTGTATACGACTCATACGACCGCAGCGAGATGTATTACTACGCAGACATAACGTATTACATAAACACGCTGCTGGCGCGAGACAAGATAGACGAGAACGCCGGCCTCGTGATGACGTGGGGCAACGGCATGAAGCCGACCAACTACGAATTTATGGTGTTCAACGGACACGGCGTGGACCTTCATCGCTCGAAACTGGAGGTGACATTCTACAACTACGACCGTGAGAACAGATAGAAAGAGGGCCATGGGCAAGTGGGTTGCATCGGCGGCAGCCATGATGGCGGCCTTGACGTGCGGAGTGCGCGCTCAGGCCCAGAACAGCACGTCGTCGCCGTACTCGATATATGGCATAGGCATCATAAACACCAAGGAGGACGTCGCTTCAGCCGGCCTCGGCCACTCGGGCATAGCCCTGGCGCCGAGCGAGTGGCTCAACTTGTCGAACCCCGCCGGCATAAACAAGCTCGACTCGCTTTCGTTCTACTTCAACATAAACTTGAAGGGCTTCTACGCGAGAGAGGAGTCGGGCTATGAGAAGGCTAGCATATACTCGGCAAACATAGACGGCATCAGCCTCGGCTTCCGAGGCCGCAAGTGGTTGGCCTTCGCCATAGGCTACGCCCCGTTCTCGTCGGTAGGCTATAAGCTGGACGAGTATAAGACCATCGTGGGCTCGGGCGAGGAGTACAAAGTGCAATGCACGGGCTCGGGCGGCCTGAGCCAGGCGTATTTCAACGCGGCGGTGACTCTGTTCAAGCACTGGAGCATAGGCGGCAACTTCTCCGTGCTCTGGGGGACGATAGAGAAACTGGAGACCTCATATTTCAACGCGGCGATAGGTGGCGAGAACATATTCAACAAGCGCAAGTATCAGGCCAACAACATATATTGGGAGGTCGGCACCCAGTTCGACTTCAACATAGGCGAGAACAACTTCCGCTTTGGTGCCGTCTACGCGCCTGAGATCTGGCTCCACACGTCGTATGACCAGATCGTGTATAACGACGTGTCTCGCGAGCTGATGCACGACGATTCGACACCTGACCGGTTCAGAGTGCCGCGCATGTACGGAGCCGGCTTCACGTTCCAGCGCAAGAAGTTGCTCGGGACGGTGGAGTACAAGGTTAGCGAGTGGGGTTCGATAGACGACGTCAAATTCAAGGATCGCGCAAATTTCCGCAACACGTACACGATATCCGGCGGCATCCAGTATTCTCCGGGGACGCCCGAGTCGCCGTTCTACAAAAGGATGCGCTACCGCATGGGCTACTCATACGGTCGCGACTACATAGACCTCAAAGACGCCAACCTCATGCAGACCGGCTTCAGCCTGGGCATAACGGTGCCCATCGGCCGCTCGCTAAACGCCATATCGATAGCGTATGAGCACCAGCACCGCGGCACGCAGAGCAACGGCATGATAGAGGAGAATATCAACACGTTCAAACTGGGCTTCAACATCCGCGAGGTGTGGTTCTTGAGGCACAAGTTCGAATAGTCGGCTCCGAAGACGGGGGCAACGCCGTAGACAGCTCAAAAAGCAGCCTTCCGCTGATAAAATAATAGCACAAAACAAATTATCTTTGCAAGCAAATAACGAAGCGTATATGACAAGACGACAGACATACCCGTTGAAAGCCGTGCTCTTGGCGGCACTTGCCGTCGCGGCCGTGAGCTGTGAGGACGAGGACAATGAGATTCTTCAGGGTAACTGGTACAACACTTATCAGTATTTCCCGGGCACGCCACGCGGCGGCGCGGTTTGTTTCCAACTCGAGTATGAAGGAGAGAAGCGCGCATTCATAGGTACTGGCGCCAACACGAACAAGACAGAGGACATGGAGCGCTACCGCGACTTCTACATGTGCTCGATGGGTGAGAACGGACTGCCGGTCTGGACGGCGAGATACGCCAAGTTGCTCAATAAGAACGAGTCAGCAGCCGGCTCCATAAACGGCAAGAACGAGGAGGGCAAGAAAGCGAGCGAGGCTGTTTGCTCAATGCCAAACACGTTCAGTTATGCTGACGGTGACACCGTGACAAAGGTGTACGACTGCCCGGCGCGTAACGGCGCTGTGGCCTTCTCGCTCAAGATAGGCGGCAAGCCATACGGGTTCGTAGGCCTCGGCTACGACGGCACAAACTACCTTAAGGACTTCTGGCGCTACGATCCTGAGACTAACAGTTGGTCGAGAGTGGCGGACTACCCCGGCGACGCTGTTCGCTACGCGTCAGCGTTCGTCATAGGCAACCGCGCCTACGTGGGCGGCGGTGAGGATTTTGACAACAACATCCTCGGCGACTTCTACGCCTACGACGCAGAGAGCGACAAGTGGGTGGACGGCGGCGCGGGCCAGGCTATGGCCACATGCGGCGTCCCTCGTGCACAGGCTGCGGCATTCGTGTGCAACGGCAAGGGTTACCTTTACGGCGGCATAAACGGAAATGCGATCGACATTCTTGAGAGGTACGACCCCGCGACGAACAGCTGGGAGCAGATGCGCCGACTCTCAGACGCGTCACGCGACACTTACGATGACCTTTACATTGGCCTTGCCGCCTATGGCACCACGGCCTTCGTCCTTAACGACGGCACCGACGACTGCCGCGCATACGTGACCACGGGAGGCTCGGTCGGCAGCGGCAAGCTCACTTGGGAATATAACCCAAAGTATGACTACTGGGTTCCGAAGACTTCATTCGAGGGCGACCCGCGCAAGTTCGCTGTATCATTCGTGCTCAACGGCACGGACGGGCAGGAGGTTGGCTTCGTGACTACCGGCTCGACGTCAGAGCTCACCGTATCGGGCAGCGGTGGCAGTTTCTACGCAGACTGCTTCATGTGGCAGCCACAGGCTCCATACGAGCACCGCGACTAATAGCAGGCAAGCGCGAAAACATATAAAAAGGAACCCCGGGACCTCGGCAAATGAGCGGGTCTCGGGGCTCTTCAACTTTAAGCAGGTCCTGTTGGGCGAGAACTTCAACCATCAGGAGCCAGCCGAAGATGAAGATCCAAAGGCAGACACAAGGAGATGGAGAAGGAGAAGGAGAAAAGCTCGGGCAAGAGCCGCATAGCGATGGAGCTGGCCATAGTGCTGGGCTTCGGGATCATAATGGCTTCGCCCACGTTGCTGAAAAGCTACGTTGACGTAACACCGTTTTTGGTAAAGATGTGCATAGTATGCGCCACGGCGTTCGTCTTCAACGTCCACTTTCTCATGCCTCGCTACGTCTTCGCGGGCAACTACGCGCGCTACGCGGTAGGCGTGGTGGTAATGATGCTGTGCACCATGGCGCTGATGGCGCTTCTGGCCGAATGGGACGAGACAATGCCGCAAATGGCCACGCCCCCGGAGACGCCCCTTGGCAAGCGGCTTCAGCTTCACTGGCTGCTGCCGTTGGTGGGTATGCTGTTCGTCAGCTCGCTATACTCTTTCTACCGCAAAGAGAGGGACAACAAAAAGAGGGAGATAGACCTGACGCATCAGAACATAGAGTTCGAGATGAAATTCCTCAAGACCCAGATAAACCCGCACTTCCTGTTCAACGCGCTCAACAACATATACGCCCTCTCCATAATAAAAAGCGAGCGCACTCCCGAG
>SFOL01000084.1 GCA_004552385.1 Bacteroidales bacterium | reverse complement strand
CATCGGCATTGGCGGCCGACTTTCTTCATTTAGACAAGGAGCTTGCCATGATAGAGCGCAGCGAGGCGGACTGGCTGCACGTTGACGTTATGGATGGCGTATTCGTCCCGAACATATCAATGGGCTCACCAATAATCAAGGCACTGAAAAAGGGGCAAAACAAACCGCTGGACGTCCACCTGATGATGGTAGACCCCGGGCGTTACGTCGGGATGTTCCGCGACCTCGGCGCAAGCATTCTCAATGTGCACTACGAGGCTTGCACCCATCTGCACAGGGTTATCCAAGAGATCAGGGCCGCGGGCATGAGCCCCGCCGTGACTCTGAACCCGTCCACCCCCGTCGAGATGCTGCAAGACATTTTGGAAGACGTGGACATGGTTCTGCTAATGTCAGTCAACCCGGGATTCGGAGGTCAGAAATTCATACCCAACACGCTGAACAAGATAAAGCGGCTGAGGCAGATGGCAGAGGCTCACGGGCTTGAGACGATAATAGAGGTTGACGGCGGAATTAACGACCAGACAGGCGCAAGATGCGTCGAGGCGGGCGCCAACGCACTGGTGGCAGGCAGTTACGTCTTCTCAAACCCGGATCCGGAAGCGGCCATCCACACCCTAAAAGGTCTGCCGGGGTAAGAAGAAGCAATACATCTATAAATATCACCTGTGAGGAGTGGGAATCAAAATCTCTCACTCCTTTTTTCCTACCGCGTCGGGATATTGGATTCTGACGTGATATATGTTGCGCAGTTTTTCCTTAAGGATGTCTTTTGTCTCCGCGATGTCGAGGAACGTTATGGGCGCATGTGAGAACTGGTTTGAAGCCACCTGCAGGTCAATAATCTTGTCTACGAGATTTGCAATATCGGCATCGTCATGCTTAGGCAGACTCTTAGACGCCGCCTCCACAGCATCGCAAATCATAATGATGGCCTCCTCCTTGGTGTGCGGGCGCGGCCCCGGGTATGTAAACTGCGTGAGGTCGGGCGTCTCGTCGGGGTGCTCCTCGCACCATTTGATGTAGAAATATCTCGCCATAGTCCGCCCGTGGTGCGAGGCAATAATGTTGCGTATTTGCGTGGGGACGCGGTATTTCTTGGCAAGCTTGACGCCGTCAGTCACGTGTCGGATGATGACTTGCGCGCTCTGCTCGGGCGACAATTTATCGTGCGGATTGACCCCTCCAGACTGATTTTCGGTAAAGAACATGGGGTTGACAATCTTGCCGATGTCATGGTAAAGAGCGCCGGCGCGGACGAGAAGTGCGTTGCCGCCAATCTTATATGCGACCTCCTGGCCAAGGTTGGCGACCTGCATGGAGTGCTGAAAAGTCCCAGGCGCCTTGTCAGACAGCTCCCGCAGCAACTCGTTATTGCCGTCGGTGAGCTCGAGCAGTGACACGTCTGAGACAAAGCCAAACGCCTTCTCGACGACATATATGAGAGGGTATGCGAGCAGCAACAGCACGCTGCTGATGGCGAACTGGAGCACGACATCCGGTTTCAGGGCAAACGTGGCGCTCTGCCAAAACATGTAGCCGGAGTACATAAGAAGATAGAAAACGAAAATATATACAGACGTGCGGAATATCTGTATACGCTTATTCATCTGATAGAGCGAGATGCACGCGACAAGAGCAGCCGGGATATGGAGGACAATGAAAAGCTGACTGTTGAAAGCGAAGAATGAGATAATCAGCACTGTCACGATGTTGACGTACATGGCCAGACGCGAGTCGGTAAACAATCGCAACATGATAGGCAGCACGACGTACGGTATGATGAAGCTGACGTTGTAGCCGCGGCCGGAGAGAAAGCCCGTGATGCTGACCATGAACGTCATAAGCAGCAAAATAAGGTTGACATAGTGGAGCTGCCTGAAATAATCCTTCCTGAAGTAAAAGAGAAACAGGTAAAGCGAAAACATAAGCGCAGCCACCATCGAAGCCTTACCGATAAAAATGGGCAAACTGTGCTCATTGAGCCCCTGCCCCCCCTCCGTGGCATGCTTGAGCGAGATGAGCAGCTGCGCCTCGCGAGGACGCACAATGTCGCCCGCCCTCACAATAAGCTGCCCACTAAGTATCTTGCCGGAATATATGGCCACATTGTCTCGCCGCTGCGCCTTGGCTTTGTTGGTCTTATCCTCGTCATAATGCACGTTAGGCTCAAGTATTTGGCTTATGGGCAAGCTGGCCAGAAGCCGCAACGTCCGCTTGGCGTCGACCCCACTGTAGCGCCAAAGGTCATCAACCGTGTGCTCCACGACCGTCGAGTACGCAGATCGCGGAGTGTACAGATCCTCGAAGAGGAATTTTTCAGCGACGTTTGCGTTAATGAGCATCAATTTGCCATTGTGGCTGTAGTTCTCGTCAGATACGTCTATAATCCCGGCCTGGCAAACGGCACCTATGTTGCCAGCGAGTGAGCTTTCGAGAAAGGCGGAAAGCGAGTCGGGCGAGAAATCCGCCGGGCAATATTCTTCAACCACCTCGCGGCCTTTGACAAGCATCTGATGAACGCTGACATGAATGGAGACGTCATGAATTGAGTCAATAACATAATATGGCAACACGACTTTCATTGCACTGTCGCGCTCAGCCGTGAGCTCAGCCTCGGGCTTGAGGACGGGGATGTCATAAGGCGCGACGACATCCTCGTAACGCCATGGCCTGCCAATCTCATACTCATAGTTAAACCGCCCGCCACCAGGGAACGACAGCACCATGACAAGAGAGCACAGGACAAAAGCGACAATTCGGTATGTGGCCTTATAGTAGGTTCTCCACTTTTTTTTGATCAGCTCGTTCAAGACTTGCAACTTTTAAGTTTGAATAAAAAAGCCGCCCCCACATCGGCAATGACTTGCGGGGACGGCATGGCGTCATGTTATTTCCAAGCCTTCTCGAGCAACAGGGCATCGACCAGGACAATGGCGGCCATAGCCTCGACAATCGGCACGGCTCGCGGCACGACGCACGGGTCATGCCGCCCCTTGACCGTCGTGCGGACCTCCTGATGAAGGGAGTTGACAGTCGGCTGCTCCATCAATATAGTGGCAGTAGGCTTAAAAGCCACACGGAAATATATATCCTCACCATTGGATATGCCGCCCTGGATTCCGCCGCTGTTGTTGGTGCGCGTCCTGACGCGGTCTCCATCCATATAAAACGTGTCATTGTGCAAAGAGCCTCTCGACGCGGAGCCGGCGAAACCGGAACCATACTCAAAGCCCTTGACGGCGCCGATAGAGAGCATGGCGTGGGCCAGCATGGCCTGGAGCTTGTCAAAGCATGGCTCGCCAAGTCCGACAGGAGCCCCTTTGACGACACACGTGATGACACCCCCCACAGAGTCTTTCTCTGATTTGACTTTTGATATGAGGTCGATCATACGCTCCGCCGTGTCAGGGTCCGGACATCGCACAATGTTGTTCTCTATTTGTCCGAAGTCGACATCACAATACGGTTTGTTAAGCGCAACGTCGCCGACTTGGCTGGTGTAGGCCGTGACGGAAATGCCCTCTCGCCTCAAAACGAGCTTGGCGAGAGCCCCGCCCACGACGCGCGAGATGGTCTCCCGGGCCGAGCTGCGCCCTCCGCCGCGATAGTCGCGCACCCCATATTTTGAATAGTAGGTATAGTCAGCATGCGACGGACGGAAGGTGTCGGCTATATTCTCATAGTCCTGAGAATGCTGGTTTGTGTTCTCGACAAGGAAACCGATGGGCGTACCCGTGGAGACTCCACGGAAAACGCCACTCAGGATCTTGACCTTGTCTTTCTCGTCTCTTGGGGTCGTAATTCTCGACTGCCCGGGACGCCGCCTGTCAAGTTCTGACTGTATGTAGGCCTCGTCAACGGGTATGCCCGACGGCATGCCGTCTACGACACCGCCCACGGCAAGCCCATGAGACTCGCCGAAAGTGGTTAGCCTAAATATATTGCCAAATGAGTTCATTGCTCAAACAAGGTAATAAAAAATGCCGGAAGCCAAATGCGACGCCACATTAGTGGCATCCGCAAGCGCCACCGCAGCCACACTCATCGTCATCACCATCGTCGCAACCGCAAGAGCCGTCGCCACAACCGCCATGGCATCCGCCGTCACAACCGCCGTCATCGTCTCCACCATGGCAACCGCCACCGCAACCGCCATGGCATCCGCCGCCACAACCATGGCTCTGACCCAAAAGCTCATCGACAGTAGCCTCGCGAACCTCGATTACGGAACCCGAGAAAAAGAGAGCCTCACCGGCAAGCGGATGGTTGAAGTCAAGCTTGACCACGTCATCCTCAATACTGAGCACAGTGCCAATGATGTGCTGCCCCTCGTCGTTAATCATGGGGACGCGCGCGCCAAGCTTAAGCAGATCCTCGCGCAGGCGTCCGTCTGGGGTGACGAATATATTCTTAGGAACGTCAGTTACAGCCTCAGGGAAGCGGGAGCCATACGCCTCATCGGGCGTCAATGCGATTTGAAACGCGTCACCCGGCTGAAGATTCTCAATGCCTTTCTCGAATGCCGGCAACATTCGCCCGGCGCCGAAAACGAAGCTGAGCGGGTTGGACGCGTCACACTTCTCAACGATCGGTCCTTCGTGGCTATCTGAGTGCAGCTCGTAAGAGAGCGAGACAAACATGTTCTTGGATATATTCATATTGATTTGTTATAGTCTTTATGTTGCTTACTAATAGAGTATTAATCGACCCAATTAACGTAGCTGTACACGAGATTTGTGACCACAGTGTCGCCGAACGCGTCAATTCTTGAAATCTTGACGACTATGCGCTCGCGGCTGGAGTCGCGCAAACAGTTGATAGGGGTGCTGATGTGACGCGTCACCATTTGCACCGAGTCTCGCTTAGCGCGGCAGAGCCGCAACCAGACCTCTGCCGTGTCGGTTCCTATCGTCGCAGTGTCGGCAAAGAATGCGAAACAATCGCCGGCGCCGTCATTAACCCCGGGGTAGAAGCCAGTCGCGTCAAGAAAGTCGTTGCGGCGCCAATCTCTCGTGATATGCACGTTTTGTGCGAAAAAGCCCTCTCGGCTTCTCGCCATCCGCATGGTGTCGGCCGAGGCCTGTGCGACGCTGTCGAGGAGTAGCAACTGGCTCGTGACATCGTCAGAAAGCTCATATGGCGTGAATTGGTAGACCGACCCGCCATCCCCTTCAGCAATGAGCTCTCCGGAGCCTGTGAAGTAGACGCGGCTGGAGTCGCGCAGACTGCCGCGGGGGGTGTCGTCTGAAAGCAGAAGCGTATTGCTGTAGTAGTGTATGGCGAAAACCGAATCGTTGAGTTCCACAGAGCCTATGCCGCTAGCGTTATACTTGGAGTCGGAATCTCCACACGCGGCCAGCAGCACGGAGCAAAATGTTATGATTATTAACAAGCGCATCATTTAGTCGAGCAGATGAATGTCATAACGCAAAATCATGCGTCCATGTATTTTTCGATCGTCACCACGCAGTCCGAAAGCTTTTTCGGGAATCAAAATTACCGTGGCCTGGGCCCCGTCATGACGCAGGCTGAGCAAAGCCTCGTCGAGCCCGGAGCACACGTTGCATTTTCCGACAGTGAGGCTAATCTTGCCATCGGCGTCCGACGTGTATATCGTGTCGCCAAGCAGGTTGGAGACGACATAGTCGATTGTGACATAGTCGCCGGGCTTCACTTGCGCCCCCTCCCCTTGCCGATGTACGGTAAGCCACAGGTTGGATCGCGTGGGTCTTGGCGTCAGCCCGAGCGAGTCGGAGTATTTGGCTATGCACATCGAGTCGCACCAGAAGAGCCGCCTGTTGTAGCGAATAAAGTCGTCTCGCGTGGGGCCGGTATACTCATCCTCATATCGGCTACCGCACTGAGTGCAACCGGCAAGCAAGGCCGACAGACCCAGTATGGCAAGAGACAGGAGGTGTTTTGCGCTCATGGCCGTCATTTTGCAGTTTTCTTCATCCAACGCTTGTAGAAGTCCGGCATAGTCTCACAGTAGAGGCTTACCGCATCATCCACAGGGCCGTGGAATGTACCACCCGCCGCGTTGAGATGCCCTCCGCCACCGAAATATTGGGCTGCGTATTCATTTACCGGGAAGTCGCCTTTACTTCTGAACGACATCTTGACACAATCAGGCCTCTCAAGGATGAGGCATGAGCATATTATGTCCCTCACCTGGAGAGGAATGTTGACGAGTCCCTCCGTGTCGCCCGTATTATAATTATAATGCTCAAGCTCGCTCTTCGACAGAGCCATGTAAGACAGCGGCGAACGGTCAATCCTGCGGAATTTTCGCCCGAGCGCGTAGCCTTGCAACTTAAGAATCTTAACCGTCTTGTTATTGAAGATCTTATCGTGGACGTAAGTCTTATCGACGCCCCTGCTCATCATCTCAGCCACGAGATAATAGATCTCGGGGTCGCTCGAATTATAACTCAGCCCGCCCGTGTCAGTGACAATGCCCGAATAGAAATTGGTGACGGCGTCGAGGTCGAGGAAACCACCGAGCCCAGAGGCGAGTATGAGCTTGAAGACGACTTGGCAAGTGGCCGACGCCGTCGGGCGTGATACCATGACGTCGGCAGATACGTTGGGGTCAAGATGATGGTCGATGAGCATCCGCGGAACGCTGAGCGACCCTATTTTCTCACCGAGCGACTTGACGCGCGAGAGGTCGTTGAAGTCCATCATGACGATAAGGTCAGCGGCGTCGAGGATCGGGTCACAATCTTCTGCCTGCCTGTCATAGCATCGGAGAGTCTTGAACCCCTTTATCCAGGAATATGTGGACGGGGCGAGATCCGGCGTGATAACAGTAGCCTCCTTGCCCATATTGATTAAGACCTGACGGAAGCCGAGCGTTGAGCCGAGGGCGTCACCATCGGCGTTAGTATGGCACGTCAAAACAATTCGTTGGCTCTTATTGACAATGGCGGCGAAATCATCGGCCATTTCATCAACAAAAGACACCGCACCCGCTGTCTGGTTCATCTTATGACGGAAAATGTTTGGTTAACGATAGTGTAAAGGTAATCAAAAAATCAGGCAACAAATTACATGCCGCGTGCAATTAGTCAACATGTTAAGCTACTTACGCCTACAGGGACGCAAAAAGCGGACACTTGGCACCATGCCGAGCATCCGCTTATGGGTATAGCCACACGTCGTGGCAGGGAGCCACTTGCTAAAAGTCCTCCATGCCGACGAGGTCGCTACGGAGGTACTCCTGACGGCTGAAGAAGAACGCACTCTCGCGCTCGGCGTTCTCGTCGCTGTCAGATCCGTGGATGGCGTTGTGGCTCTTGCTGGTCGCGAAGAGCCTGCGGATGGTACCCTCCTCCGCCTCGGCGGGGTCTGTCGATCCGATGAGCTTGCGGAAGTCATCGACAGCATTGTCTTTCAAGAGGACCATGGCTACGATAGGGCCAGACGACATGAATTCGATGAGTTCCTGGAAGAATGGCCTATCCTTGTGCACCGCATAGAATTCGGCAGCCATGTCAAGCGTGAGTCGCGTTGTCTTGATTGCCGCTATGGTGTAGCCGGCCTCTTCTATCTTTGAAAGGATATGACCGATGTGCTTATTGCGTACAGCACCCGGCTTGATCATCGAAAAAGTCT
>SFOL01000083.1 GCA_004552385.1 Bacteroidales bacterium | reverse complement strand
GCCACATGGCGAGGTGCGCCGCGTCGTTATTCTCCCAAAACGTCAGCGCATCGGTGGAATACATATTCGTGGACGACGGCTCGACCGACGGGAGCATCGCCGCCCTGCAAAGCGAGATAGAAAAGCACCCCGAGGTGGCGTCAGTCATTATCCGCCACAAGAGGAATAAGGGACTTGCCGCGGCAAGAAGGACGGCAATACTTGCCGCTCGCGGGGAATACGTCACCCACGTGGACTCCGACGACGAGGTGACCCCCGAACACTTGGCCTCGCTGTATGCCGCCGCACTCACCACGGGGGCGGACATCACAAGCGGCGGCTACATATGGGACAACGGAAAAAGAAAAAAATACTTCCACCCCAAGCCCGGCCTCACTGACGACGCCGGGCTCAACGCCCTGAAAAACGAATTCTGGTCATTGTTTGGTCGACTGATAAGGAGAGAGTTGTACACTTCGCACCCCGATGTTATATGTCCCGACAGCATATCATACGGAGAAGACCTATTCTCAACCCCGCGCCTCTTGCACTATGCGGAGAAGACGGCGAGCCTGCCCACGTACACTTACATCTACTACTCAGCGAACACGGGATCGATAACCAACACCCGGAGTGACAGACGCATAGACGACCTCGTCGCGGTATGGTCAAGCCTATATGACTTTTTCGCATCGGCCTACCCCGACGGACGTTACAATGCCGACCTGGGACTCTTCGTCGCAGACCAGAAAGCAAGCCTGACACTCAACTTTAGAATCTCGATGACGGCTATAAAACGCCACGCCGACACCCTGCGAGCCGAGTGCGCCCCTTTCATATCGGCCCTGTCGCCGGCCAAGCGCGCCATGGTAACCCTGCTCCACCATCACGCATGGCCACTCGTCAAGGCTCTGACGCTCTGTTCCGCACTGAGGTGGAAGCTGGCGGCGTGGGTGGAGACAATAATGGTGGCAAGGCACAGATACACGGTGTAGGCACTTGAAATTTCATTACCTTTGCATCAATTGTAACGACCCTCAAAATCAAAAGATAAACCGAAATAAAATAATGAGAAACGCCATACTCATCCTGCTGCTCGCCTTGACAATTTGCGCACCCGCATCTGCCAAGAAGAAAGCCACATGGAAAAAAGGCTACTTGCAAAACGACTGGACGGTGGGCTACGGATACAAGTCATGTATGATGACCGTGAGCGGGCTAAAAGACGTGGAGATGTCTGACGTGACAAAGATGACCGTCACGGCCGACAACCGTGAGAGCATAGGCTCGATAGGCCTGAACTACACGCACAGGAAAGGGCGCCTTGTCAGCTTCGGCCTCGCCGCAGCCTTTGAAATGACAAAAGAAGACTGCTTAATAAATAAACGAGTCTGGAGCCAAGACGGCGTGCTGGTGGACAACTTCGAGAAGGTTGGCGAACTGAGCAACAAATACATAACCGTGACCCCGCTGATCCGCTTCAACTGGGCGGAGTGGAACCAAGGCAAAGTGGTGCTTTACACGAAACTGGCCGTCGGCGTCACTTTCATCGGAGACTCATACACGAACAAGTCGACCGACCGATATGAAGTCCAAAGCAAAAAGCAGCACTACTTCGGCTTTCAGGCGTCGCCCCTTGGCCTCATGATAGGCCGCAAGGCTGGCGGCTTCATAGAGGTGGGCTACGGCAGCTACGGCATTGCGCAGGCAGGCTTCTGCTACCGCTTTTAAGGCGTCGGGGTCGACTTCCTCCCACACGAAAAAAAACGACACAGCATAAACACACACAACGATATGGATAACAACACCTCGGCCATCATAGCCGGCAGACTGATGGACATCAAAGCCATCAAGCTCCAACCCAACGATCCGTTCACCTGGGCCTCAGGCTGGAAGTCTCCCATCTACTGCGACAACCGCAAGGCTCTCGCCCACCCCGACATCCGCACCATCATCAAGTGCGCCTTTGCCGAGACCGCACGCCAAAAGTATGCCGACTTCGACGTCGTGGCCGGAGTGGCCACTGGCGCCATCGCTCAGGGTGCGCTGGTAGCCGACCTGCTTGGCAAACCATTCGTCTACGTGCGCTCAGCGCCGAAAGACCACGGCATGGGCAACCTCATAGAGGGTGAGCTGCACGAGGGGCAGAAAGTCCTCGTGATAGAGGATCTCATATCAACGGGCGGAAGCTCGCTCAAGGCCGTCAACGCGCTCCGCGAGGCCAAAGCCGAAGTCGTGGGCATGCTCGCCATATTCACCTACGGGTTCCCCGTGGCGGAGGAGGCTTTCAAGGCCGCCAACGTGGAACTGACCACGCTGAGCAACTATAACGTGCTGATAGACGAGGCCGTGAAGCGCGGATACGTCACCGAGGCCGACATCGAGACCCTCAAGGAGTGGCGCAAAAACCCGTCGGCCTGGAGGCAATAGGAACGGATGAGCGGCTATGGCCGCAAACCATCCCAACACAAGCAACTGGCAAAAAATGGAGAAATACGAAAGCAAGATAAAAGTGGTGAAAGGCTCGCCAGAGGCCATATTCTCCACAGTATCGGACTTGAGCCGGATAAAAGACTCCCTGCCAGCGCAAGAAATGGTCAAAGACGTGGAGTCGACGGCCGAGGAGTGCACCTTCACCATCGACAAGATAGGCCGCGTATCCATAAGCGTCATGGAGAAAACCCCTTGCTCGCTGGTGAAATATGCGCTCAAAGCGTCAATGCCGCTCGGAGTGAACCTCTTCGTGCAAATAAAGAACGCGCCCGAGCCGGCAACCGAGTCAGAGAGCCGCATAAAGGTGACGCTGACAGCGGACATCCCCATGATGCTGAAGCCGCTTGTTGGCAATAAACTGCAAGACTTGGTTGACAAGATTGCAGACACGATGTCGCGCAGGCAATATTATTAGCCCAAGCCACATAAAAAACCGAGGGGCGTAAAGACTGTCACACTGACGATACTTTACGCCCCTCGGGCTTATTTATTATGCGCGCTAAGGTAAAGAGAGCACCGAGGCTATCGGTATTTACCCTCGTCCTCGTCCATAATGTTGACGTAGCTGTCGTATCTTGAGGGCGCGATCAATCCATCCTGCACCGCCTGGACCACAGCGCAGCCGGGCTCGTGCGTATGTGTGCAGTTAGGGAAACGGCACCCCTCGGCGAACTTGAAAATGTCCCTGAAATAGTGTGCGACCTCGGCATGGGCGATATTGATGATGCCAAACCCGCGGATGCCCGGAGTGTCAATAATGTCGGCGCCGAAAGAGAGGTGGTGCATCTCGGCAAAAGTAGTCGTGTGGCGCCCGGCGTTGTTGGCCTCGCTGATGGCCGACGTGCGGATGTCCAGCCCCGGCTCAAGAGTGTTGACGAGCGTAGACTTGCCGACACCAGAGTGTCCGGCGATGGCGGTCAGTTTACCCCGCAAGACATCTTTCAAATCATCAACACCGACAGATTCTAATGCCGAAAGGCGCAAAGTCCTGTAACCAATAGCCTGATAGACGGCCTCGCGATATTCGAGTTCGCACATCTCATCGGCGGAATAGGCGTCGACCTTATTAAAGGCAATTACGACAGGCACGTCGTAAGCCTCGGCGGAGGCTAAAAACCTGTCAATAAAGACGGTTGACGTCTCGGGATGATTAATCGTGGTGACGAGCAGGGCCTGATCAACATTAGCCGCTATAATATGGCTCTGCTTGCTGAGGTTGGTGGATCGGCGGACAATGTAGTTGCGCCTGTCGCACACCTCCGATATGACATTATCGCGCTCCTCGGCCGTGAAGACCACGCGGTCGCCGACCGCCACCGGGTTCGTACTCTTGATGCCGCCGAGCCTCATACGCCCTTTGAGACGGCACTCGTACTTATTGCCATCATCGGCTCGGACCGTGTATGAGCTGCCCGTGGAACGAACCACCACTCCTTGCTGTGACATATAATAAATTGTGACGAAGAAAAGACGAGCCCCGAAAAAAAGGGAAGCCGACCTTGAATAAAACTCAAAAGGCCGGACGGCGCACACTCGGCGCGCCGTCCGGCCAACCAAATCAAAACACTTTCAGATTAGACTGGCAGAACATAATCAGCCCTTGATGAGCGCCACTGCCTCATCGAGACCAATAGTCTGCTGCTGGCCGTTGCTCATATCCTTGACAGTCACCGAGCCAGCGAGACGCTCGGTCTCGCCGCAAAGAACAACGAAACGGATGCCACGCTTATCGGCATAGCCCATCTGCTTCTTCATCTTCGCGCTCTCGGGATACATCTCGCCCGAGAGACCCGCAGCGCGCATCTTGGCCAGCACGCCGAGGCTGTAAAGCTCATCCTCACCGCCAAAGTTGGCCACGAGGACGTCCGTGGACGCATTGGCCTCTGACGGGAAAAGGTCGAGGCGCGTCATGACGTCATAAATGCGGTCGGCGCCGAAAGAGATGCCAACGCCCGAGAGGCCGTCGAGTCCGAAGATACCCGTCAAGTTGTCATACCTTCCGCCGCCGGAAATGGATCCAATCTCAGTGTCGAGAGCCTTGACCTCGAAAATTGCGCCTGTGTAATAATTAAGGCCGCGGGCGAGGGTCAGATCAAGCTCGGTCATGATGTCGACACCGAGCTCGTCAATGTATCCGAAGAGTGTGCGCACCTCCTCGATACCCTTCTTGCCGACCTCGCTTGTGAGGATAGCCTCAAGGCCCGCAAGTTTTTGCTCCTTATCTCCCGAGAGGCCGAGAATAGGCTGCAAGGCCTCAACCTGCTCGGCGGAGAGCCCGTTCTCACGCAGCTCGGCGTTAACATTGTCAATGCCAATCTTGTCGAGCTTGTCAATGGCGATTGTTATGTCCATCATCTTGTCCGGCGCACCGATAGCCTCAGCCATGCCCGCCAAAATCTTGCGGTTGTTAATCTTTAGGCAGACGTTGATACCGAGAGCCTTGAAGACGTCGGCGGCAATCTGGACAAGCTCGACCTCGCAGAGGAGCGAGTTGGTGCCGACGACGTCGACGTCACACTGGTAGAACTCGCGGTAGCGTCCTTTCTGAGGGCGGTCAGCCCGCCATACGGGCTGGATCTGGAACCTCTTGAAAGGGAAAGTGAGCTCAGACTGGTGCTGGACCACGTAGCGCGCGAAAGGCACGGTGAGGTCATAGCGCAAACCCTTCTCTGATATTTGGAGCGCGGCCTTGTCCGAATTGACGTTGAGCGGTCCGCCGGCAGCCTGAAGGAAGTCGCCGGAGTTGAGGATCTTGAAGAGGAGCTTGTCGCCCTCGTCGCCATACTTGCCAAGAAGGGTTGAGAGGTTCTCCATGGCGGGAGTCTCAATGGGCTGGTAACCATAACGGCGGAAGACCCGCCGAATGGTGTCGAAAATGTAATTGCGCCGAGTCATCTCGACGGGGCCGAAATCTCTCGTGCCCTTGGGTATGCTGGGTTTTACGACATTCATCTTGAAAAGGGGAAAATGAGCGTGTTAATAGATCGTCTGGGTTCTGGTCGGGACTCCAATGGCTACACGTTGAATCGGAAGTGCATAATGTCACCATCCTGCACCTCATAGTCCTTGCCCTCGATGCCAAGTTTGCCAGCCTCACGGCAAGCGGCCTCGGACTTGAGCGCTACATAGTCGTCATACTTGATGACCTCTGCCCGGATGAAGCCTTTCTCGAAATCGGTATGTATGACCCCGGCGGCCTGTGGCGCTTTGTCGCCGGCATGGAATGTCCAGGCGCGGACCTCCTTGGGGCCGACTGTGAAGAAAGTGCGCAAATTGAGGATGGAGTATGCCGCGCGGATGAGCTGAGCCACGCCGCTCTCTTTGAGGCCAAGGTCGTCAAGGAACATCTTGCGCTCCTCATAGGTCTCAAGTTCCGCGATCTCGCTCTCGGTCTGCGCCGCGATGACGAGTACCTGTGCGCCCTCCTGTCTTACAGCCTCACGTACGGCTTCGACATACGCGTTGCCGGTATTGACAGAGCCCTCATCGACGTTGCATACATAGATGACGGGCTTGCGGGTGAGGAGGAAGAGCTCCTTGTCAAGCTTCTGCTCGGCCTCGGTGAGCTCGACTGTCCGGAGGTTCTTCCCTTCGTTGAGGGCCTCCTTGTAGCGCAGAAGGAGGTCGAGGAGTTTCTTTGCGTCAGCATCCTTGCCCGAGATGGCCTGCTTCTCGCACTTGGCGATACGCTGCTCGACGGTCTCGAGATCCTTGATCTGTAGCTCGGTGTCAATCACGCCCTTATCCCTGACAGGGTCTACGGAGCCGTCGACGTGCGTAATGTTGTCGTCGTCGAAGCAGCGGAGAACATGGATTATGGCATCAGTCTCTCGTATGTTGGCGAGGAACTTGTTACCGAGACCCTCGCCCTTGCTTGCGCCCTTTACGAGCCCGGCGATGTCGACAATCTCGACGGTGGTTGGGATGACCTGGGCGGGATGCTCAATCTCGTTAAGCACCTCGAGTCTGTTGTCGGGGACCGTTATGACGCCTACGTTAGGCTCAATGGTGCAGAAAGGGAAGTTGGCCGACTGGGCCTTAGCGTTAGAGAGGCAGTTGAAAAGAGTAGACTTGCCGACATTGGGCAGGCCGACTATGCCGCATTGGAGTGCCATTACGAGATGTTAAGTGTATGATTAAAAACGCAAAGGAAGCGCGATATCAGGACGATGTCACGCTTCCACCCGCATAATGGGATAATATTTCTTGTAAGGGGATGCCGAGAGGGCTTAGAAAGTGTAGTTGAAGCAGAGCGCCCAGACTCGGTCATGCGAATGAGAGTTGTAGCAGCCCGACTTGCTGTCGTCCCAGACCGGGGTGATGCCCATTTGGCAACGGAAGTCGACACCGATGCCTGACGGGGAGTCGTAACCCACGCCGAAGAGCGCGTGCACTGTGAACTGGTTTTGCGCCCTGGCGAAAGAGCGGAGCGTGTTGCCCTTCTTAGGCACCGAACCGTCGCCGCCGAGCATAGGGTCGAGGAGGAAGCCTTGAGGGCTTGACGTGGAGATCTTGTAGTCGAACCTCTGGCTGAAGAGTGGCCCGGCATGGACGTTGAGGCCGTGACCGCCGAAGAGGTTGACAGGCAGATACCACTTCACGAGGATGGGGAGCTGAACGTTGTCGGTGAGCAGTTGAAGACGGAACTTCTGGTTGAGGTTGTCCTCGCCAGTGTAATAAGCGTCTTCAGGGAACCACTTGATGGCCTTGCGGAGCGAGCGGACACCCATCCTGGCATAGAACAGCTCGGTTTGGAGCGCAACGTGCTCATTGAAGTTCCAACGAGCGAGGACGCCCCACTGCCCCATACGCGCCTGGACGTCGTCCGCGTCACTGTCATAAGTAGTGAAGTTGATACCACCTTTGAAGCCCCAATGGAACTCAGTCTGCGCCGAAGAGCTCACCGTGAAGAGGCAGATGAGCGACAGCGTTGCCAACAGTTTTTTCATTATTTCTTTCTTCGGATTTACAAGCCCGACAGCAGGAAAGCCCTGAGGGCCGCCACGGGATGTTTTGATGCTATTGCTTAATTGATTGAAGTGCGTCGTCGGTCAGCGGGGGAAGCCCCTAAAGTGCGCCAAACCTCCTCATTTTCGAGATGCAAATGTAAATATAAATTTTCGCATAGTAATCCTTTGCCTCCAAACACCTCGTTTTCTTATTCAAAAATTAGGAATATGCGGGCAAGATGCCGCCAAAACTCAACAAGAGCGACAAGCCAAGACACGCATCCGGACGCCCCCCTTGTTCAAAAGACGGGTCTGGCATAAGCCAA
>SFOL01000082.1 GCA_004552385.1 Bacteroidales bacterium | reverse complement strand
ACGAAATGATGGTGGTGAAAATATAAGATTCCGACACATGCCGGCATTGGTTGGGCAGCGGCCACGCTACAGCCCTCCCGCCATCATACGAAATGACGACGAGAGGGCTGTAGCGTATTTCAAGTTCAGGCGACAAGGCGTGGCGCAGGCCCTACCCTACCACCATATTGCCCGCAGAGATGAGCCCGGCACGAGACGAGGCGTCGGCACCAATCTCAATTCGTCCGACGTTCACGCCCCCATACCCCACCTGATTTATAAACACAGGCTCTCCATTGACGTTTTTGACGAAAACAGGCTCGGGCAGGAAGGTGTGGGAGTGACCTCCGAGAATAAAATCGATACCGCTTGTATCGGCCGCAAGCGCCTTATCGCAATCGCCATTAGGGCCATCCTCAAAACCTAAGTGCGTCAAGGCTATAACTATGTCGCACCCCTCGTCTACGCGAAGCTTGTTCACCACATTCTGCGCAGTCGGGACGATATCGGAGAAACGCACAGAGTCACAATTTGCAGGGGCCACAAGACCGGCAAGCCTGATGCCAAGGCCGAACACCCCCACACGAAAGCCCCCTCGCTCAAACACTTTGTAGGGCTTTACAAGTTCCGCTCCCCTCGGGTCGGTAAAGGTGTAATTGGCCGAGAGAAAAGGGAAATTGGCAATCTCCATACAGTCGCACAAAGCCGAGACCCCGTTGTCAAACTCATGGTTGCCGATGGTGACGGCGTCAATGTGCATACGGTTCATCAGCTGCATCTCGAGCTTGCCATGGTAAAAATTGAAATATGGCGTTCCTTGAAACATATCGCCACTCTCAAAGACAAGCACATTTTCGGCCCCATACCGCCTTATAGTGTCACATATTATAGTCTCGCGCCTGGCATATCCGCCAAGGCCGGCGTACCTGGGGTCAGAGGCGGGAAACGGGTCTATGTGGCTGTGGACATCGTTAGTATGCAGAATAATCAGTTTGCGCCTCCGATCCTTAGAATCGTCCTGACCACAAGATGTCAGGAGCGGCATAGGTGACATTAGCGGCGCCGCCGCCAACACAAGTCCACCAAGACGCTTAAAGAAGCCGCGCCGCGACATTAAAGAATCCATCATATCTTACTGCTCATTTGCTTTGCCCGCAACGAAGATCCTGACCTCATTGGAGGCCTTAGCGTGCCTTCCCTCCTTGCCGAGGCGCTTAAGGTGCGTTATTATCAAATCACGCAAAGTCACGCCACTTTCAAAAACTACAGGTCTGCCCACAAGGCACTCGAAATCATCTCCGCCAGTGGCTATGTAGTCAAGCGTAGCCAATCTGTATGACAGTGCCCCGTCAAGCGGCTTCCCGTTTATCAAGACGCCACGCGCGTCGCCATCCGCTCCGATGGAGAAAGAGACTCCCGCCAGAGCCTCGCCGCCACGCTCCGCTATGTGCGCCACGACATCGCGCACTTGCGAAGAATCAAGACGAAGGACGACCGCCGAGTTCTCAAAGGGGGCGACTTGAAACACGTCAGAGATGCAGATCTGCCCCTTATGGAAAGCGCTACGAATTCCTCCCACGTTGAGCAAAGCGAAATCTGGCGGCGCGCCGCCAGATTTCTCAGCAAGCGCTCTGACCTCATACAGAAAAAGATCCGCCAGGAAACGCGTCATGTTACTCTCCGGGCGCAAAGCCACCAGCTCCTCGTCACAAACGCAAAGAGGCTCTCCGAGAAGCGCCCTGACACTGTCACGATACGGCCTTATCAAGGCCTCGACGACGCTATCCGCCACGATGGTCGAGTCAGCACGCAAAAGGGAATAGCGGATCCGTGACGTTTCGGGACAAACAGCCTGCCGGCACGCTCCGCAAAAGCGGCCGGCCAGCACGCAGACGACCAGCGCAACGCTGACTGAAAACAATACAATTACCTTTCTCACGTTTGTTATCAGCACCAAAGGCTATTTAAGCCAACGATCAAGCCAACGATAGAACTCTCTGTGCCACAAAATGCTGTTCTGCGGCCTCTGCACCCAGTGGCACTCTTCGGGGAAATAGAGGAATTCGGCCTCAATGCCCTTCATCCGGGCCACATTGAATGCGCCCATGCCTTGCGTGTATGGAATGCGGAAATCTTTCTCGCCGTGGACGACAAGTATCGGTGTATCCCACTTGCCGACAAAACGATGAGGCGATTGCGCATAGCTGGCTTGAGCCACAGCGTTATCGGACTCCCAATAAGCTCCGCCGAGATCCCAATTGACAAAAAACAGTTCCTCTGTGGTGGAATATAATTGCTCAAGGTTGAAAATGCCACAATGGGCAATAAACGTCTTGAACCTCTTCTCGTGGTGCCCGGCGAGCCAATATACCGAGAACCCGCCATAGCTCGCCCCGACGCAGCCGAGCCTGCCGCTATCGACAAAAGGCTCTTCGGCCACAGAGTCAATCGCAGTGAGGTAGTCTTTCATGTTCTGCCCTCCATAGTCCTTGCTGATCTGCTCATTCCACTCTACGCCGAAGCCTGGCATGCCGCGACGGCACGGGGCCACGACCACGTAGTCGTTGGCGGCCATCAGGGCGAAATTCCACCTGCGGCTCCAAAACTGGCTAATTGTACTCTGAGGCCCGCCCTGGCAATAGAGCAGCGCGGGGTATTTCTTCTGCTGGTCGAAATCCGGCGGTAGGATAACCCACGTCAGCATTTTCTTACCGTCAGTAGTGGTCAGCCAACGTTCCTCCGCACGCCCCATGTTGACCTTGGCCAATGTTTTCGCATTCACATTCGAGATGTTCTCGGCCTTGCCAGTTGCGACGTCGACCTTAAAAAGGTCAGGTGGGCAGAACATCGTCGTCCGGACAGAAAGCAAAGAACCTTCCGCCAGGGCGAGAGAGGTGTAATCGGCGCAATCATGCGTAAGCTGCGATATGGCGCGAGTTTTTACGTCTATGTGGAAAATTTCATCCTTGCCACAGGTATCGGCAATGAACCATAGCTCGTCGGCATCAGGAGACAAGATGAACTGTGAGACATAGAGCTCGGAGCCTTGCGTAAGGTCGGTCAGCAGGCCTGAGGCGAGATCTTTGCAAACAATCCTGTTCCTGTCGCTCTCATACCCGTCATGCTCCATGCTAAGCCAGAACAGCCTGCCATCTTTCGCAAACGCCGGGTTCGTGTCATATCCGGCATTGGGGGCGGACACGTTGACTGTTGACCTGGTAGGCAGGTCGTACACAAAGATGTCGGAGTTCGTGGACAGAGCAGATTCGCGCCCCACGAGTTTCTTTGACGTGTATGCGATTTTTGACGCGTCGGCCGCCCAGGCCACTTGCTCTATCCCCCCGTGCGGACGGAGAGGGCAGTGGAAGCGCTCGCCATCCATAATGTCGACCTCGTTGATGAGGGCCGAGCCGTCAAACTCAGCAAGGCATATGTGACTGTAGGTGCCGTCCGCCCACAGGTTCCAATGCCGGTACATGAGGTCGGTCTCAATACGTGCGTTGGCTTTGGGCAGATCGGGATACATGTCATGAACATCCTTGTCGACCTTTACGGAACGGATAAGCGCGACATGACGCCCGTCCGGGGCAAACAAGAACGCGTCAATTCCCGCGGCGGCATTAGGCGACTGCGACAAAATCATCCGCACATTTTCTCCATCAGCGTCAGCAACGAAAAGTTGACGGACGCCATTGGCGTCATTGCGAATGAACGCCATCCCTCCATCGGGAAGAAAGGCGGCGTCTGACGAAGAAAGGCCCTCGCCATCCGTCATCCGAACCATCCGCCCGCCACCGGTGGGCACGCCGTAGATTTCAGAGATCTGACGATCCTCCTTTATGTCGGCATATGATATAGAGAATAAGGCCCTCGCCCCGTCTGGCGAGACCGCTGGAGCGCCAACCGCGCCCAAGCTCCACAAAACCTCGGGAGTCAGTTTGCCGCCCGAGACGGTGACTTCCGGCTCGGAGAACGCCTCTCCCACCCTGCCGTGCGAGGTGGAGCATGAAGATGATACCGTGGCAGCCATCAATAGTACTGGCAAAAATTGTCTGTCAAGACGCATCGCCCAAAAGCTAATTAAAAACAAAAAGTGAGGGGCAAGAGGTCACGCCGCCCTGGGGATGCTCACCCGCCCCCTGTTGATAAGCCTGCATAAAAAGAAAAGGCCCCACCACAAGCTCCGCACAGGGACATATGGCCGTGCGACAATGTGGCGGGGCTAAGATCGGGAAGGGCTACTTGATGTTCGAGATCTTCTCGGCGAGCTCAGCGTACTGCTGAAGCAGGTTCTTGTTGATCTCGGCATAGGCAGCCTTGACAGCTTTGGCGTAAGCCGCCTTGACGGCCAACTTCTGCTCGGTCGTGGCCTTGCGGTCGGCATACTTAGGGGCAGCCACCGCAGGCGCGTTGACCTGTGCGAGGAACGCTTTCTTGTAGGCGGCCACGTCAGCAATGGCCTCGTGGAACTTGGCCACATCGACACCCTCTACGAGGACCTTGACAGAGATGATGGAGTTAAGGTCATGAGCCAGGAAAGAAACGTCTTTCTTGAGATTGCGTAGATTTGCCATATTAATAAACTAAATTGGTTATTAGACGTTAGAATGAGAATTGCACGCGCGAGCAAAGAGCGTCAATGTCGGCGCCGTCCTTGATTGCCGCATGCACATAGTTGACCCTGACGCGCAGATACTTATTGAAGAAATAATTGACACCGAGCGTCAGGTTGTTGGCAGCCCCGAACTGGTCAAGGTCGGTGCGGTCAAAACGGGCCAACACTTCAAGGGCGCGCCCTGTGGGGTTGCCGGCGAGGCCGGTCTTCTTGTTATAATTCTGCATCTCGCCGAGAATACGCCATGAAGCCTGCACGTAGAAGCCGTACGCCCCATCGTAGTTATCCTGTTTGGTGACCTTGTCTCCATCGTCGGATTTCTCGACTCTTTCGTTTGGCAGGTTAACCCATGACTTAAGGAAGCGCGCCTCGGCATAGAACCTGCGGACGATGCCAAGAGCGGCGATCTCAAGGCGACCATAGTTGTAGGCGTCGAGGGCGTTGGTCTTGACAAGGGGGAAAGACGTGAACATGAGCGGCATGGGAGACGAGAACGTCACGGAGGCGGACGGATGGGTTATGATGCCGGAGGCTGTGAAATGCAGGACGTTGCCGTCAGAGAAGACGGGCCGCGCGAGGGCATAGGCGTTAAGCGAGTAACCCTGGTTGACCTTCTTGCCATTATCGACATCGCCGTCAGAGAAGAAGCCGACGCCCCAGTTGAACTTGTTGGAGAAAGACTGGTACGCTATGCCGAGCTTGCGCCACGGCGAGAAAGTGGCATCAGCGACTGACGTGTCGACGAACTTGTAGCCGAGCCCTGCCCTTTTATAGCCGAAAGGGAAGAAGAAATTACCGAACTGGACCTCACTGCCCGTTGACGTGAAGCTCCGCTTGACGTAGACGTCTTTAAACGAAATCTTGCCTGCCGAGTGGCTGACCTCGAGCTTAGCCTGCCACACGGAGTCGAAATCGGCGATCACGCCAAGCCTGCAGTCGTTGGCCGAAATGCCGTTGCGGTTGGGTTTACCATCTTCAGCCCCGAGAAAAGAGCCGAGATCCAAATTCACACGACCATTGAACTTGATCTTGAAATCCGTGTTGTCAATTTTCCCACTGACCTGCGCGAAAGACGACGCGGCGACAGAAAGGAGCGCAAAGAAGGCAGCCGCCTTGCACACTATGTTCTTTTTCATTACTAATATTTTACACAGCCCCAAAGGCTGCATTATTCTAAAATCCGCTCAGGCCAAACGATATTGTCGTCGTCGTCATATTCCGGACCGAGCTGAATAGTGTCGAGCTTGCCGTCGCGGAAATAGAGATTGACACCGACCTCGGGCAAATCGTACTCAGCGAGCCCCTGGGCCTCCATCCGCTCATCCTCGTCAAGCTGTCCCTCGTCAAACTCGTCGGCCAGCTCATCTTGAATATCATGCTCCTCGAAAGGGCCGTAGTCGGCCTTAAGGACAGCCGCCTTGACACTCTCAAAAGAGTCCCCGATATGAACGTCATCGCCCAGCGAGAACTGACACCCGTCCTCGGTCATTATGTCGACAAGCCTGAAGTCCGCAAGCTTGTCGAACGAGAGCGAAAGCGCAAGCTTGTCATAGAACAACTCCGTGGAAAGGTCGTCTCGCGAATCGCCAAGCTGCGAGGTCTGCTCATCGTCGGGCCTACCGAGCGCCGCCTTGACCTCGTCAATAGTCATGCCAAAGCGTACTTTGCCAAAGCCAACCGTTGGAATCAATTTCTTACCATTCATAACTGTGGAAGTCATTAGATGTTTCCTTAATAGACGAAACAAACTTAACAAATTTCCGCATAAGGAAGGCAATTGCGCAATGAATTTATTACCTTTACTAAGGTGCGCACTCCATCAAAAAAAGGCAACCCTTCACAAGGTTAAAGGTCGAAACAGACTCAGAAGATAAATGGCAAAGGGATATAAATACTTCAACAGGGACATCAGTTGGCTGTCTTACAACAGGCTGGTACTCGAATCGGCCGAAGCTGACGACATAAGCATTGGGGAGGTTCTGAATTTCATATCATTCCACTCGTCGAACCTTGATGAGTTTTACGCAGTGCGCATGGCCGAATATCGCAAAGCCGCATACGGGGCGTCACGTGTTGACGAGGTGTCGAACCCCACAGCTATAATACAGAAAATCAACCAGATCGTATCAAGCCAGATGCGCGAGGCCTCAGACATAGTATCGACCACGCTACGCGACAGGCTTTTCGCCCAGGGGGTCAACCTCCACTTTGGCACCATGCCCACCGACCGGCGCCACTTGGAGTTCATGCACAACTACTTCGAGCGGGAGGTGATACCCAACATACAGCCGGCTCTGCTCGGCAAGGGGACCCTCGTGTTCCTGCGAGACAACCGCCCATATTTCGCAGTAAAGCTCATATCTAAATCGAGGCAAAAAAGGGCCAAGGAAGGTCACGCCAGACCCGACTATTCAGTCGTCAAACTGCCAATCATTGAGCTTCCGCGTTTCGTCTCGCTGCCCGACATCGGCGACGGGTTGCGCCACGTGGTATTCCTTGACGACATCATAAGGGCCAACATAGGCGAGCTTTACCCCGGCTACACGGTCGAGGGTGCATGGAGCATAAAAGTATGCCGAGACGCGAACCTGCAAATAGACGAGGACGAGAACCCGGATCTTGCCGAAGCCATACGCGACAACCTGACGCTACGCAAAACCGGAGCGCCAGCCGGGTTCTACCACGACCACGAGATGCCGCACGACGTGTTGGCATGCCTGAAGAAAAACTACACCTTGGCGGAAAGCGAGATGGTCAGCTGCGGCCGCTACCTCAACCTCCACGACGTCACCCAAATTCCCGCCGACAAGGGAACGCCGTCGGTTGGTGGCGCGCAAATCATCCCACGCAGATTGCAAGTATGCGCCTCGCTCTTTGACGCCATCGGCGAAAGCAGCATACTGCTGCACTACCCGTATGAGCCATTCGACTACGTGATACGCCTGCTCAACGAGGCCGCAAAAGACCCCAAGGTCACGGAGATCAAGATAACGCAATACAGGGTGGCGACAAACTCGGCCGTGGTGGACTCCCTCATAGCCGCCGCGGCCGCGGGCAAACACGTGACTGTGTTCGTAGAACTGAAGGCTCGGTTCGACGAAAAGAACAACCTGGAGATGTCGGACAAAATGAAAACGGCAGGGATAAAAATAATATACAGCCTGCCAGGCCTGAAAGTACACGCGAAAGTAGCCCTCATCATCCGCGGGGAGGGCGGGAGCGAATCGGTGGCATACATATCGACAGGCAACTTTAACGAGAAAACGGCAAAACTATACACAGACCACGGACTCTTCACGTCAAACAAATCTGTGATAAACGACATGCGCG
>SFOL01000081.1 GCA_004552385.1 Bacteroidales bacterium | reverse complement strand
GTAAGGGCAACAGCTTTTATATATTTTATATATTGCCCCTGAAGTTTTAAAGATTTTGCCCTTACAGGGCGATAGGCTTGCGTTCAAATAAACCTAGGGCGCTGCCCTGGGCTAAGAGTTTCTGCCCTTTCAGGGCGTGCTGCTATGAGTTTCTACCCTTTATCTTTGCTTTACCCTTCGGCCAGCGATTTTCAATTCCGCTACGCGCCGGTGACCGTTGGTTCAGGGCATGTGGAGCAAACTTCCGAAAGTTCAATAAACTTACATTCATCGTACATATTTTTCATCGTACAAAACATACAAGATAGGCAGACGTTCTTATGATAAGGAGATTGTTGACTGGTTTAGTTTTTATGCTTTTTGTTGGCACGGCATCAGCACAATACCGTGTCGACCGACTCATTACGGCCGGACGAAGTGCGCTTTATTATGAAGACTATGTACTCTCCATCAAGTACTTCAACCTTGCCATTGGCGCCAAACCTTATCTCTACGAGCCTTGGTATTACAGAAGTGTGGCGAAGTTCAACCTCGACGATTTCGTGGGGGCGGAGGGCGACGCCAATGAGGCTTTGAAACTCAATCCCTACATTAATGATATTTACGACCTGCGTGCGATTACCCGCATCCGACAGGGACGTTACGACGAGGCCATTTCCGACTATGATGCAGCTATCCGTTTAGAGCCCCGCAACCGCAACTATTGGTTCAACCGAGCCCTTTGCAAGATGGAGGACGGCAAGTATGACGACGCCCTCGCTCAGCTCGACTCCATCATCACCCGATGGGACAAGTTCTCGAAGGCCTATTCGCTCAAAGCCGAGGTCTATCTGCAGAAAAAAGACACGCTCAACGCCGAGAAATGGCTCGACAAGAGTCTGGTGCTCGACCCTTACGATGGCGAGGCCTGGACTACGCGTGCCTATGTGGCATTGGCGCGCAAGGAATGGAAGACTGCCGACGAGGCGCTTACCAAGTCTTTGCACTTCAAGCCCAACAACGTGAACAGTTACATCAACCGCGCCCTGGCACGCATCAACATCAACAACCTCCGAGGAGCGATGAGCGATTACGACAACGCCCTCGACATAGACCCCAACAACTTCCTGGCCCACTACAACCGTGGACTGATGCGCGTGCAGTTGGGTGACAACAACCGAGCCATCGAAGATTTCGACTTCGTCATCAAGATGGAGCCCAAGAACTTCATGGCCATCTTCAACCGAGCCTTGCTACACGATAAGGTGGGCGACCTGAAGGCGGCTATCCGCGACTACACGACGGTCATCAACCAGTTCCCCAACTTCTGGACGGGTCTGTCGTATCGTGCAGGCTGTTACCGTCGGTTGGGAATGACAGCCAAGGCCGAGCTCGACGAGTTCCGCATCTTCAAGGCTCAGATGAACAAGCACTTAGGCATTCAGCCCCGATGGAGCGCGAAGACCAAGAGGGCCATGCGCAAGCGTTCGGAGATAGACCCCAACAAGTACGCCTCGCTCGTGGTCGACGATGCGCCCAAGTACGAGCATGAGTACAAGAGCGAGTATCGTGGAAAGGTGCAGAACCGTGTGGTTGAAGCCGGCTATCTGCCTATGTATCAGCTGTCTTACTTCCCCAACAACAAGAGTCTGAGCACCATTCAGGCTTACGACAAGGAGGTGGACGCCTTCAACATGACCCTCGACAAGAAAGCCAAGCACAAGCTCTACATCGTGTGCAGCAAGGACCAGCTCAACGAGGCCGAGTCGATGGAGCTCTTCTCCATGATCGATCGCCTGTCGGCCGAGCTCAGCGTGGCAAAGAGCGACGCCGAGAAAACCCACTTGCTGTTGCTCCGTGCCGTGGCCCATTCCGTGTTGCGCGATTTTGAGGCGGCCATAGCCGACTTTACCGAGTACGTGGGTTGTGGAGGCAAGAGCTCCATAGCCTACTGGCAACGTGCCGTCTGTCAGACCGAGCTCGACGAGTTCAACCTCTCCGAGGGCAAGGGCATTACCAATCTTCATTCTGCCGAGGCCGACTTCAGCGACGCCATCCGTCAGAACGGCAACAACGCCTATGTGTATTACAACCGTGGCAACCTGCATGCAGGGCGCAACGAGCTGTCCAAGGCCATCGACGACTATTCCATTGCCATCCGTATCGACTCCAACCTTGCCGAGGCTTACTACAACCGAGGCATTGCCCGTTCGAAGTCTGGCAACAAGCAAGCCGCCATCCAGGATCTTTCCAAGGCTGGCGAGCTGGGACTCTACGATGCTTACGCCGTCATCAAGCGACTCAACAAGCAGAAGTAGGGGAGTTAGAGAAAACTAAAAAAATAAGAATCACATTTATAAATATATATGGTTATCTATCACTTAAAGAAAGCAAAAGCATGGTTCACGCTGGCCGTCCTTTCAGCCAGCCTACTGGCTCCCATGCAGACGAAGGCCCAGCGGGTGGCTGTCAAGACCAATGCCCTCTACTGGGCGGCCTCTACTCCCAACCTCGGAGCAGAGTTCAGGGTCAATCGCCATGTCACCTTCAATTTTGAGGCAGCTTACAACCGCATCAAGGTCTTTAACATCGACACCCGTGGCGCCATGATCACGCCAGAGGTGCGTTACTGGTTCAGCGCCCGTCCGCAGACAGGTCATTTTGTCGGAATTGCCGGCATAGGATGCCACTACAACTACGTGCGTGGGGGCAATCGCCATAAGGGCGACCTCTATGGTGGAGGCGTTACCTACGGCTACAGTTTCGTGCTGTCGCGACGATGGAGTCTTGAGACGACTCTTGGAGTGGGAATGGCTCACGTGCAGGAGATGAGTTGGGACAAGGACGAGTATGAGCCCGGCGAGGCCAATGTGAAAGGGTGGCGACCTATCCCCATCAAGGCTGGTGTAACCTTCGTGTATCTGATCAAGTAAAAAGCACAATTCCCCTGGAAGCCACACACATACGAAGACTTTCACGTGTATAGTTCTCTTTTTTTATCAGCATAAGATTTCACAAAAATTTATCAGCATAAGGTTTCACAAAATTTATCAGCATAAGATTTCACAAAAACGTATTTGCAAAACGTATGCATGAACATACTTATATATACATACAAAAAATAAGATAAGAATGCAATTTATGACTACTCATAACTTATTATTCATGAAGCCTCTTCGCTCCATTACTTTTCTTGTCGCCCTCTTCTTGCTCACCGTTTCGGACGTCTCCGCACAGGAGGTGATGCGAGTGCTGGGTACGGTAGTTGTCAAGTCGGACGGCTCACCCTGTATCGGTGTCAACGTTTCCGACGCCTCCACACGCCGTGTGCTTGCCATGACCGATGTCGACGGAACCTTTGCCATCAACGTGCGTTCCAATGCCCGTCTGCGTTTCTCCATGGTGGGTATGAAGACCAAGGAAGTGGACGTGAAGGGCAAGTCGCGACTGCGCGTGGTGCTCGAAGAGGAGAGTGTCTCGCTCAAGGAGGTGACCATCTCGCAGAAGCGCATTACCGACAAGATCCTGCCCGAGCCAACCGACATCGAGGTCAGAGGCAACTATTTCCATGTGAAGACCCGTGTGCGTGTGCCCCGCGAGATGTTTTCGCACAACACCCGACTCGTGGTTCAGCCCGTGCTCAACAACGCCACCCGCAAGCAGGTGACCCTCATGAAACCGATGGTGTACGACGCACGCGAGTATAACGAGACGCAGGATCGACTCTACAACTTCGACCTCAACGACTCGCTTGCCGGCGACCCTCTGGCACGCTACATCACCGTGAAGAGCGAGCAGACACGTGAGAAAGGCCGCCCCAACGACATCATAGGCTACAACGACTCCATCTACGTGGAGCACGTGAAGGACGACTTCTCCTGCGACGTCTATATGGCCATCGAGAACTACAACCGCATCCTCTACCGCGACACCACCATCATCGCCCGTGGAACCGTCAACCCCCTGCGCTTCCTCGACTACAGCTTTGCCGCCCACGAACTTACCGACTCAGCCTACTTCCCCAAGAAGGAGGTGCAGCTTCGCGACAGTCAGGGCAAGGTGAACCTCCGTTTCCCCGTGGGCATGGCCGTCTTCGACAGCAGCGACCCTCAGAACGCCTCTGAGATCGACAAACTCCGTCAGCAGATAGAGACCATTTCCCAGTCGAAGGGCGCCTCGCTCAGCTCGCTCGAGCTCCGAGGTCAGTCGTCGCCCGAGGGACGCTACTCCCGCAACATGAGTCTGGCCAAGATGCGTATGGACTACGCCCTCGGCTTCCTGAAGCGCACCCTTCCTGCCGACATGACCCAGGGAATGACCTTCACGTCCGACGCCAAGGTGGCTCCCTGGTCGCGTGTGGCCGAGATACTCCGCAAGGACACTCTTGCCAGCGAGGCCGACAGGGTAGAGGCCATCCTGGCTGCTCATCCTGGCAATATCGAGGCTCAGGGCAGAGCCATCCAGCGTCTGCCTTTCTATCACAAGATCATCGCCACCCGCTGTCTGCCCCAGTTGCGCCGTGTGGACTACACCCTGCACTACAACGTTTACCGCACCCTCACCATCGACGAGATTGCCCAGCTCTACGCCCAGGACTACAGCCAGCTGTCGAAGTATGAGTTCTTCAAGCTCTACCGTGCCGAGGCCGACACAGCGAAGCGCGTCGCCATGATGCGCCAGGCACTCGAGGTGTACCCCTCGTTCATGGCAGCAGCCAACGACCTCTCTGTGCAGCTCATCAACCATCGTCAGTACGACGCCTCCCTGTTGCGCCCCTTCGCCGGAGCGGGTGCCCCTCAGGAAGTCAACGTCAACCAGCTCATCACCCTGCTCAACGAGGGCCTTTATGCCTCTGCCGACTCCGTGGCTCATTTCGTCAACGACAACGAGTCGACCCACACCATACTGGCCGTCAACGCCGTTCTCAACAGCCGTTACGATGCCAAAAACTACGCCACCATCGCCAAGACCGGCAAGCGCAACGAGGTGGTGATGCTCCTTGCCATGAAGCTCGACGACGCAGCCCTGCGCATGAGCCGTCAGTTGCCCGACAACGAGGCTGTGAGTCACTATCTCCGTGCCATCTGTCTGAACCGTACCGACGACCCCATCGAGGCCTACGAGGAGCTAAAACGAGCCTTCGCCATGGACCCCTCGCTCAAGGAAATCGCCAAGACCGACGGCGACGTGACCGACCTCCTGTCTACGGATAAACAACAATAAACACACACACACAGATCATCATGAAAAGAAAAGATTTCATCCTCATAAGCGCCCTCATCATGGCGGGCGCACCCCTCACCGGTAAGGCGCAGCTCTCGAAGAGCGCTCTCGACTATATGTTGCAGCGCCCACAGGTCACCAAGTCGTACAAGGACAAGAAGTTCATGGACCATCTGTTCATGGATTTCGGTTTCGGAGGCAATCTCATGGGCCGCCACAACGTCAAGCTGGGTCCCACCGCCGAGATGGGCTTGGGCGACTGGATCTCGCCCGAACACGGAGTAAGGCTCAACTTCTATGGCGGAGCCTACAAGATCAGCGGCAAGGAGACGAAATACGCCTCCGTGGGCCTCGACTATCTGCTCAACATCACCGCCATCGCCCAGCCCGGCACTCACTACAGCCAGCATCCCTTCGAGGTGTACGGCATTGCCGGCATCGACCTGTCGTATTCGCGTGAGAACAAGCACAACGACCACGGCTTCGGCGCTCACATGGGTCTGCGCGGACAGTATGCTTTCTCGCCCATCACCTACGTCTATGCAGAGACACGTGTGGGCGTGACGCAGGACAACGTGTCGCAGGTGCAGACCTGGCGCAATCTTCGCCCCATGGCAAGCCTCACCATGGGTCTGGGCGTCCGTATGCCCGACGTGCGCAGGGGCAACATGCGTTCCTATTTCTCCACGCCCCACAGCTTTGCCGACGGACTCTTTGCCGGCGTGCAGGCAGGACCCATGTTCCTGGGCAGTGCCCACGTCAGCGACTGGCACGACAACACGGGCATGAGCGTGGCTGTGTCTCTCGGCAAGTGGATCGACCCCTGCAACGCACTTCGTCTGAACCTCAACACCACCACCTTCATGCAGAACGACGCGACTCGTATGCGTGCCATAGGTGCCCGTCTCGACTATATGCTCAATCTGCACAATGCCTTCGGCGGACTCAAGCCCGAGCGACGCTTCTGGGTCAACGCCCTGGCGGGAATCGGCTTCAACTACTCGCGCGACTGGTACACCGAGTCGCGTTACAGTCTGAACGTAGGAGCCGGTCTGCAGGCCAATGTCCGCCTCTCGCGCGACATCGACTTCGTGCTCGAGCCACGTTTCGACCTCTACAACAGCCGTTGGGCGCCCAATGCCTATACGGTTGACAAGCTCGACGTGACCAGTTCGCTCATGGCAGGATTCGTCTACACCTATCATGAGGAAATGTCGCGTAAGGCCCATCAGGCAGAGGACAACATGAAGATGCGACGCAACAGCTTCGCCCTCACGGGAGGTATGGCGGTGCGCCTCTTCCAGTATGACGAGTGGAAGCGCTACATGCCAGTGGCACGCATCAGCTACACCCACTGGTCGGCTCCGATGGCAGGCTTCCGCTACAGTTTCCAGGGCATGTTCGGACGCCCCATCAACGAGCGCTACTATGGTGCGGCAACGGGCGGTTTCGACTGGATGACCGACCTCACGGCCGTCAGCTATGGTTGCGACAACTCGCGTGTGCTCTCCCTGCGCTCCGTGCTGGGCTTCAATCTTGGTGCCGACCACTCCGAGTACACCCGTCTCAACTCCGACCTTCATGCCGGCGGACAGCTTGCCCTGCGCCTCTCATCGCACGTCAACCTGCTGGGCGAGGCCCAGTTGGGCTATGAGTTCACCTCGCGCTACAAGGGCTTCCGTTCGCATCGTCTGCAGCCCCAGGTGCAGTTGGGTGTGGAGTACAACGTGCAGCGCAGCTCCCGCAACAAGGACCTCGACGAGGCTCCATCCCGCAGAAATTACGTCTTCCTGAGTGCCGGAACGGGTGTCTATACAGGCAACATGGGCGACGGAGGAAGCATCGGTCGCCGTCTCACTCTTCCCACCGACATCGGTTACGGCCATTGGTTCAGCTCTCTGAGCGGCATCCAGGTGGCTTTGGGCAACACCCTCGTGCCTTCGCCCAACCTGGGCAGAAAGACGCTCACAGCCCTTCGTGCCGACTACATGATGAACCTGAAGAGTGCCGTTACGGGCGAGCCTTCCGACGACGAACTGGTGCAGATCACGGGTCTGCTGGGTGCCCAGGTGGCAGTAAGCACCAAGGAGCACCGTACGCCCAACTATGCTCCGGGTCTTCATGCTGCCATGCAGGCTGGCCTGCGCGTGTCGCCTCGTGTGGAACTGTATCTTGAACCTTCCGCCACGCTTTCTACCAAGAACCTGGAGGCTCCCCACTGGTGCAATCCTGCCGAGGTGGAACTGCGTCTCAGCGTGGGTTCGAAATATCATTTCTAATGACTTCAAGTTTAGCATGTTCTGAAGTTATAAACTGAGCCCACTTTAAAAAGTCGAAAATCACATTTTTGTCTTTGTAACTTATTGATAATCAATAGCTGATTTTTTGTAAAATTGACTTTTTCAAGTGGGCTCTAAACTCAAGTTTCGCAAGTTTTATCCCACACGCCCTGTTTTACTCTAATTGAGCAAGCTTTGAGCGTATTTTTTAACGTTAATTATGTTTAACGACCCTTGGGTCTTGCCTGATGAAGTTTGCGTCATAGTATTCACCTTTTTCCACGAGGGTGAATATGATCCTTAGCAACTTGTTTGCTATGGCATTTAGTACATAATGACGCGGCTTTTTATCTATTAAAGTACGTCTCTCGTAATACAGTTTAATCTCCTTGTTGTGCAATCTGGCGCTTTCTGCGCAGATGTACAACAAGGTCTTTGACCGTCTATTACCAATCTTGGATATATGTGCT
>SFOL01000016.1 GCA_004552385.1 Bacteroidales bacterium | reverse complement strand
AGTGAACGACCCCAACCTCTGGGCAGCCGAGCACTCCGACCCCCGCTTCATTGTGCGCCACCTGCTGCGCGTGGTGGCCATGTCGTGCCTCTCCGCACGTTGCGTAGCGGGAATCGATGGGGCCTCTCCCGAGGCGGATGTCGGTTCGGACGGCGCCACGGACGAGTAGGGCGGCCTCCGCTCTGCGCACGCCGCGCGGCTTCTTTTCTTCAATCATTTTTTCTCTGATCCATTGTGAGCATCTCGACCACTCTCTACATAAGAAACATGGTGTGCGACCGTTGCGTCATGGTCGTCTCCGACATTTTGCGCCAGGCGGGCATAGTGGGCGCGTCGGTCTCTCTGGGCATGGCTGTCGTGCCGGGAGCCGTCGCCCCCGCTCTGCTTGCCGACGTGGCGGAGCGACTCGCCGCCGTGGGCTTTGAGCTTATCGAGAGCCCGGCCGGGAGGCTTTGTGAGAACATCAAGGCCTGCGTCCGACGTTTCGTCTTGTCGTCTGATCTTGACCCCTCGCTTCGTCTGGCGGACTACCTCTCCGACCATCTGCACACTGACTATTCCACTCTCTCGTCTTCGTTTTCGGAGCTCGAGGGGCGGACCCTTGAGCAATATTACATCCACGTGCGAAATGAGCGGGCCAAGGAGCTGATAGCCTATGGCGATCTCACTTTGGGCGAGATTGCCGACCTTTTGCGCTTCTCGAGCGTCTCCCATTTCAGCAACCAGTTCAAGAAGCTCACGGGCATGTCGCCGTCGGCCTATAAGGCCTTGTCCGTCAAGCCCCGCACGCCTGTCGACAAGGTGTAGGAGCCACGACGTGGTGGGGGCGCGCCGTCGGCGGCTTCCCCTTGTCCCGCCATGCCGTAGTGAAAACAAGTTCAGCCCCCGCGAGAGGATCCTCTCGCGGGGGCTGAACTATTGTTATGCTTGGTTATTACAGTGTCGACATATTAGTCGAACATGAAGAGCATCTCGCGATACTTAGGCAGTGGCCACATCTCGTTGTCGACAATCAGCTCCAGCTTGTCCACGTGGTAGCGGATGACGTCGAGCAACGGGCGCACGTTCTTGTCATACGCGTATGCCTTCTCCCTCTCGTCCTCCAGCTTGTTGGCGGCCTTGCGGGCGTCTATCATGTCCTGGACTGTGGTGCGGATGGTCTTGACGTGGTCAGACACCTTGCGGATGAGCTCGCGCTCGTTCTCCGTCATGGCGTCGGCGTCGCCGCCCATCACCTCTTTCATGCCCTTGACGTTGGTTATCAAGATGTTCTGATATGCCAGTGCGGTCGGGACTATGTGGTTGATGACCAGGTCGCCCATCACGCGGGCCTCAATCTGCACCTTCTTCACGAACTTCTCCATCTCCACGTCGTGGCGGACGGTCAGCTCGCGCTCGGTCAGGATGCCGCCGCCTACGTAGACCTTCTTGCTCCAGTCGGAGAGCATGGTGTCCACGCTCTCGGGAACGCTGGTTATGTTCGTCAGGCCGCGCTTCTTGGCCTCCTCTTTCCACTCTTCGGAATAGCCGTTACCGTCAAAGTGGACAGGCGCGCTCTCCACGATGAGTTTGCGGATCTCCTGGAATATGGCCTCGTCTTTCTTCACGCCCTTCTCTATCATTGCGTCCACGTCGGCCTTGAACTCGCGGAGCTGCTCGGCCACGATGGCGTTGACTGCCGTCATAGCGCCTGCGCAGTTGGCGGATGAGCCTACGGCGCGGAACTCGAAGCGGTCGCCGGTGAATGCGAATGGCGACGTGCGGTTGCGGTCCGTGTTGTCCACGAGAATCTCGGGCAGGCGGCCTATGCCGAGCTTGAGCGCGGTCTTCTCCTCGGGGGTCATCTTTGAGTCAGACACTTTCTCCACTATGCTGTTGAGCATGGCTGACACCTGGGTGCCGAGGAAGACTGACATGATGGCTGGGGGCGCCTCGTTTGCGCCGAGGCGATGGCTGTTGCTCGCGTTGAGCACCTGGGCGCGCAGGATGTCCTGACCCTTATGGACGGCTGCTATCACGCAGCTCAGGAACGTCAGGAACAGCATGTTGCCCTTGGGGTTTTTGCCGGGGGCGAAGAGGTTGATGCCCGTGTCGGTGCAGAGGCTCCAGTTGTTGTGCTTGCCGCTGCCGTTCACACCGGCGAATGGCTTCTCGTGGAGAAGTACCTCAAAACCGTGGTGCTTGGCGAGTTTGCGCATCACGTCCATCAGCAGCAGGTTGTGGTCGTTGGCCACGTTGACCTCCTCGTAGATGGGGGCGAGCTCGAACTGGCCGGGTGCCACCTCGTTGTGGCGGGTCTTGGCGGGGATGCCCAGTTTGTGGCACTCCACCTCGAGGTCGCGCATGAACAGGGATACGCGCTCTGGTATCGAGCCGAAGTAGTGGTCCTCAAGCTGCTGGTTCTTGGCGGACGACGCGCCCATCAGCGTGCGGCCGGTCAGGAAGAGGTCCGGGCGGGCAAGGAACAAGCCCCTGTCTACCAGGAAGTACTCCTGCTCCCATCCGAGGTTCGAGATGACGCGGGTCACGCTCTTGTCAAAATACTGGCATACGTCTACTGCCGCCTTGTCTACTGCATGCAGAGCCTTGAGCAGGGGCGTCTTGTAGTCGAGAGCCTCGCCGGTGTAGGCTATGAAGATGGTCGGGATGCAGAGGGTCGAGTCTACTATGAACGCGGGGCTCGTGACGTCCCAAGCCGTGTATCCGCGGGCCTCGAATGTGGCGCGGATGCCGCCGTTGGGGAACGACGACGCGTCGGGCTCCTGCTGCGCAAGGTGCTTACCTGCGAACTCCTCGATAACCTTGCCGTCGGGGCCGTAGTTTATGAAGCCGTCGTGCTTCTCGGCCGTGCCGTCGGTCAGGGGCTGGAACCAGTGGGTGTAGTGTACCGCGCCGTGGTCAATGGCCCACGCCTTCATGCCGGCGGCAACGCCGTCAGCCAGCTCGCGGCTGATGAACTCGCCATTGGCTATGGCTTTCTTCACTTGCTTGTATACCGAGCTCTGGAGGTACTTCTTCATCGCCTCGTCGTTGAAGACGAGCTCGCCGTAAAGCTCCGGTACCCGCTTCTCGGGGAACTTGATCGTGGGCGGCTGCTTGCGCATCAAGTCAGTCAGCGCCTGAAATCTGAGTGTTGCCATAGTGTATTTTTTATGGGTTGGTTTTCGTCTTTGTTTTGTCGTCTCTCGTGTGGCTGGCGAAATTTGGCATTTTCGCTCGCACCCCCTGTTTTCGACGGGGTGCTTGTGGCTTTTTTGCCTCTTTTGCTCCGTCAGCCCCTCTTTTTGTTTGACATCGCAAATTTAGGTAGCGGGATTATAATCTGCAAGAAATTAGCCTTAAAAATTGCGATTTTGTTTGTAAAATCTCAATTCACTTACGGTTTTAAATCATTTTTCGCTATTCCTTGCGATTTGTAAGCGAAAGAGGCCAGTTCTTTAGTTTATGTCTTGTCCGTGGGGCGTCGCTCTTGGCTCTGAAGGCGTTCGGACGTCTGTTTTCTGCCGTTTCCATGCCGACTCCCCGTCGTTTTTGCCATTTCGCTTGTCCTGTCGCCTGCTTGCCGCGTCGTGCGGCTTTTTTTTTGAGGGGGGGGCTGTGTCTTTTCCCGTTTTGAGTTTGTCTTAGCACGGTCTCGCCCACGTCGCCCGTTACACCTTATATATAATGTGTGTGTACGGTTTCTCCGTTTTCTCTTTTTGCGGGCTTTGAGTGTATAAATTGCGCCCGTCGTTCGCTTCTCGCAACTCCCCGAAAGATTTTTGCCGTATATTTGCGGGCGAAATTTTGGCGTGCGCCAGCTTCCGAGGCTTGGCTCGCGCCCATGTCTAACCAAAACGCTTTAATATGGACGACTACCCTCCGGCGAATAATCAGGCGCGCGTGCGCGTCTCCGCCTCGTCAGCCGCTGGCCGCCGTCCGTTTTTTGGGTAGGCTGCCTTTCACGTGTGTTTTCTGACGGCCTTTTTTGCGGGGATGCGCCGACGGGCGACTGGCATGAGGATTAAATCCTGACGTTTTCTTCTTTTTCCCCATCCCGACAACACACGAAAAGGCCATGATGACTTTCTACATCAACGACAAGGGCTACGAGGTTTCTGACAAATGGGTGCCCAACAGCTGGGTGTCTGTGGAGTGCCCCACCTCCGAAGAGCGCAACTTCCTTATTTCCGGGCTCGAGGTGCCCGACTCTTTCATATCTGATATTGAGGATAACGACGAGCGGCCGCGCCGCGACGAGGAGGACGACGGTTGGCAGCTCGTCGTCATCCGAGTGCCCGTCCGACGTAACGACAGCCGCATCGACTTCACGACCGTCCCGCTCGGCATCATCATCCGCGACGACGTCTGCGTAACCATCTGCAACCATAAGACCGACATGCTCGACGACTTCGTGGTCTATTCCATCAGGAAGAAGATCACTGTAGCCAACTTCTACGAGCTCACTCTGCGCCTTATGCTATCCGCATCCGTCTGGTATCTTAAATACCTTAAGAATATCAACGTGCAGATCATGAACTCCGAGTCCGAACTGCAGGAGACCGTCCGCAACGATGAGATCCTCAAGCTCCAGAGGGTCGAGAACTCGCTCGTCTATTTCCTCACGAGCCTCAAGGGCAACGACGTCCTCTTCTACAGGCTCATCCACACCAAGACTTTCCGCGACGCGTGCGACGAGGACCTGGCCGAGGATGTCGAGATCGAGCTCAAGCAGGCCGAGGAGACCACCAGCATCTACCGGAACATTATCCACAACATGAGCAACTCGTACTCGTCCGTCATCTCGAACAATATCAATGCCACCATGAAGACGCTCACGAGTATCAACATCATCCTCATGCTCCCGACGCTCATTGCCAGCGTCTTCGGCATGAACGTTGTCAACTTCCTCGAGGGCAGCAAGTTCGCGTTCTTCTTTATCATCGGCGGCTCGCTCCTCCTCTCGTTCCTCATGTCGCTCTTCTTCCGCCGTAAGGATTTGCTATAGCGCCCGGCGCTTCCGCCTGCCGCGCAGTCTCTTTTTTTATTAGGCCCGCGCCGCCTCTTGGGCCGGCGCGGGCTTCACGTATCTGAAAGCCGAGTGTATGATTTCTGTAAAAACCATTGTTGACGACAACCTCGCCGCCCCGCTCCGCGCCGAGCATGGTCTCGCCCTATGGGTGTCGGTCGAGAACGGATTCTCCGGCCTTAAAAACGACTTTTTGTTCGATACCGGCCAGCACGCCGACGTCTTGTCGGCCAATGCCGCCGCGGCGGGTGTGGACCTTTCAGCCGCTTCGGCCGTCGTCCTCTCCCACGGCCATTATGATCATACTGGCGGCCTGCCCGCCCTGGAGTGCGTCAGTCCCCTTTGCCCGGTCTTCCTGGGCCCCGATGCCGAGCGCAGGCGTTTCTCCACGCAGGTGGGTGTCGCGCCGTCCGGGCGCAAGATGCTCAAGCCCATCGGCATGCCCCGGCCTGACGAGCTCGCCTCGCACACCGTCCGCCGAGTGTCGGGAGTCTTGCGGCAGTCGTCCTCGCTCACGCTCTTCACCCTGCCTCAGGCAGCCCCGCCCAATGTGCGTCTTATCGCTGCCGACGCCGTCTCGCCCGACTCTTTCTCCGACGAGGTCTTCGCGCTCGTCAGCGATGGCGTCTCCAACATGCTCTTCGGCGGGTGCACCCACCACGGGCTGCCACTTCTCCTCGACTTCGTCTTCGGGTCGCTTGGTGTCGGAAGGGTGGACTGTTTTGTCGGCGGTCTTCATCTGCAGGGGCGTCCGGCGGACGAGATTGAGGCTGTGGCCGACGTCGCGGCGCGCTATCCCGTCCGCGCCTATGCGCCGCTCCATTGCACGGGGACCGATGCGCTCGCCATTTGGCGCAGGAGGTTTCACGTCGTTGACGGGCCCGATTTCATGGTCTGAGACCGCTTAGTGTGGCTTGGCGCGTGTGGCGGAATATTTATTTACCAAAATGAACATATTTGTCCACCGCTTTTGCAATTATAAGGGTTATATTTGCACTCGGACGCAATTGTGAAACATTTTTTTGCTCTATGTCGACTTTTGCCCATCCGGTTTAATTAAATTGTCTGAAAACGCAAATCACTCTTATATTTATATGGTAAACCTAAGTAAATGTTTTGGCGCAGCGGCTTTGGCCTCTCTCTTGGCTGCTTGCAGCTCCACTGGTGTCGAGAACGGCAAGGCTGATGCGGCCGACCTCGGAACAAGCGTGGTCATTGACGCCACGGGCGCCGACTCCGTCATCATCAATCGCAACATCTATGGTCACTTTTCCGAGCATCTCGGCCATTGCATCTATGGCGGCCTCTGGGTAGGGAAAGACTCTAAGATACCCAACGTCGACGGTGTCCGCAAAGATGTCATCGATGCGCTTAAGAAGATCCGCATCCCTAACCTCCGATGGCCCGGCGGCTGCTTCGCCGACGAGTATCACTGGAAGAACGGCATAGGCCCCAAGGAGAACAGGGCGAAGATGGTCAACACACACTGGGGCGGCGTGGTCGAGGATAACTCGTTTGGCACCAATGAGTTCCTTAATATGTGCGAGGAGATTGGCACCGAGCCTTACATCTGTGGCAACGTCGGCTCAGGCTCTGTCGAGGAGATGAGCGAGTGGGTCGAGTACATGACTTTCGACGGCGAGAGCCCAATGGCCAACCTCCGTAAGAAGTATGGCCGCGAGAAGCCTTGGAACGTCAAGTTCTTCGCCGTCGGCAACGAGAGCTGGGGATGCGGCGGCAACATGACGCCTGCTTATTACTCCGATCTCTACCGCCGTTACCAGACTTTCGCACGCAACTATGGCAACAACCACCTCCTCAAGGTGGCGGGCGGCCCCAATGTCGATGACTACAACTGGACCGAGACCGTAATGAAGAATGTCCCAATATGGCAGATGTGGGGACTCTCGCTCCATTATTACGTCCATCCCGGCGGATGGGATAACAAGGGAAGCGCAACCAAGTTCTCCGAGGAGCAGTATGTGCAGACCATGCAGCGCGCATATCACATGGACGAGCTCATCACGAAGCACGACTCCATCATGACCAAGTATGACCCCGAGAAGAAAGTGGCGCTCGTCGTCGACGAGTGGGGCGCATGGTACGATGTCGAGCCCGGCACCAACCCTGGCTTCCTCTTCCAGCAGAACACTATGAGAGACGCGCTCGTCGCAGCCGTCACGCTCAACATCTTCCATAAGCACGCCGACCGCGTCCGCATGGCTAACCTCGCGCAGATTATCAACGTCCTCCAGTCCATCATCTTCACCGATGGCGAAAAGATGATGCTCACCCCGACATATCACATCTTCGATATGTATAAGGTCCACCAGGACGCGCTCCTCCTGCCCTCTACCACCTCTTGCCCCGACATCGTCTGCGGTGGTTTCAATGCGGCGCAAATCTCCGCATCCGCCTCTAAAGACAAGGACGGCGTAATCCACGTCTCTCTCGCCAATCTCGACACCAGGAATGCAACCGACGTCAAGGTCGCGCTCAAGGGGGCCGAGGCCGGCAGTGTGGCAGACGCTCTCGTGGTCAAGGCTGACGACATCGCAACTTTCAATGACTTCGACCACCCGGACAACATCTCGCTCAATGGCTTCGACGGGGTCAAGGTCGGAAATGACGGCATCATCACGGTCTCTATGCCAGCCATGTCTGTCGTAACGTTCGCAATTAAATAAGTCTCGCGTAATGATGAAACTGCCATGTCTCAAGAGCTCCGCCCTGGCCGTGGCGGGCGTCGCCCTCGTGGGGTGCGCCGGCGGCGAGCAGGGTGGTTCGCAGAGGGTCTTTGAACTCGACGCCTCCGACCCCATAGCCGGTGCGCCGATTCCCGCCACCATGTACGGCCTCTTTTTTGAGGATATCAACTATGCTGCCGACGGCGGCCTCTACGCCGAGATGGTCAAGAACCGCTCGTTCGAGTTCCCGCAGTCGCTCATGGGATGGGAGGCTTCTGGCAATGTCGAGGTGCGAACCGCCGGACCGGCTTTCCCGCGCAACCCGCACTACGTCCATCTCGAGCCGGTATCTCACCCGCATAAGCGCACCGGCATTCAGAACGAGGGCTTCTTCGGGGTCTCCGCGCAAAAAGGCAAGGAGTATCGCTTCTCAGTCTTCGCCCGCGCCTCCAAGGGGCAGAGCAAGATTACTGTCGAGATGACCGACCCCGCCTCTATGGGCGAGACTCAGGTCCTCGCTTCGGCCGATGCCGTCATCGAGGGCAAGGAGTGGAAGAAGTACACCCTCTCGCTAACGCCGGAGGCCGACGTCGTGAAGGGTAAGCTCCGAATCTTCCTCTATGGCGATGCCGTGGATCTCGATCACGTCTCTCTCTTCCCCGTCGACACTTGGAAAGGCCGTGAGAACGGTCTGCGCAAAGATCTGGTCCAGGCTCTCGCCGACATCCACCCCGGGGTGCTCCGTTTCCCCGGCGGATGCATTGTCGAGGGAACCGACCTCCAGAGCCGCTACCAGTGGAAGAACAGCGTGGGCCCGGTCGAGAACCGTCCGCTCAACGAGAACCGTTGGCACTACACTTTCCCGCATCGCTTCTTCCCCGACTACTATCAGAGCTATGGTCTCGGCTTCTACGAGTTCTTCCTCCTTGCCGAGGACATCAAGTGCGAGCCGCTGCCCATCCTCAGCGTTGGCCTCGCATGCCAGTTCCAGAACAACGACGAGAATGCGCACGTCCCAGCCACCGAGAAGGATCTCAAGCCTTATATTCAAGACTGCCTCGACCTTATCGAGTTCGCCAATGGCGACACCCTCTCAAAGTGGGGCGGCCTGCGCGCGCAGATGGGGCATCCCGAGCCTTTCGACCTTAAATATATTGGTATCGGCAATGAGCAGTGGGATCATTTCTACCCCGACCGTCTGAAGTTCTTTGTCGAGGCCATTCGCAAAGCGCATCCCGAAATCAAGATTGTCGGTTCTTCCGGCCCCGACTCCGAGGGCCCGCAGTTCGAGTACCTCTGGCCCGAGATGGCAAAGCTCGGAGCCGACCTCGTCGATGAGCATTTCTACCGCCCCGAGTCTTGGTTCCTCGCCCAGGGTAACCGCTACGACTCTTATGACCGCAAGGGACCCAAGGTCTTTGCCGGCGAATACGCCTGCCACGGGGCCGGCAAGAAGTGGAACCACTTCGAGGCAAGCCTCCTCGAGGCCGCGTTTATGACGGGTCTTGAGCGCAATGCCGATGTCGTCGAGATGGCTACTTACGCACCGCTCTTCGCCCACGTAGAGGGGTGGCAGTGGAGGCCGGACATGATTTGGTTTGACAATGTGCGATCGGTGCGCACGGCTTCCTATTACGTCCAGCAGCTTTTCAGCCACAATAAGGGTACACATACCGCCTCGCTCATCATGGACGGTAAGCCCATAGCGGGCAACGCCGACCAGGCCGGGCTCTTCGCCTCGGCTGTCTACGATTCGCAAGACGGTGCCTTCGTGGTCAAGACCGCCAATGTGTCAGACACCGCGCAGGTTGTCTCCATCGCGCTCCGAGGGCTTAAGCCGGGCCTCCAGATCAAGTCTTATTCTGTCACATCGCTCCACTCCGATGATCTCGATGCTGACAACACGCTCGATAATCCCGACGCCGTCGTACCGCAGGTCAAGGAGTGCCGGCAGGTAGGTGGAGACGCCATCTCGCTGCGCATTGAGCCTAAGACCTTCTATGTCTTCCGAATAAAGGTCGGGTAGCTTATTATCGAATATTTTAGCTGATTAATGTTGTCTTCGCCCCGGCTGGTTCGCCCATGCCGGGGCGAATTTTTTTTAACCTGTCTGAAACACATAGCAATAGTCATTAACTATATTATAAAACTCAAATCGCAATTTTAGTTTTATCTTCGCTATCGCTATGATTAGGTTATTTCGCTACGTATGCGTAGCCGTCTTGGCGATTCTTCTCTCTGCACCGTTTGCCTCGGCCCAGAACAAGAGAAGCAAGGGTGGTCGCGCGCGGCGCGCCTCGGTATCCGTCGCCGCTAAGCCGCGCACAGGCCCCGACCGTAACATCGCTGGGTGGCTTGTGGATGGTCAAAGCGGCGAGACGCTTCCTTTCTCTAACGTTTTCGTCAGGGGGTCGCTTATCGGCACACAGACCGACCTCGACGGCCGGTTCGCGCTCGCCGTGCCGGCAAGGTATGACACTATCCGCTTTTCGGCCATGGGCTATGACGACCAGTTCCGACTGGTCGACGACTTGGCCAAGATCATGCAGAAAGGCGACTCGGTCATCATTAAGCTTAAGCCCGACAATTTGCAGATTGACGAGGTCCTCGTCCGCCCTGACGATAAGCCGCACCGCCTCCTGAAGGCGGTCGTCCTTAATAAACCGCATAATGACCCCGCGGCCCACAAGCGAACTGAGTATGAGAAGTATACCCGGTGGGAATACTGTATCGCCAACATTTCCGACCGCGCCGCCGCCAAAGGTCTCATACTCCGAGGCGCAAAAGATCTCATGCAGATTTCGCCAGACGACAGCAGCCGATATCTACCCGTCTATTTCTCAGAGACGCTGAGCCACAACGAGACGCAGGCCGACCCGACAAAGGCGCGCACCACGGTGCTTGCAGACCGCACAAGGGGCATCGACATCTTCAAGCAATATGAGGTCGGCGGCTTCTCCAACGCCCTTGATAATGAGGTCAATTTCTACGATGACGTGGTCAAGATGCTCGGCGTCGGCTTCGTAAGCCCCGTGGCCAAAGACGGCGAGAGGTATTATGACTATTTCATCGTTGACAGTTCGCTCGTGGTCAACAAGGTCGGCAACGCCGCGCTAAGCCCCGACGGCGTCGACCTCGGCGGGCTCAGGTGCGCAAACCCCGACTCCATGCGCCTCTATACCGTCAAGTTCCGACCTAAGAATGTGGGCGACAAGGTTTTCGAGGGGACTATGGTTATTGAGACAGGCAGGTTCGCACCGCTCTCCATTGATGCCTCCATGCCCAAGGGGACAAACATCAACTTCGTCAAGAAGCTCAATATTAAGAGCTCTTTCCAGATGGTGGGAGACTCGATACCTTTCTTCGGCACTAACGAGATGGAGGTCCACGTTGACTATATGCCCGTCAACTCCGACAAGAAGAGGCTCGAGATTCTTTGCCGAATGGTCAACTCGCAGAGCCGAGTGAAGCTTGACAGCCCCGAGCCTCTTGAACTCTCAAAGAAGGCCCTCGCCATTGAGACTCTCAAGGCCGACAACTATAAGCAGAAGTCCGACGAATTCTGGAACGAGCGCAGGCACACCGAGATGACAGATGACGAGAGGCGAGCCAACGAGATGATCGACTCGCTGAACAATGTCGGCTCAATCAAGGCTTTCAACTACCTCGCCAAGGCCGCCATCACTGGCTACCTCGACGTGGGGCGGGTCGAGATAGGTTCTATCGGCGAAATGTTCAACTCCAATAAGATTGAGGGTCTGCACCTCGGTTTCGGTCTGCGAACCAGCAAGGAGATTTCCGAAAACTGGGTCGTCAGTGGCATTATCGGCTACGGCTTCAAAAACACGAGGCCTACCTATGGCGCCGGAGTTGGGTATCGTTTCAAGTCCCCCATGCGCCGAACTCTCGAGTTCAACTACTCTGACAGGCTCATGAAGGTGGGCGAGGATGAGAATATACTCTACCTCTACGAGAACATGCTCTCTACATCTGAGACCAATATCGTGGCGCAGCTCTTCAAGCGCGAGGAGATTGACGAGCTGCTATATTGCCAAAAATTCCGCCTCAGGTATGACAACGAGTGGTTCACGGGCTTCCAGACTCGCCTGCAGGCCGTGGCCCTGCGCCAGGAGTCGCCAAAATATTATCCCTTCACACAGGCGGGAACGCCTATCTCCACTGTCCGACAGCAGGAGGTCACGCTCGATTTCCGCTTCTCGTGGCGAGAAAAGTTTATGGACGACGGTTTGCAGAGGATGTACCTCACCACCTATTTCCCGGTCGTCCACTTCACCGTCGGCGGCGGACACACGTCGGCGGGCGGTAAGAGCTCCTCCTACGCACGTCTCCACTCTACGGTCAAGCACCGTTTCTTCATTGGCCAGACTAAGCTCGACCTGGCTGTGGAGGATGGTATATATTTCGGTAAATTGCCTTACTCCGTCCTCAACATTGCCCGAGGTAACAAGACGTACGGCTTTTACCGCTACGACTTCAACTTGATGGACTACCTTCAGTACGTCTGCGACAAATACGTCTACATCCATGCCGACTATCAGCTCGACGGCCTCCTCCTTCACAAGCTGCCGGCCATCTATAAGCTCGGGCTCCGCGAGGTGGTGGGTGTCAAGGCCATGTTTGGCAGCCTCTCGTCGCGCCACGACGCTATGCTCGACTTGCCCGATGGGGTGGGAGGCCCCACAAAGCCTTATGTCGAGCTGAACGCGGGCATCGATAACATTTTGCGCTTTTTCCGTGTCGACTTCATCTATCGTGTCTGTGGAGACGACTTCGGCTATTCGCCACGATGGGGCTTCCGTGCGCAGTTCGCCCTCAAGCTGTAGGGGCCGCCATTCGCGCACATGGTGATCTTTTTACGAGTGAGTGCCCAGGCTTCGCTACACTTTTACCCGTTTTTAAGCGCACTTGTTGTAAAAATGCGCAGTGTGTGTTATTTTTGCATCGTTGTGCCGTATGCCAACAATTGACATGTGCGGACGAACTGTGATGCTCGTGCGCCCTTATTACCTACCTTTCTTATTAATCTACACTTATGCGCTACGCTGAGCTGACGGCCGAGGAGGCCGCTGAATTCATCAAGAATGACTTTGTTGTTGGTATAGGAGGCTTCTCCTCTGTCGGTACGCCCAAAGCTGTGCCGACGGCTCTCGCCGCCAAGGCTGAGGCGGAGCACGCCAAGGGCAACGAGTTCCGCGTGGGGCTTATTACTGGCGGCGCCACCGGCGACCCTATTGACGGCGCTCTCGCAAGGGCCCACGCCGTCAAGTTCCGCACTCCGTTCCAGAGCCATAAGGATATGCGCGCGGCCATCAATAGGCAAGAGGTGCAATATTTCGACCTCAACCTCAGCCACGTGGCGCAGGACTTGCGATATGGCTTCCTCGGACACATGGATGTGGCTATCATCGAGGCCAGCTCCATCACGCCCGACGGCGAGATCGTTCCCACCAGCTCGGTTGGCATCTCGCCCACCATCTGCGCCGCCGCCGACAAGATTATCATTGAGCTCAACGCTCACCACCCCGAGGTCATCAGGGGGATGCATGACATATATGAGCCGGCCAATCCGCCCTACCGTCGCGAGATCCCCATCTTCACACCCGGCGACCGCATCGGCACCGAGGCCATCAAGGTCGACCCCGCAAAGGTGCTCGGCGTCGTCCGCACCGACCTCCCTGACACCATCGCGGCTTTCACCGAGCCCAACCCCGTCACAACTAAGATTGGCCTCAATGTGGCCGAATTCCTTATCAACGAGTTGCACAAGGGCATCATACCCAAGGAGTTCCTCCCGCTCCAGAGCGGCGTGGGCAACATCGCCAACGCTGTCCTTGGAGCCCTCGGCGAGTGCAAGGACATTCCGCCATTCACCATGTTTACCGAGGTCATTCAGAACTCTGTAATACCCCTTATGGAGAGCGGACGAGTCTCTTTCGCCTCGGGCAGCTCGCTCACTCTCTCTGACGATATGCTCGAACGCGTCTATGGCAACCTCGATTTCTTCAAGGGTAAGCTCATGCTCCGCCCGCAGGAGATTACCAACCACCCGGAGCTCATCCGCCGTATGGGCATCATCGCCATCAACACGGCCCTCGAGGTCGACATCTTCGGCAACGTCAACTCTACCAATGTATCCGGGCAGAAGATCATGAACGGAGTAGGCGGCTCGGCCGACTTCGCTCGCAACTCGTTCCTCTCAATCTTCACATGCCCGTCTGTGGCCAAGGGGGGAGTCATCTCTGCCATTGTGCCTATGGTCGCGCACACCGACAGCAACGAGCACTCCGTCAAGATTATCGCCACCGAGTATGGCGTGGCGGATCTCCGCGGCAAGAGCCCTCTCCAGAAGGCTCACGCCATTATCGAGAACTGTGCGCACCCCGACTATAAGCAGCTTCTTTGGGACTACCTTAAGCTCATGGAGGGTAAGTGCCATACGCCTGCCACGCTCTCCAAGGCTTTTGCCATGCATCTCGCCCTCGCCGAGACTGGCGACATGAGAAACGCTAAGATTTAGCGGCCTCATTGGCTTTATCGGAAAAAAGGCATCGCCGTCCGTCAACCTTATTGACGGACGGCGATGCCTTTCTTTTTATGCCGCGCCCCTTTAGCGTGCTTTTGACAGTCGGCGGGGAGGTTCGGGGGTCAATTTCTGAGTGGCCTGTCGGTGAGCGTGTCGACGTCGGCCAACTCTTTTATTATGAGTTCCCCGCTCGTCGCCCTTATCGGGTTTATGTCAATCCCGCCTCGGCGGGTGTAAAGGCACGCCACCATAAGCTCTTGAGGTGCGAAGGCGTCGCTTATCCGCTTGAAGACGAGTTCACATATCTCCTCGTGGAAGTGGTTTTCGCCGCGCAGCGACACAATGTAGCGCAGCAGGTCTTCGCGCTTCGGCACTCGCCCGCCACCCATTCTCACCACTATCGTGCCCCAGTCCGGCTGATGCGTCACTCTGCAGTTTGAGCGCAACAGGTGGCTTATGACGCGGATTCCGTCGCCCGACGTCTCGCCATCGCCAAGAAGGGAGGCGTCTTCGGTGTAACGGTCTGCCACGATGTCTCCCAGCTTCTCGTCGATTGTCTCATAGTCACTGGCCAAGCCCATGTTTAGCGTCGGGGTTCCCATCCCGAAGTGCTTGACGAGGACGTCCGCCCCGAGCAGGTCGCTCAAGTCTCGCCTCACCCGCTGCTCCATGTTTCTGGTGGCTTCTGCGGGCGTGGCGCCCATGCGCTCCATGTTATATGAGTTCAGGTATAGCTTCAGCGATTTGCTCTCCACTATGTATGCGCTCGTGCATGGCACGACTATTTTCAGCACCCCGGCCGTGGGCAGACCGGCATTCGTGAGGCATGAAGCCTCGTAGGCGTGCCACGCGTCGCACCCCGCGAAGGGCAGGGCGTCGTCTTTTATGTTCAGGCCCTTGCGGTTCAGTTGCCGCTCCACGGCCACCAGCACGCTTGGTGAGTACGTCTGCGGATAAGTGACCCTCTGGCCAAGCACCGAGTCTATTTTGTTCATATAGTCTCTCACAGTCTTTACGTGCCCTCCTTGTTCCCGAATAGTGATATGTGCAGCCTCGGGCCGAAACGCCATCCGTTCCGTAGCGCCATAGCGAGGGCTATGGGGCTTGTCTGCGCCAGTTGCCCGGTTGTCGAGCCGAGGGGCATGACGATGATGTCTGACGGCTTGAGGATTCTAAGAGTCAGATAGAAGTACTCTTTTATCTCATCCTCGTCTTGGGCTGACGATATTACGAATTTCACCTGCACGTCCCCGTGCGCCCTCTTAGCCGCGTGGACCAGTACGCCTGTGCCTTGCGCGCTCATCTCCACGCCCTCCGCGTCAAGTCCGCTGTTTGTCAATTTGGGAGAGATGCTCGTGAGGTTGGCCAATGGCATGCCGCCCATCTTTGTCATCTTGCCATAGAGCCCGTTGGTCTCGATTGTGGTGTGGATCCCGCGTTCCTCCAGGCTCAGCAGCAGGTCCGACAGTCCGTCGGGTTGGAGGTAGGGCTCGCCCCCCGTTATCACCACGTGGCGCATCTTGCCGATGTTCAGGTCGATTGTTCTCACAATGTCCTCCACCGACATGACCCGTCCGCCGTTCACGTCCCAGGTGTGTGACGTGTCACACGGGCATGACGTGCCGTCTGGCAGGTGCCATAGGCAGCGCAAGTTGCAACCCTGCAGGCGCACGAAGAGAGACGGCGTGCCGGCCAGTTTGCCCTCGCCCTGGATGGTGCCGGGCAAGGTGAACCCTGTGGCGCGCTCGACGCTTTCGCCCTTGCAGTTCCGCGTTATGGGGAATATGCCCTCGCGTGAGAGCCTAAGGTAGCTGTTGTTCACAGTGTCGTTTATCTTGTCAGTGCCGGGTCTGGTATGCCCACTTCGGCAAAAGCTTTGGCGCGGAGCAGGCAGCTGTCGCACTTGCCGCATGGCTTCTCGCCGCCGCGGTAGCACGTCCAGGTGAGGCCGAAGTCGACACCCAGTTTCAACCCGAGCCTTATCTCGTCGGCCTTGGTCATGTTCTCAAAGGGAGCGTGGATGGTTATCTTGCGGCCTTTCTCCGCACCCATAACGGTACCGAGGTTTATCGCCGTCTCCATGGCGTCGATGAACTCCTTGCGGCAGTCGACGTAGCCCGAGTAGTCCACTTGGCTCACGCCGATGTAGATGTGCTCCGCCCCGCGAGCTTCGGCCATGGAGGCGGCTATGGACAGGAAGACCATGTTGCGCGCCGGAACGTACGTGGCGGGAATCTCTTTCGAGTCCAGGTTGCCGTCTTCCACCTTCATGTTCATGTCGGTCAGGGAGGAACCTCCCCATTGCGCCAGGTTGAGGCTGACCACGCAGTGGTCTTTAACGCCGGCGTGGGCCGCGATGGCGCGGGCGCACTCCAGCTCTTTCTTGTGGCGCTGGCCATAGTCGAATGAGAGGGCGCACACTTCGTGTCCGTCATTAAGCGCCACGTGGAGCGCCACGCACGAGTCAAGGCCGCCAGACAGCAGTACAATAGCTTTGCTCATAATGCTTTACTTTTTGTTTAGGGTTTGGTTGTTCTTTAGGGGGGAGGTGTGTCTTGTGCTGTCTTGCCGCCCTATGGCGTATAAATAAAACCCGTACTCGCCGATGGCGCGCATCGGCGTGAAAGAACCTGTCGCCTTTGGCCGCCACGGTAATGTCACCTCCCCCCGCGGCCTGCGGCTCTCATCGCTCTTCGCGGCAGATCTCCACGACCGGAGTGCCGCGCCCCATAGTTTTATTTATAGACAGGATGGTCACGAACTGTCTCCCGTGGCGGATGGCGCGAGGCGGCACCCGCCAGTCGGCTCCCGCACTTTAAGTCATTGACTTTTGGCGCGTCTGCCGACGCCCGCGAAGTTACTGCTTTTCTGCCTTTTGTTTCCCATACTCCGCCAAAATCACTTATTTTCGCGTAAGGCTATTTTGTCCGCATTAAAACACTTTTATGGAGTTTGAACCACTGACAGCCATCTCGCCCATCGATGGGCGTTACCGCGGCAAGGCTGAGCCGCTCGCCAACTATTTCTCGGAATATGCGCTCATCCGCTACCGCGTGCGCGTCGAGGTCGAGTATTTCATCGCCCTTTCCGAGATTCCACTCCCCCAGATTGGCCAGATCGCCAACGACAAGAAAGAGCAGTTGCGCGACATCTATCGTAACCTTACTCTTGATGACGCCCGCCACGTCAAGGAGATCGAGTCCGTAACCAACCACGATGTCAAGGCCATCGAGTATTTCCTCAAAGAGCGCTTCGACGCCGCCGGACTCTCAGCCGTCAAGGAGTTCATCCACTTCGGCCTCACTTCGCAAGACATTAACAACACGTCAGTTCCCCTCTCCGTCAAAGACGCCCTCGACGAGGTCTTCATCCCGCAGGTAGAGTCCCTCATCGCCCGCCTTCAGGAGCTCGCCGACGAGTGGGCGGACATATCTATGCTCGCCCGCACCCACGGACAGCCCGCCAGCCCGACACGCCTCGGTAAGGAGGTCATGGTCTTCGTCAGCCGCCTGACCCGCCAGCTCGATGAGCTCAAGGCGCTCCAGCTGCCCGCCAAGTTTGGCGGCGCCACGGGCAACTTCAATGCCCACCACGTGGCATTCCCGTCTATCGACTGGGCGGACTTCGGCAACAAGTTCGTCAGCGAGAAGCTCGGGCTCCGCCGTGAGCCTTACACCACGCAGATCTCTAATTATGACGACCTCGGATGCGTGCTCGACAACGTCCGCCGCATACACGTCATCATGATCGACATGTGCCGAGACTTCTGGATGTACATCATGATGGAGTATTTCAAGCAGAAGATCAAGGCCGGCGAGGTCGGGTCCAGCGCCATGCCTCACAAGGTCAACCCTATCGACTATGAGAACGCGGAGGGCAACCTCGGCATCGCCAACGCCATCCTCGACCACCTCAGCAACAAGTTGCCCGTCAGCCGTCTGCAACGCGACCTTACCGACTCCACAGTGCTTCGCAATCTCGGCGTGCCCCTCGCTCATGGCGTCATAGCCATACAGAGCATCCTCAAGGGCCTCGGCAAGGTTATTCTCAACCCCGACGCCATTGCGGCCGACCTTGAGAATAACTGGGCCGTCGTGGCCGAGGGCATTCAGACCATCCTGCGCCGGGAGGCTTACCCCAACCCCTACGAGGCGCTCAAGGCTCTCACTCGCACCAATAAGCACATCGACCACAAGACGATGTCCGACTTCATCGACACTCTCGATGTCTCCGACGCCGTCAAGGCCGAGCTGCGCGCCATAACGCCGCAGTCCTACACGGGCATCTATAAGCACTAAGCCTTAATGCCCGACGATGAAGACGTCCGGCCGCGGAGCCGGACGCCTCTTCTCCCCCCCCCTTCTCTACATCATGCTCATTAGCTTCTTAACAAACCAATAAAACACATATTTTGAGATATTTCTTCCAGGTAGTCCGCCGCTACGTGCCGCCATATTGGATGCAGGTGGTCTTGAGCTTCCTCTTCAACATCCTGTCCGCCCTTTTCTCCGTGCTCTCCATGGCTCTTATGATCCCGGTGCTCGAGATCATATTCCAGCAGGATAGCGAGGTCACGACGCTTTTGCCCTGGGCCATCGACAACCACGTCATAGTGAATAATTTTTACTACTATGTGACGCTCGTCAAGGTGACCTATGGCGCAGGCTACTCGCTCTTGTTCGCCGGACTCTTCATGGTGCTTGGCACGGTTCTCAAGTGTTCCACCGCCTACTTGTCGGCCTATGCCAGCATCGGGCTGAGGAACAATGTCATTCGAGACATCCGTGTGGAGATCTACAACAAGATCATATCGCTCCCCGTTGGCTTTTTCCAGAAGGAGCGCAAGGGCGACGTGTTGCAGAGGGCCACTGGCGACGTCGTCGAGGTCGAGGGCTCCGTCATGGCGTCTATCGACATGTTCCTTAAGAACCCCGTCCTCATAATTGTCTACTTCGTGGCCATGATTGTCATGAGTCCGCAGCTCACCCTTTTCGCCCTCATAATGCTTCCGCTCGCCGGCTCCATCATCGGACGCATAGGCAAGAACCTCAAGCGCGCGAGCCGTGAGGGGCAGGATAAGCTGGGTGAGATCCTCGGCATCCTCGAGGAGACTCTCGGCGGGCTCCGAATCGTCAAGGCCTTCAACGCCGAGCCGCGCATGCGCGAGAGGTACGCCTCGCAGGCCGAGGAGTACTGCCGCATCGCCAAGCGCATCAACAGGCGCAGAGATCTGGCGCACCCCGTGTCAGAAATGCTCGGCACGCTCCTGGTTATCATCGTCGTATGGTTTGGAGGCACCCTTATTTTGAACGGGGACAGCTCGCTTTCTGTGGCCAAGTTCCTCGCCTACCTCGGCATCTTCTATCAGATTATCAACCCCGCCAAGGCCTTCTCCCAGGCTTTCTTCAGCATCCAGAAGGGTATGGCTGCCATGGAGCGCATTGACAAGATACTCCTGGCCGATGACCGTATATTTGAGAAGCCCGACGGCAAGCCTCTCACGCAGTTTAGAGACAAGATTGTCTACAACGACGTGTCGTTCGCTTATGAGGCCGATCTTCAAGTCCTTAAGAATGTGACCGTTGAAATCCCGCGAGGCAAGATGGTCGCGCTTGTCGGGCAGAGCGGTGGCGGCAAGTCCACGTTCGTTGACCTCCTGCCGCGTTTCTGGGATGTCACGTCCGGCTCAATATCCATAGACGGCGTTGACATCAGGGACTACAAGCTCTATGACCTGCGCCGCCGGATGGGCATCGTGAGCCAGGACCCCGTCTTGTTCAATGACACTATATATAACAACATCGCGTTCGGCGTCGAAAAAGCCACTCCCGAGGATGTTGAGCGCGCGGCCCGGGTGGCCAACGCTCACGACTTCATCATGCAGCAGGAGCATGGCTATGACACCATCGTGGGCGACCGCGGCTCGAACCTCTCTGGCGGGCAGAGGCAGCGCATCAGCATAGCACGCGCCGTGTTGCGCAACCCGGACATACTTATTCTCGACGAGGCCACGTCCGCCCTCGACACGCAGAGCGAGAGGCTCGTGCAGGAGGCTCTTGACAATCTGCTCAAGGACAGGACCTCCATCGTCGTGGCGCACCGCCTATCCACCATCCGCCATGCCGACCTCATCTGCGTCTTCAGCGAGGGGCGCGTCGTGGAGCGCGGTACGCATGACGAGCTTATGGCACTCGGCGGCATGTATAAGAAGCTCAACGATCTGCAGGCCGATTAGCATTCTTGGGCGGCAAGGGCCCTTTTTTACCCCACACTTGCGCCGCGGCGCACACTTTGTCTTCGTCAATCATCATCAACCATATTCCCATGAGGTCTGTTCTCTTCCTCTTGCTTTCGGCTGCGGCCCTCTCCCTCACCTCGTGCGGTGGGTACGAGGCCGCACAGAAGGCGTATAATCTCGGCGAGTATAACAAGGCCGCCGAACTTTTCGACGCTGCTCAGAAGAGTGAGAAAGTCTCGGGGCGAAGGGCGGAGGAGTGCTTTCTGCTTGGCGAGTGCTATCGGCATCTTGGCGTGGTGAGCAAATCGGCGGTGGCCTATCAGAGGGCGCTCCGCCTCAAGTATGATGACGACATTGTGATGCTGCGCCTTGCCGACGCATATCGAGCTATAGGAAAGTTTGACGAGGCGCGTGACGTCTATAATGCCTACTATGAAAGGCATAAGACCGACAGGCGCGTAAACGTGGGGCGGGCGTCTGCCTCTCTTGCCGAGGAGGTGTGGCCTGAGCTTAGCAACATAAAGGTGACCGCCGAGAATGCGGACAGCGGATATGTCGTCAAGCCTTTCCGTGAGGTTAACAGCAAATATTCCGACTTCTGCCCTGTATATGTGGGCGAGGGCTTCGATGTCGTCTATTTCTCCTCGCTACGCATGGAGAAGAAGAAGAGGCGCGCAAACAAGATAACGGGCCAGGGCGGCTCCACCATCTATATGTCGAAGGTCGACGGGCGTGGCAAGTGGACTGTGCCTCAGCCTCTTGAGGAACCTTTCGGCGGCAAGGGCAACGATGATGGCGCGGCTTTCGTCTCGGCCGACGGGCGCACGATGCTCTTCACCCGGTGCCCTATGAATAACCAGGATGGTTGCCCCGTCCACGCCTACGAGATCAAGCGCGAGGGCGGCAGGTGGTCCGAACCCGTGCGCATCATGCCAGGGGCCGACTCCACGTTCATGGTGGCGCATCCGACCCTTTCGCCCGACGGGCAGGTCCTCTATTTCGTAAGCGACTACGAGCAGGGCTCTTTCGGCGGACTTGACGTATGGAAGTCTCTGCGCAATGTGGACGGCTCATGGGGCCCCGCGCAAAACCTTGGCCCGATGGTGAATACCGCCGGCAATGAGGTCTTCCCCTCAGTCCGACAGGATGGCACTCTCTATTTCAGCAGTGATGGCCACAAGGGCTTTGGAGGGCTCGACCTTTTCAAGGCTGTCGACGAGGGCGACGGGAGATATCACGTCTCAAACCTCGGCCTGCCTATCAACAGCGCCGGCGATGATTTCGGCATCACGTTCGTCGGCCTGGCCGAAGAGGGTTTGTTCTCCAGCAACAGGGGTAACTCGAAGGGTTATGACGACATCTATTCTTTCTACCTTCCCCCTGTCATCCTAACCATCGAGGCCCGCATAGGCCAGAGCGGCAAGAAGGCTTTCGCCGATGGCAACACTAAACCTAAAAACCGTATCTTGCGACCATCGCCTTCGGCCACGGCGAAAGCGGAGGCGTCATCCGCGGTTGACGACGCGCGGCAAGATGACTTTATGGCGGCGCTCGAAGCTGAAACTCTCAAGAAGTCTGACCCCGCCCCCGATGCTGTCGCCCCGGTAGTGGCAGACTCCCCAGAAAGCAGCAGCGCTAAGCAGGGTGCCGCAAAGTCAGCGTCCAAGACCGCCGTCAAAAAGCAGTCCGCCAAGTCTTCTTCAGCCACCAAGAAGCAGGGGGCCGCCACCACAAAAAAGAGTGCGGCAAATCAGAAGACGCCTTCCGCGACAGCAAAGAAAACCACGACGGCCAAGCAGCCTGACGCATATTCAGCCCAGAAGAAGACCGCCACGGCCGCCTCCACCGTCAAAAAGTCTAACGCCACCCCCTCAAATAAGGCTGCGACGAAGAAACGAAAGTTTGTGCCCGCACCCGATGCCTATGTGCGCATCGTGGGCTCCGACGGGACAAACGTCAAGATACCGGCCGATGCCAATGGCAAGATCTCTTTTGTGGCCGAGAAGGATGTGCGATACGTGATCCTCTCCGCGGCGCCAGGCTATGCCAACATGAGGACCGAGGTGTCCACCGAGGGAATCAACAGGTCGCAGACAATAAGGATGACGTCGTTGCTTGACAAGGTTGACTTATAGGACGATATGCAAACATCGAAGCTCTCTGGCGCCGGACTCTCTGACGAGGATCTGCTCCGCTCCCTGTCAAATGATCCTGACGGGGTGGCGCTTCGCGAGCTTTTCGACCGTTATTACACTCCACTCGTCACGTTCGCCTCTAAGATTTTAAGAGATGTCGATGAGCCCTACGACCAGGCCACCGACGTGGTGCAGAACTTCTTCGTCACCCTTTATGAACGCCGGGGCGTAGAGGTCTCATCCTCCGCCAAGTCGTTCTTCTACTCCTCCGTCCGCAACGCCTGCCTCAACGTGCTGAAGCACCAGAAGATAGTCCGTCAGTATGAGGACTACGCCTTGTACGACGCCGGCGACACGGCTTACGACAGCGCCGACGAGATCATTGAGCAAAGCGAGGCCGACGCCAAGGTGGCCGCTGCCATGGGTAAGCTGCCTGAACAGTGCAGGCGAATCTTCATGCTCAGCCGGTTTGACAACATCCCAAACCAGCAGATTGCCGACTTGCTCGGAATCTCAAAGAGGACGGTCGAGACGCAGATATCCAATGCGCTCAAGACGTTGCGAAAAATACTCTTGATCTTAATTCCTTTCATCCGACTGTTTTAACCGGATTTATGAAATTCACAGAAAACAGCAGGCTCGGTGATGTCCTGACCGAGCATTACCAGATACTCCTCCTGCTCAGCCGTTTCGGCATCTCTTTGGGCTTCGGAGACAAGACGGTGAAAGCTGTCTGCGCCGACAACGGAGTCGATTGCAAGACCTTTCTCGCGGTCTGCAATTATGTGGCTTCGGGAGACAGCTCGCTCTACCACAACGTGGACATTGAGTCCATGGTACGCTTTCTCAGGCTTGCGCATAAGTACTACCTCGAGTTCCTGTTACCCGAACTGCGAACCAAGCTCGTTAGCATTGTCGGCTCGTTGCCCGACAGCATGTTCTCCGCCCTTGTCATCAAGCTTTTCGACAGCTACAAGGAGGAGGTGCGTAAGCATCTCGCCTATGAGGATAAGGTTCTCTTTGACTACATCCAAAGGCTTCTGGATGGCGAAGAGGACTTGCCGGCGCTGAGCCTTGCCTCTTTCATCCGTCAGCACGACAATATTGACACTCAGCTCTTCGAACTGAAAAACGCCATGATCCGCTATTTCCCGGCTGGCGAGAACCTCCGCGAGGTTAACCAGGTCCTTTATGACATCTTCGCCTTCGAGGAGGATCTTAAGTCGCATTGCGAGATCGAGGGCGACCTCTTCATTCCCGCCGTCGTCGAGTTAGAGAAGATGAGGCGCGGGTAGGTTTGCGCCGTGCGAGGTTTTTTGTCGAGTTTTCATGTAAGATGAGTCAGAACATCCTGAAAATTGCAGTGGCCGACACGGCCATCATCGTGCGGATGGGGGTCTTGGCCGCGCTGAAGCGCATCCTCGGGTCGAACACAGTCTATCTTGAGATGTCTCACCCCGAGGATTTTGAGACGAAGGTCATGTCTTTCTCCCCGTCCGTCATTGTGGTGTCGCCCTCTTTCGGCGGCACGTTTGATGTCGCGGCGCGCCGTAAGTCTATTGAGGAATACGCTCACGGCGTCAAGTTCGTCGCTTTGGTCTCTTGCGTCGTGCCGGCTTCCGCTCTTGCCGGCTTCGACGCCCAGTTGTCAATCTATGATACTGAGGATGATCTCTTGTCTCTTTTCACATCGCTCTCCAGCGCGGAAGAAAAAGTGGAGGCTGAGATGGCGGAAGGAGAGTCCGAGGCCCTCTCGGCGAGGGAGAAACAGGTGGTCAAGGGGGTCGTAAGCGGCCTCGCGAATAAGGAGATTGCCGATCAGATGAACATATCGGTCTACACGGTACTCACCCATAGGCGTAACATCGCGCGCAAGCTGAACATACACTCCTCCATTGCCTTGGCCATCTACGCCATCTCGAACAAGCTCGTGACGGTCGACGAGGTCAAAGAGTGACGCTCCTCACTTTATGTGGCGCGGACTGTCGTCCCTTTCAAAAAATTATTATCTTTGCACTCGTGTTTTGGCCGTGGCATCCTCGGCGAGGACATGAAGGATAAGGTGAGTCCTGGCCCCGTAGTTCAATGGATAGAATGTCAGATTCCGGTTCTGCTGATTGGAGTTCGAGTCTCCACGGGGTCACTTTCTCAAAGTTTTGATGACGCTAACCTCAAGGCTCGGCCTTCGCGGTTAGTGTCTTTTCGTTTAAGACCCGGCGTGATGCCCATTGCCCGCCCCCATTTCGGCTCTGTGCCTGCTCTCGCTTCTGGCGGTGGCGTGTGGGGTGATGTTTTTGGGGCGACGTGCCGCGCACTTGACTTAACTCTTGACATGGCAAAGGAATACAAATTCAGAGACATTGAGTCCCGCTGGCAAAAGTCGTGGGCCGAGAATGGAACCTACAAGGTCGAGATTGACCTTGACAAGCCGAAGTACTATGTGCTCGACATGTTCCCTTACCCGTCTGGCGCGGGCCTCCACGTTGGTCATCCGCTCGGTTACATAGCTTCAGACATCTATGCGCGCTTCAAGCGTCTCAATGGCTTCAACGTGCTTCACCCCATGGGTTATGACGCCTATGGACTCCCGGCCGAGCAGTATGCCATTCAGACAGGCCAGCACCCCGCCGTCACCACAGAGAATAACATCAAGCGCTATCGCGAGCAACTCGACAAGATCGGCTTCAGCTTCGACTGGAGCCGTGAGGTCAGGACCTGCTCGCCCGACTATTATAAGTGGACTCAGTGGGCGTTCGAGAAGATGTTCGGCTCTTTCTATGACACTAAGCTCAACAAGGCCAGACCTATAGAGATCCTCACCCAGCACTTCGCCAAGTTCGGAACAACCGATGTCAACGCCGCGCAGACCGAGGAACTCTCTTTCTCCGCCGATGAGTGGAATGCCAAGAGCAAAAATGAGCAGCTCGACATCCTGATGAACTATCGTATCGCCTACCTTGGCAACATGATGGTCAACTGGTGTCCTAAGCTCGGCACAGTCCTTGCGAATGACGAGGTCGTCGAGGGCGTGTCCATCCGTGGCGGCTACCCTGTGGTCCAAAAGGTCATGAGGCAATGGTGTCTGCGCGTCTCTGCCTATTCCCAGAGGCTGCTCGACGGCCTCGAGACAGTTGACTGGTCAGACTCTATCAAGGAGACGCAGCGCAACTGGATAGGTCGTTCTGAGGGTGCCGAGATGAAGTTCAAGATCAAGGGATCCGACGAGTCTCTCACCATCTTCACCACCCGCGCCGACACCGTCTTCGGTGTCACTTTTATGGTTCTCGCCCCCGAGAGCGAGTTCACCGCCAAGCTCACCACGCCAGGGCAGAGCGACGCCGTCAAGGCTTATGTCGACAAGACGAGCAAGCGCACCGAGCGTGAACGCATTGCCGACCGCCAGGTTACGGGCGTCTTCACGGGCTCTTACGCTATTAACCCACTCACTCTCGAGGAGATACCCATCTGGGTCTCGGACTACGTCCTGGCAGGCTATGGCACAGGCGCCATCATGGCAGTCCCGGCGCACGATTCTCGCGACTACGCTTTCGCCAAGGCTTTCGGCCTTGAGATACGTACTGTCGTCGAGGGGGCTGACGTCTCCGAGCAGAGCTTCGACGCCAAAGAGGGCATCGTCTGCAATTCGCCGATGCCGGGCCGCGAGGCCGTAGGCGGGCTTAACTTGAACGGCCTCACCATAAAGCAGTCTATAGCCACGACGAAGAAGTTTATCGCCGAGCATGGCATAGGCCGCGTCAAGGTCAACTACCGTCTCCGCGACGCCATATTCTCGCGCCAGCGTTATTGGGGAGAGCCTTTCCCCGTGTATTACAAGGATGGGCAGCCGCAGATGTTGCCGCTCGAGAAGTTGCCGCTCCAGCTGCCCGAGGTTGATAAGTTCCTCCCCACCGAGACCGGAGAGCCGCCTCTCGGACGTGCCAAGGATTGGTGCACCCCCGAGGGCTATCCCTACGAGCTTTGCACCATGCCGGGTTTCGCGGGTTCAAGCGCATACTACTTGCGCTATATGGATCCGCACAACAACGACGCTCTCGTGTCGCCGGATGCTAACCACTATTGGCAGAATGTCGACCTTTACGTCGGCGGTGCCGAGCACGCCACTGGCCACCTCATATACTCGCGCTTCTGGAATAAGTTCCTCTTCGATATTGGCATCTCCTCTACCGAGGAGCCTTTCAAGAAGCTGGTGAACCAGGGCATGATACAGGGGCGCTCGAACTTCGTCTATCGTATCAAGGACACCAACACCTTCGTCTCGCTTGGCC
>SFOL01000080.1 GCA_004552385.1 Bacteroidales bacterium | reverse complement strand
CTTCCGGGTAGGTTGTCGTCTTTCGGGTGAACGAGTAGGTGCCGTTTGCAAAGTCGAACTTGAGGGTGTAGGTGCCAGGCTCGAGATTCTTGTCGTCAGTGAAGCTTTGACCGTACTCTATTGTTCCGTCTGTTCAGCCAACGAAGGTGTCCCAGTTGTTGTTGAGTATGATTTTCGCACCCCACTCCGATGGCTTGTTTATCTCGACGGTTGCTGTGTAAATGGTTGCGTTTTCAGCGTCTTGCGTCATCTCGCCGAGTGACCAGTCATTGTTCAGTCCCGCGTATGCCACGCTCTCGACCGCGCTCCTCTTAAACGTCTTGGCCGACCAGTTGACGTTCCAAATGAAGACGCCCGTCTCCGCCATAGGAATATTGTCGTTTGCGCCCTCCACCAGGTTGCCCTCCTCGCTGCCGCCGTAGACGTTGTCGAAGTCGCCGTCTGTCAAGCCGAACCGGTAGCCCCATGGGCACGACGTGACGCCGAATACGCCAGTGAACACGCAGTTGGCCTCGTCGGTCATGACCAGCTTGTGGGTGAAGCTCCTGTCGTCGTTAAGTCCGAGTATGTACAGCTGTTCGGGTACGGTCTCTACCGTCTCCTCGCCCTCTTTAATCTGATATTTGAGTGCCGAGTAGTCGGAGAGCAGCAGGCTCACTGTGTAGGTGCCCGCTTTCTCTATGGTGAAGCTTTCGCCGCCGTTAAAGATGAGCTCGTCCTCGGAGGTTCCGGCTCCGAATGTTATGTGCGTGTCGGTGGCGGCAGCGTCGTCCGTGCGGCTGTCCTTGTCATATTTCTTAGCGTCGCCCGAGATGGTGAATGTCACTCCGTCTTTGGTTGTTTTCACCACGCATAACCATCGGCACTCATCGCGGACGAAGGTCATTTCGCCCTCCACGTCGCCCTTTATGTCGAGGCTGGGGATGAGTGTCGCGCTCCATTGCTTCGGGTCCGCGCTTTCGCTTACGTTCACTTCCGTCAGGTAGCAGCCCGAGATGCCTGGATACCAGAAGTTCCAGCAGTCGTTGTCTTTCGAGGCGAGGAACTCGCTCGCATCTTTGCCTACGTTGCCCCAAATGGTGCCGTCGTTCTCGCGGAGGAAGAAGTTGCTCCACGACGCCGCGCCCACGAAGCCTTTATATTCGCCGCGCACGTCTGGTTCGCCGTCTCCGTCGGTGTCGGCCGAGTAGAGGGTGGCAATCTCCGCCGCCTTGTCCTTGTCAATCATCTTGGCGGTGGTGTATGACACCTTGTAGCACGTCACGTGCATCTGGTGGACGTCAGATGGCTTGCTGTCCACGCCGTTATTGCCAAGGGCGGTGGTCAGCCTCACGAAGACGCTGGTCTTCTCAAATGGTTTTGCGCCAAGATCCATTACTATGGTGTTCAGCTCCTGGACGGTGTATCTCACGACGCCGTTGTCCACGTTTTGGGAGTAGGCGTTGGCGAAGTCTTCGGTGAGCGACATCTCGAGGGTGTAGGTCGGCATGCTCTTGTCCGCCACGCCCGCAGTGCTCGTGCCGTAAATCTTCAGTTTGCTGTCGTTGGTCCATACAAAGGTTACTGCGGGCATGGCGGCGCTGCCGCTCTCAAGCACTATCTCGTCTTGCGAGACGAGAAGGGTGGAGCTCTCCAGCCCGTCCACGTACATCTTGTCGGCATCGGAGTCGCAACCGGTCAGCGTCATAGCCGCCGTCGCCACTGCCAAGGCCATATATGTCAGTCTTTTCATTTCTTACCTTGCTTTAGGTTAATATTCCGGGTTGCTCAGGTTCGGGTTGGCTGTTAGCTCGGTTTGCGGTATCGGGTAATATTTATACTTGTCGGCCTTGTTTGTCGGGCCGCAGTCCCACCCGCCGATGACGAATTTGCCGAAGCGGATCAGGTCGGTGCGCCTGTGGCACTCCAGTTGGAACTCGCGTCCGCGCTCGTCAAGGATGTCTTGCAGCGACACGTTGGTCAGGTCTGAGACTCCGGCGCGCTGCCTGACTTGGTTCACGTAGTAGTCCGCGCCCTGGTCGGCCCCCTCGCCGCCGCGCAGGATGGCCTCGGCTATGTTAAGGTAGGCCTCGGCGGTGCGGAAGAGCGGGAAGTCGGTGTTCACGCCGAATGACGCCGTGTTGCTGGCTGTCTCGCCGGCGTCGGTCAGGTTGCTCCATTTTGTGAACAGGTATCCCTGGTTCTGGTCGTCAGCGTTCAAGACCTTGAGGCTTTGGCCATTGGTGTGGAACGTGGCTCGGGCGTCTCCCGAATAACCGCTGAAGAGGTTCACAGCCTGGCTCGTGGCGCGCCACATGCTCCATGCCGACGCTATGCCCACCGAGGCGGGGTCCTGGTCGGTGTAAGAGCTTGCGCTGCCGCACACTATGTAGGTCGATGCGCCCCACGACACAGTTGTCGTAGCGTCGCTCTCTATCCCGAATATTATCTCGTCGGTGCGCTTGTCGTTGTCGGCGTTGAAGAGTTCGGAGTAGACGGGGTGGAGGGTGTAACCTTCGTCAAGCACTTTCTTGCTATACGTTATGGCGTCGGTGTAGCGCGCCGCCTGTCCGTAGACTTCCGCGTTCAAATACAGGCGCGCCAGGAGGGCGTAGGCGGCTCCGCGGGGTGCGCGGCCGTATTCCTGCTCTGTCTTGCCCGGCAGCTTGTCGGCAATGTCCTTCAGCTCGCCCTCCACGAATTCGAAGAGGCCTGTGGCGTCGGCTGCGGGTGGCACGTAAGCGCCAGCTTTGTTCTCCTCGGTCACCATGGCTCCCTTGCGATAGAGGTCCAGCACCTGCCAATAGGCCAATGCGCGCATGAAGCGGGCCTCGAGCACGTAGCCGTCGATTGTGGCCAACTCTGATGACGAGAAGTCGCGATGGCTCTCCGCATTGCGGATGAACTCGTTGCAGAGCGTTATTTCATAATACAACCAGTAGTAGGTGTCGCTCACCCACACGTCGTGGGAGTCCCATGTCATGTCGTTTATGTCCGTCATGTTGTCGCCGTTCATCCAGCTGAAGACGAGCTCGTCGGTGCACACCTCTTGCAGGTTGAAGTAGCAGCGCATTAAGTTCTCGCCCTTATACGTGGTCAGGTCGGTCTCTTCGCCCGAGCCTTTGAGGGTCAGCACTGAGTAAATCTTGGCCAAGACGGCGCGGTAGTTCTCCACGCTCTTGTACACGTTGGCCGATGTCGTGTCGGTGTGCGGCTCCTGGTCCAAGTCGTCACATGAGCTCGCGAGGCATGCGCAGCCCATCGACAGTGCCGCTATGGCTATATGTTTTAAATATCTCATTTCAGTCTCTTGTGTGGTTCTTTTATAAGCTCCGTCATGTTAAAACTCGAAGCCGAGGCTCAGTGAGTAGATCTTCGGGCGGGGATAGAAGTCCATGTCCACGCCTTTGGGCACCTCAGGGTCCACTCCGCTGTAGTTGGTCACGGTGAAGACGTTCTGAACCATGAATGACGCGTTGATGTTCACCACGTCGGCCACCTTGCCGAAGTTGTAGCCCAAGGTGACGTTGTCCATCTTCAGGAATGAGGCGTTCTCCACGTAATAGTCGGAGTAAGTCTGGCGCTTGGCGAAGCCTGTGGCCAGGTAGCTGCGGCCCATGTTGTTCAGCTGGCTCTCGTTGTATTTTATGGTCTCCAGCGCACCGGTGTTCATGGCCGTGCCGTTATACACGTAGTTGCCAATGTTGCTGCGCAGGCTGGTGCCCAGGGTCAGGTTTTTCCATCTCAGGTTCAGCGAGAAGCCCATTATCCAGTCTGGAGCCGGCGAGTGGAATCGGTAGAGGTCGTCGGTCGTTATCTCGCCGTCGCCGTTCATGTCGGCGTACTGTCCCTCTATCGGCTTGCCGTTTTTGTCATATATCTGGTGGTAGACGTAGAACATGTAGGGGGTGTAGCCCTCGGTGAGGACCTGCACCTGCTTGCCGTTCACGGCCGGGCCGACGTAGGTGTTGGTTATCTCGGCGTTCTCCACGAGGCTCAGGTTCTTCACTTCCTGGGTCTGCCATGCGGCGTTAAACGTCATGTCGAGCGTCCAGTCGTCATTGTCTATGGCCGTGCCGTTCAGGTTGAACTCGAAACCCTGGCTGTCCACGTTGCCAACGTTGGTCAGCACGCTCTTGTCGAAGTTCACGCCGGCGGCCACCGATACCGTGGCCAGCAGGTCCTCCGTCTTGCGAGTGTAATATTCCGCGCTGCCCGATAGGCGGTTGTTGAAGAAGCCGAAGTCGAGTCCGAAGTTCCACGACTTGGTGGTCTCCCACTTCAGGTCGTCGACGTAGGCGCCGGGCGCATAGGTCGTCACGGCCTCGTTGCCGAACACGTACCTGTTCGTGGCGGTGCCCTGCACGTAGATGGGCTGGTAGGCGTAGTTGCCTATGCCCTCTTGCTGACCCGTCACGCCGTAGCTGGCGCGGATCTTCAAGTTGCTCAGGCTCTCCACGTCTTGCAGGAAGGACTCCTGGTTCACCCTCCATGCCAACGCCATCGAGGGGAACGTGCCCCAGCGGTTGTCCTCATTGAAGCGGCTGGTGCCGTCGCGGCGTATGGTGGCCGTGAGCATGTACTTGTCGGCGTACGTGTAGTTCAGGCGGCCGTAGTAAGACAGCATGGCGTGGCGCTGGTCGCTCGCTTTCGAGGTGGACTGCACGTCGCCGTCGTAGGTCTTGTATTCGAACGAAGGCGTGTATGACTTCCAGTACTGGAAGTCGTAGCCGGCTGTGAAGTCTACGCGGTTGTCGCTGTTTATCTCTTTATTGTAGTTGAGGTAGGCGGTGAGCAGCCGGTTGTGCAGCTCTTGAGGACCATATTCATATCTCGAGCCTCCGCTCAGGAAGCCGCCGGCCGACTTCGGGTCGGTGGTTACGCTGCCCTCGCCCTTGGCGTAGTCGTAGCCGAAGGTCACGTGAGCGCGCAGGTCTGAGAGGAAGTGGACCGTGTAGTCCACGTCAATGTTGCCCACGATGCGGTTCACGTCGCTCTTGTCCTCGGTCTGGTTGAGCAGGCCCACAGGGTTGAGCACGGCGCCTGCCACGGGCGTGGCGGCGGTCACTTCGCCCGTGGCCTGGTCGCGGGTGTAGGTGACGGCCTCTGTGTAGTGGTTGAACTGGTCCTTGCCCTCATAGTTCATGTGGACCGGCTGCGTCGGGTCATACGTTGCCGCGTTCCATATGGCTTTAGTCGAGGCGAACCTGTTCTTTGACAGCGTCCCTTTGAGGCTGAGGGTCAGCTTCAGGTGCTCGTCGAGCAGGGTGGGGGAGACGTTAAGGTTGCCGGTCACGCGCTGGGCCTTGTCGGTCATGAGGATGCCCTGCTGATTGTAATAGCCTGCCGAGAAGCGTATAGGCACCTTGCCGGCCACGTTGCCGGAGAGCGATATGTTGTTGTCGGTGCCATATGCGCTTTCAAACACCTGGTCGTTCCAGTCAGTGTCCGCCTTGCCGAGCATGTTGGCGTATCCCGCCTTCGTGGCCACGTCGACGAATTCGCTGCGCGACATCATGTCGGCAAAGTCGTATGCTTTCTGGATGGAGTGCGTCGTGTTCACCGTCACGCGGAGACCTTTGTCCGAACCCTTCTTGGTCGTGATGATTATCACGCCGTTTGACGCGCGGCTGCCGTAGATGGCGGTCGACGACGCGTCTTTAAGCACCGTCATGCTCTCGATGTCCGACGGGTTGATGAGGGCCAGGAAGTTGCTCCCGTTGCCGGATATGCCGCCGTTCTCCAAGGGCACGCCGTCAAGCACTATGAGCGGGTCGTTTGACGCGTTGAGAGATGCTCCGCCGCGGATCTTGATGGTCGACCCCGAGGTCGGCGATCCGCTGTTGCTCATGATCTGGACGCCCGACACTTTGCCGTTTATCAGCTGCTCCGGGCTGCCTATCAAGCCTTGGTTGAAGTCGTCGGCCGTGACGTTCTGGATCGCGCCGGTCAGGTCGCCCTTTCGCTGCGTGCCATAGCCGATCACGATGACGTCGCCCAACGTGGCTATGTCCTCCACCAGTGTTATGTTTTGCGTCTCTTCGCCTGTCAGGTCTACGATCTCGGTGTCATAGCCTATGAAGCTTACTTGCAGGGTTTGTGATCCTTCCGGCAATAATAGGCGGTAGTTGCCGTCGGAGTCTGTAATTGTTCCGCTCGTGGTGCCTTGCACCATGATGGTGGCTCCTGGTAGCGGCTCGCCGAATGCGTCGGTCACCTTGCCTATAACCACGCGTCCCGTTGTCTGTGACGAGGCTTCCACAGGGGCTAACGCTATCAGGCCGGCCAGGGCGGCTGTGGCCAGTAGCGCATGGAATGCTTGTCTCTGCATTAGGTTGTTTTTGTTAGTTGTTTTTTATATCAGTGTCGAGTTGGCGACTCCCGATGCCGTGGCTAACGTTTGCGCCTACCCGCCTTGGCGCAAATTTATGTAAAAAACTTATAGGTCAATTACCTAAAGTATGCGGGCCGCCTGCTAGCGCGGTCCGCTTGCGCCACGACCGCCTGATTGTCTCATAAGAAAATGCCCGGTCGAGATTGCGCATTCCCCAAAAACGCCCGATGTCATTCTCCTCTATGGGTGATCGGGTATCACATTTTGACGGTCTGTAAATCTATAAGCATAAACAATTGTCTTTTTTAACAGATGATATTGCCCCCCGCAAGTCTTAGGTATATATATTTGCCTTAGAAAACTAACTTACAAAAAACAGTTTCAGATGAAGTTAATCAAGTTTATCGCTATTGCCATTTTCGCCGCCATGACGGCCAATGCGTCGGCCCAGCTCACTAAGGATACGCAAGGCTGGACGCGTGTGGAACTCTCTTTCGAGGCTCAGAAGCTCAAGTACAAGGATGGCTCCACCTCTTGGGACGATGACAAGCAGAAAGGTGTCTCTCTCGCTTTTATGAAGGGTGTCAACATTACCAGCAAGATGCCGCTCTTCCTCGACCTCGGTGCGCGTCTCTCATGGCTCCACAGCAAAGACGAGTTCGAGGGTGGCGACAGCAAGACCACCTTTATGAACGTCGCTGTGCCGGTCAACGCCGCCTATAAGCTCAGCTTCGCGTCTTCGCCCATCTCCATCGTGCCTTTCTTCGGCCCCAACTTCAAGTTCAACTTCTATGGTCGCACCAAGGATACCTACGGCGATGAGGAGATTAAGACCAAGTGGCTCGACAAGGACGGCATGGACGCGCGCATCTTCCAGTTCGGCCTCAACCTCGGCGTCGGCGTCAACATTCAGCGTTTCTACGTCAGCTACAACTTCCAGCCCGACATCTCCAGCTACGTTAAGGATGGTGACCAAAAGCTCAAGACTATCAACAACTTCATCTCGCTCGGTGTGAATTTCTAATCCCGCGAGTGTAGTTATCCCCTAATGCATGCGGCGCGACACGTAACCTACGTGTCGCGCCGCGCGTTTTTTAGTCCGCCTCTTTACTAAGTATGCGCGCTATGCTCCCGTAAGCGCATCAATGCTTGCGCGCTCTTCTTCCGTCATGTTGGGGCACAATGCCCTTATCACGGCCTTTATGCCATCGGTGGTAGATGCGTGAGCGGCTGTGTCTGTGGCTAATGCGAACTCTTCCGCAAAACCGGCAAAGGTGCGCGTCTCGCCCGTCTCCGCGTCATAAGCCTCCGCTATCACAATATCTTTGCCGCTCAGCGGGGCTGGCTCAATGTCGACTATACGCATCCATTCACATTTTTGCGCGTCATTGTCCTTCATTTTAAGTTCTGTGGCTCGCACCACCCAGTTGTCGGGAGAAAATTTGGTAGTATTTTTTGCCATAGGCTTCTGTTTTTTATGTTCTGGCTCATCATTGTTGCGCTGAGCGCGGCTCCGTGCGCGCCTTAGGTTGTCTTGGTCGTAAGTATAACGCGAAACAGATATGGTTTGTTGTAAAGAAAGCCATTTTTTCTTCTTCAGAATCTGCTGACGCTACTTCGCAGACAACCATACAAACATACGCATGCTCAATTTCGGTCAGCTTATGCATATTCAACTCTGAGGGCGCCGCGAAATCGTG
>SFOL01000079.1 GCA_004552385.1 Bacteroidales bacterium | reverse complement strand
CATCGCACAAGTCGAACACTCCAGACACAGGTCGCTACATGATTTCTTGGTCAATATGATGAGTGCCATATCCGCATATTGTCTGTTCCCCAAGAAACCTTCAATCAGGTTAGAGCCTGTCAGTGACACGGAGTCTTGTCGGCAATTGTGCTTGTTTTGAATTCATCGAACTCATCTTATCATAACTTTTTCATGCCCGCCAGTTGTGGGCATCACGTATATGCCCGCGGGTAGCCGCATCCCGTTTGGCTTCAGCCTCCCGCTTATGTCATACACGGCGTGGCCGCCCTCTGTCGTCGTCGTTCTCAATGAGGTCGCCGTTCTCTTTGTCGTAGATTGACCATACCGGCTCTTGTTCCTCTACTTCGTTATCGTTCAGCACTCTCAGTTTCGGCATCGTCATGCCCTCTATCACGTCTCCATCCAGGGCCGCGTTCGCGTTCCTGATCTCCGTTTCCCATTGCGAGGGTTGAGGCGACCCGGGTTCTACTTCCCGATGCCTATGGCCACTGACCCGTACATGTCCGGCAGTGGCACTATGCCGTCGCCCGTCTTTGCGCAGAAGTCGTCCACCGCGCGGCGCACGCCATCCCACGTGTGGTTGTAGCTGTGGATTATCATCATGCCGCCTCTGCTCATCAGCGGGCGCAGGTGGTCCAGTGCGGCAGTCACGCCTTCATACTCTACGCAGTCGATCGCGGCCAGGGCCACTGGCCCCGTAACCTTGCCCACCAGCTCCGCCACGCCGCCTTTCATCACGTGGTTGCGTCCGCTCTCGGGCATCAGCCGGCGGACCTCCTTTTCGTCCACGTAGTCCACGCTCACCGGCTCGTTGCTCACCTCGCCTTGGCAGTTCTCGTGTGTCAGCGTCACCTCTGTGGCCTCCATTGGGCCTATGGCCCACATCTCGCGCTCAGGGCACTGGCTCCGCAGGAGGCCTATCAGCTCGGCATCCTCAAGGCCGGCCATCACGAAGCTGCCGGCCGTCTCGGCACGCTCCACCTGCTCCATGCAGAAGAAGTAGGCGTAGTACCTCACGCGGTCTTTGTAGGTCCGCTCGCCGCGGGCCACGTCTGACTTTATCAGTCCGCGCTTCTTCAGCTCGAGCCATCGCCATGGCTTGAACACTTTGTGGGTCCAAAAGCTCCAGAAGTAGCTCAGCCCCACCCATAACATGATGTTTATTATGATTATGTTGACGTATATCATCTTCCGCCTATTTCTTTATTTTCACAAGGGTCTTGCGCTTCGTCACCACGTCGGGGATCTCCTCCTCATAGTGCGTCACGTATATGAGTGTCACTTTCGGGTCGTCGCAGTAGCTCTCTATCAGCAGCTTGGCGAGGTTCTTCTTGCCGGCGTCCAGACCGTGCAGGGGCTCGTCGAGTATCACGAGGCTCGGACGCTTCACGAATACGCGGGTCAGCATCACTATCCTCTGCTCGCCGTATGACGTCTTGAGGAATGACCGGCTTGACAGGCTCTCGCAGTGGAACGCCTTCATCCACTCTATGGCCAGCTCCCTCTGCGCGTCGGTGGGCTTGCGATACAGGCCAACGGTGTCGAAGAAGCCCGACGCCACGACGTCCAGGCACGGTATGTCCGCCTGGTAGAAGGTGTGCATGTCTGGCGATATGTAGCCTATGTGGCTCTTTATGTCCCAAATGCTTTCGCCTGTGCCCCTCTTCCGCCCGAAGAGCGTTATGTCGTTGGCGTAGCCCTGAGGGTTGTCTCCGCACACCAGGCTCAGCAGGGTGCTCTTGCCGCAACCGTTCTTGCCCAGCAGGGCCCATTTCTCGCCGCGGCGCACCGTCCAGTCCAGGTCGCGCAATATCGTCACGGGGGGATACTCCACTTTGACTTTGCTCATGACTATGGCGTCAGCGTAGTCGCCGTCGTCCACGGCGCGCATTGTCGAGGGCAGGGCGGGCAGGCTACGGGACGTCTCGCCCTCCTCGGCGAACAGGCTGCGGCGCAGGCCCGTGTCTTGCATGAAATCGCCGCGGCTCGTCACTTTCTCCACGCCGCTTTCTTTCATGCATATTACCCTCTCGACCCAATCGGGCATGTCTTTGGGGTGGCATATCAGCAGCAGCACTTTGATGCCCAGCTTGGTGGCCACGTCGCGCAAGACGTCGTTTATCGTCCCGCGGCTGCCGGCGTCAAGGCCTATGTACGGGTTGTCCACTATCAGCAGCTCGGGCTCCGCCATCAGGCTGCGGGCTATCATCAGCTTGCGCAGCTCGCCGCTCGAGAGGTATATGACGCGCTTCTCCAGCAATGGTGTCACACCTATGGCGTCAAGCAGTCCGCCGTGTCTCTCCACGCGGTCGCGCCCCAGTGCGTCGCCCACCAGAGGGCTCTCCTCGTTCTCTGTCGCCTGCCATCTCTTCTGGTAATAGTTGTCTTGCGACGCGCCGCCCATCCTGTATATGTCGCGGAATGATAGTGACGCTATCTGCATCCGAGGGACTTCTGTCCCGTCGGCCCTCAATACGGCCACACGGCCGCTCTTGAGGCTTACGCCGCCGCTTATGTAGGTAGACAGGAGCGATTTGCCCGAACCGTTCGGGCCTATTATCACCGCGTTATCGCCTTCGCCTATCGTGAGGTTCACCTCGCCTCGTAGCCGCTGGTTCTCATACCGCGGCTCGGGTTTTTCTATCTCTATGTGGCTCATCTTGCTGCTGCCTTTATTATGCTCGTTTTCCCTGTTTTTTTAGTTCTATGCGGAATGTCGTGCCCGCCCCGGGGCGGGTCTTGGCTACGTACACTTTGCCATTGTGATACTCTTTCACTATTCGGCTTACCAGTGCCAGACCCACTCCCCAGCCTCGTCTGCCGTTTACTCCGGTTCTTTTCGTGCTGAAGCCCGTCTCAAACACTCTCGCCCGGGTCACGGCGTCCATCCCTTTGCCCGTGTCGCTCACGTCTATCGTGGCCAGTCCGCCCACATCGCGCAGTGTCACGCTTATTCGCCCCTCGGACTTGTCTATGGCGTCCGCCGCGTTTTTGCACATGTTCTCCACCGCCCATCGGAGCAGGGTGGGGTTGTGGGGTGCGCTCACTTCGCCGTCGGGGGCCTCGAGGCTTACGTGTATCCTGCGCCCTGTGCGTTTCTGCATGTAAGCCACCACTTTGGCCAGGTCCCCGTTCAGCGGGCTGTCGGTCAGGGCGGGCGTATTGCCCATCTTTTCATACAGCTCGCTCACCTCCGTCAGGCGCTCTATGTCGGCCGTCATGCGCTCTGCGGCCATTTTGGGGTCGAAACCCTCCAGCAGCAGGTCGCGCCAGCCCGTCAGGCCTTGCAGGGGCGAACCTATCTGGTGGGCGGTCTCTTTCGCAAGCCCCTCCCACAGCGAGTCGCGCTCGCGCCTCCGAGCGCTTGTCACGATGAAGAATATCGCTATGCCGCAGGCGATTATCATGATGGCCTCTATTACGCGGATCGTCAATGCGCTCTTCACTATCCACGATTCTCCGTAATACAGCACCTGCCCGACATCGTCTATCTCCAGCGAGTCGCACGTCGGACGGATGGCCTCAAAAGCCATCTGCCTCTGCTCGTCGCTCAGCAGGCTGTCGGGGGTCCCTGGCCTGAGGTTCCGGCAGTCTATAACCACGCCTGTCGCCGCGTCCACCAGTATTACTGGCACGAAGTCGTTCTGCTGCTGGATCCTCAGCACTATGCCGGGCAGGGTTTCGGGGGAGTCCATGTTGCCAAGTATGTTGGCCGACTCCTTTATTATGTTGGCGAACGAGCGCCCCTCCTGGTGGACGTCCTCCACCACTTTGTCTGACAGGGCGGAAATGCCCAATATGGCCGAGGCTCCGACCAATATGGCCAGCGCGGCCTCCCAACGACGCCTTATCAGGTCGGCCGTCTGCTTGGCGAAGTCACCCGCGCGGCGCATCGCCATGTTTGCCCCATTTGCGGGTCTGCTCATGCTTTTTCAAAATCTGCCCCTTGTCACCCAAAACCACAGGAACTTGAGGGCTATTGGTATGTGGTGCGCCACTGTCGACGCGGTCCCGAAATGTTGGCGCATTATGTCGAACCGCTCGTGAAGTCCCTGAGCTATGTGGCTTTTCGTCACGCCTCCGTCCAGAAAACGAACCAGCGTGGCGTGGCTGTTTACCACCTTACGACTTTTCGACAGTATCCTCAGGCACCAGTCGAAGTCCGCCGAGTAGTGGTAGCGCGTGTCATATCTGGGGCACAGCGTCCTACGTGCCACAAATGCCTGGTGGCACACCAGCATGCCGTTCTTGAAGCTGTCTCTGCTCAGGTTCTCCGGTGGTGTCAGCCTCCGCCCGCCTATCACGTGGCCGTCCATGGCCGTTATCACGGTGTCTCCGTAGCACACGTCCGAGCCGCCGCAAAGGCTCGCCACCAGGCTCACCGTGTCTGGGGAGTTCAGCTCGTCGCCCGAGTTCAGGAACCAGACGTAGTCGCCCGTCGCCATGTCAAGTCCTTTGTTCATGGCATAATACAGCCCCTCGTCGGGCTCCGATATGCAACGGTTGATCCTTTTGCCGTGCCGACCCACTATGTGGAGCGTGCCGTCGGTCGAGCCTCCGTCCACTATTATGTACTCTATCCCGCCGTAGTCCTGCGCCTCAACCGAGGCTATCGTGCGCTCCAGGGTCTCCGCGGCGTTATATGTTATCGTTATTATGCTTATTATCGGCCCCATCTCACTTGCTGCCATTGCCACGCAACGCGTTCTCGTATACCTCTATGTATTGTTTGGCCACGGTCTCTTCGCCAAATAAACGTCTCGCGTGGCTGACGACGTCCTGGCGTTGCCTCTCCGGGTCGAAGAACATCATGGCGTATATCCCGTTCGCCAGGCTCAACGAGTTTTTCGGCTCTGCCAGGTAGCCCGTCTTGCCGTGGATCACCATCTCCGGAACGCCGCCTATGCGGAAGCCCACCACCGGGGTGCCGCACGCCAGGCTCTCCACCACCGTGTTTGGCAGGTTGTCTTGCAACGATGGCAGGACGAATGCGTCAGCGGCGTTATACAGGCTCACGAGGGTCTCCGTGTCGTTCACGAAGTTCATGTCGTGCACTTTGAAGTCCTCACTTATTTCCGAGCTGTCCTTGTCCACTTTGCCGAAGACGACCAGCTCTATGTGGCTCGACACGGCGGGGAAGCTGTTCCCGATTATCCTCAGGGCCTCCACCAGGTAGCGGTAGCCCTTGCGCAGGTCGCCGACCTTGGCCGCGCCGAACAGCAGCAGCTTCTTGTCTTCGGGCAGTCCCAGGCGCCGCCTGCACTCTTTCTTGTCCAGGGGGCGGAACACGTCCGTATCTATGGGGTTGGGTATCGAGACCGTCGTGCGCTTGTGGAAGAGAGAAGAACTGCTGGCCTGAGTGTTGAGCCACTGTGAGCATGACACCGCCGTCAGGCTCATCTTCTCATACGTCTGACGCTTGGCCTTGAACAGGCGGGCCGAGAGGTCGTTGCCGCCCTTGTCTCGCAAGAAGGGGCAGTAGCCGCAGTGCTCGTTGAACTCCAGGCAGGTCCCGGCGTAGTGGCACCCTCCCGTGAAGGGCCACATGTCATGCAGCGTCCACACTATCGGTTTGCCAAGGTCCGCAAGCCGCTGAAGGCTCTTCATCGACAGGTAGCCCTGGTTTATCCAGTGGAGGTGGATTATGTCCGCGTCAGCCACCTCGGGCATCGTCGATATGTCGCGACCGTCGCTCGCTATCGAGAAGTTGTAGCGCATCGACGAGTGACGCTCGTGGGGCAGGATCAGAAGGCGCTCTTTTATGAAGTTCACCATGTCTTTCGCGCGCTCCCACGCATTCCCGCTCGTCGCCACCACGCCGGGGGCCGACGTGCGTTTCTGCTCCACCACTATGGTCGACTCCACGCCAGCCTTAAGCAGGGCGGAGTGGATGCGGCTCACCGCCACCGATGCTCCGCCGCCGGTGTCTCCCTTGTTTATGTGTACTACTTTCATCTCTCAAATGAGCGTTCTCTGGTTCGTCCTTGGTTTTATATGTCAAAGATAGATATTCTTCACCAAACGATGTCTGCGCTCTCGCCATGCTATTCCCTTTATAATCCCGCTACTGTCGTCGTGGCGGAGTTTTGCTTCATTTCTCTCCAATTTTTCATTAGCTTTTTTGTGCGAATATGCTTGTTAGAAAACTCTTTCAATTCCTCTTCGCATTATTATGCCTGCGCTTTTTTTATTGGTTGGCGGCATTCCCCATGTTTTAGTCTCCTATTGCTTTTTCACGCCATCCGCCGCGCATTCTCGCTTCCCATCGACCATTTTCGCTTCAATTGCGCTACGAATTTATCTGCCAGTTTCGTTAATTTTGATGTATATCCTCTTTGTCTCTGTGCGAATGATATTTGTCTGATTTCTGATAGTTTTTTAGTCGCATAGTTATGGCATTGTTTTTTGCCGCACAACATCTGCATTCTCCCTTTATGTGTACAAACGTGCCATTCTAATCCGTCGTGTGGCTTTATTGAACAAACATGACAAAAAAATAACAAATAAGTTCGCTCTCATTGCCTCAACTCATATTTTTTCCATAATTTTGCAACGTCAAGTCTTCAGGCTGTGCGGCCTGAGCCGTCTGTCGGGTTTATTTCCGATTTCATGCTAAGGCTGCACGCCCCCCTTGGTAATTTTTTTCTACAAACCAAGTCTCAAGTCCCAATCTGGCGATCTGGCGTTACTGCCGCGCAGGCCGGCCTTGAGCCTCTAACTTTCTTAGCTTCTACAATGAAAGTCGCTATTGTCGGCGCCAGTGGTGCCGTTGGTCAGGAGTTCCTTCGTATTCTTGAACAGAGGAATTTCCCTCTTGATGAACTCGTCCTCTTCGGATCGGAGCGCAGCGCGGGGCGCAAGTACAGCTTCCGCGGCAAGGAGCTCGTGGTCAAGGAGCTCAAGCATGGCGATGACTTCAAGGGTGTCGACATTGCGCTCACATCCGCAGGAGCCGGAGTCTCAAAGGAGTTCGCTGAGGACATCACCAAGTTCGGCGCTGTCATGATTGACAATTCGAGCGCCTTCCGCATGGACGATGATGTGCCCCTTGTCGTCCCCGAGTGCAACGCGGCCGACGCACTCAACCGCCCGCGCGGCATCATTGCCAACCCCAACTGCACCACCATCATGATGGTTGTCGTGCTCCAGCCTATCGAGAACCTTTCGCACATCCGCAGGATTCACGTCTCCAGCTACCAGTCGGCGTCCGGAGCCGGAGCTGCGGCCATGGCCGAACTCCAGCAGCAATACAAGGAACTCGTCGAGACCGGCGAGGCAAAGACTATCAGCAAGTTCCCACATCAGCTCGCCTACAATGTAATCCCCCAGATCGACAAGATGACGGAGAATGACTACACTAAGGAGGAGATGAAGATGTACAACGAGACCCGCAAGATTATGCACTCCGACGTGCGCACATCTGCCACCTGCGTCCGTGTCTCAAGCCTCCGCAGCCACTCCGAGAGCGTCTGGGTCGAGACTGAGAAGCCGCTCACCGTCGCCGAGGTCCGCAAGGCTCTCGAGGCGGCTCCTGGTGTCTCGCTCGTCGACGACCCGCAGAACTACGTCTACCCCATGCCTCTTGAGAGTGCGGGCAAGGATGACGTCTACGTCGGACGCGTCCGCAAAGATATTGCCAACGACAATGGCATCACTCTTTGGCTCACTGGAGACCAGATCCGCAAAGGTGCCGCCCTCAACGCCGTGCAGATTGCCGAGTACCTCATCAAGGTCGGCAACGTCAAAGGCTAAAACTAATCTGCGAAGTGAGGGTGGGGCGAGACGCTTTCACCCCTCTGACATAATGGGTGGTCTGCGCAAAATGGCGCAGACCGCCTTTTTTCGTTCCATGGCGCCACCCATATTCTCGCTATTGTCTCAATCTTTAGACTGAGATTTCCCAACGGGCAAACACTTTATATCCTTATGGATTTCCCCCATTTCCCCCTTTTTCAAACACTATTCGCCCCCTCCTCCCCACCTTTATACCTTTTTAACAACCCCACCCAACCCCCTGACACCCACCCCGAAACCCACCCCCGCGCCCGCCCCGCGGCGCACATTTTCCCGCCGCCCCCTTGCAAAACCGAAACTTCTCCCTA
>SFOL01000078.1 GCA_004552385.1 Bacteroidales bacterium | reverse complement strand
AAGGATCTTAAGAAGATAGGGAAGCAGTAAAACTGCACCCGTGTGAACCTCAGACGCTGCTTTGCGAACATGGCGAAGCGGCGTCTCTTTTTGTTATATTGTGGTTTAAATTATACAATGCCGACCGAGCGCCTGCTCAATCATTGTTTGGGTTGTAATCCGCTTAGTTATAGAGCGTTATTTATATGTTGTTTTTGCAAATTTTACCCTCTTTGCTCGCTATGTCTAAAAGCTGTTAAAACGATTGAGCGTATCCTATGGCTTTATGATAATATAGTACTTGTCTTGACGCGGTAAAGGTCGTAATATTGTATTCGGAAAGAGGAACACTCTAATACCGAGTCAATAACAGATATATTAGACAGAAAATGAGCAGCAGCATCTTTGATGAGCGCAAGCAGAAAATCACCAGTGATTTCGAGGCGCTCATATCCCGCCCCAACGAGCAGCTTTTCAGCACCAATGGTGTGTATAACAAATACAAGTATCCCGTGGTGACGCGTGAGCATGTGCCCCTCGAATGGCGTTATGACTTCGATCCGGAGACTAACCCGTTCTTCATGGAGCGTATCAGCTTCAACGCGGCCTTCAACGCCGGAGCCATAAAGTTGGGCGACAAATATATCGTCATAGTCCGCACCGAGGGTGTCGACCGCAAGTCGTTCTTCGCGGTTGCCGAGAGTCCCAATGGCATCGACAACTTCCGTTTTTGGCCTCGCCCCATAACCCTTCCCCAGGTCCCGGGCAACCCGGACACCAACGTGTATGACATGCGCGTCACCAAGCATGACGATGGCTACATATACGGCGTGTTCTGCACGGAACGCAAAGATCCCAATGCCGCACCCGGCGACACGAGCAGCGCTGTCGCCGCCGCCGGCATAGTCCGCACCAAGGATCTCAAGACCTGGGAGAGGCTCCCGGATCTCGTCAGCCATGCTGGTCAGCAGCGCAACGTCGTGCTCTTCCCCCATTTCATCGACGGCAAATACGCATTCTACACCCGCCCGCAAGACGGCTTCATTGACACTGGCTCGGGCGGCGGCATCGGCTGGGGCCTCTGCGATGACATACGTCGCGCCGAGGTTAAGGACGAGTACATCATGGATGCCAAGACCTATCATACCATCTACGAGGTCAAGAACGGCATGGGCCCCGCGCCCATCAAGACCAAGTACGGATGGCTTAACCTCGCCCACGGCGTCAGGAACACCGCCGCCGGCCTGCGCTATGTTCTCTACATGTTCATGTCCGACCTCGAGAAACCGTGGATCGTAACCCATAAGCCTGCCGGTCACTTCATGGCTCCTTATGGCTCGGAGCGCGTGGGAGATGTCTCAAATGTCGTCTTCTCCAATGGTTGGATTGCTGACGAAGACGGCAAGGTCTTCATCTACTACGCCTCGTCTGACACCCGCCTCCACGTGGCCACCACCACGGTCGACCAGCTTGTGGACTACTGTCTCAACACTCCGTCCGACGAGCTTACCAGCTCGGCATCCGTGGCGCGCATCAATGCTCTCGTTGACAAAAACGAGAAGCATGCGTAGCGTGCTGTTGCATATCAAAGAGAGTTCTTCGATGCGTCCGTTGGGACTCGTCATGATTGTTTAGTTTGTAGTTTTCCCTGCGGATGTGGCCTCTTCTTCTGGTCGGTCACATCCGTTTTCCTTTCTCAAGCCATGAAAATCAAGCAATTTTTATTGACTGTGATTGCGGTCTGTGCCACTTCGGCCGGTTTTGCGAATGTTACGCTGCCATCTGTCTTGTCAGACGGGATGGTGCTTGAGCAGAACACGACTGTCAAGATATGGGGCTGGGCCAAGCCGTATGAGCGCGTCACGGTAAAGACGTCTTGGGACGGCAAGGAGTACACCGCCGACCCCTCACCTCGGGCTGAGTGGAGCGTCGAGGTCTCTACACCCGCAGGTTCAGCGACATCTCACTCTATTGAGGTGACTGGCTATAACAAGTTGACAATTAGTGATGTCCTCGTGGGGGAGGTCATACTCTGCTCCGGCCAGAGCAATATGGAGTTCCAACCCTCATGGTCAATGTGGGACGGCTATGCGCCCAAAGACTCCTTGCTCAGCCAGGCTACGCAGGATGACATAAGGATGTTCCGTGTCGATTATCGAACCTCGGCCACTCCTAACCATGACGCCTCCGGATGCTGGGTGCGTACGACTCCCGAAAACGCGCTTAGCTACACCGTCATTGGCTACGTCTTGGCGTGCAAGCTTCACGCCCAGCTCGGAGTGCCCGTAGGCATTGTCGATTCCAGTTGGGGCGGCACGCCCATCGAGAGCTGGACTGACAACACCCTCTTTGACGGCAATGAACATCTCACTTCCATCAACAACAGGCTGACCGAGGTCTCGTGGGGACCCGTTCGCCCCGGACTTATATACAATGCCATGATAGCACCGCTCGCCAATTACCGTTTTAAGGCTGTGGCGTGGTATCAAGGCGAGCAAAACTGTGAGAATGCTGACGCTTATTGCGAGTTGCTCAAGATTATGGTCGGCAATTGGCGTTCAGCCTTTTATAAGGGGGACGATCTGCCTTTCGTCTTTGCGCAAATTGCGCCTTACCACTATGACGAGCCGGGAATGGCTGTCGTCGTAAGGGATCAGCAGAGGCTTGCCGCGAGCCAGATTTCCAACTCCGCCCTCGTTGTCATCGGCAACCTTGGCGACTTGAAAGACATCCACCCGCGTTTTAAGGTCGAGGCGGGAAACCTTTTCGCCAACGCCCTGCTTACATTGGCTTATGGCAAGGACGGTTTCCATTACGCCGCTCCCACTCTTAGCTCGGCCCGGCTTGCCAAGGGCGGAAAGTCAGTTGAGGTCTCGTTCGCCGACTCTAAGGGGCTTCACGTCGTCGGCAAGGGCAAGAAGGCCGACTGGTTCGAGCTTGCGGGCGACGACGGCGTGTTCCATAAGGCCGAGGGGCGTATCATGAAAGACGGATCGGTCCTTGTCTCTTCAAAAGAGGTGTCACGCCCCAAGAGCGTCCGATTCGCTTGGGCTGACGACGCTTGGCCCAACCTCGAGAACGCCGACGGACTACAGGCTTCATGCTTCGGAGCCGTCCAAGTGCGATAACCCTGTTGTTTTTTTTGCGTATCAGACCAACTGACGACTTTTCACTTTAAAATCGTAACTCGGATATGAAAAAGATTCTGACAGCAGCCGTGGCAATGCTCGGTTTCTCTTCCGTCTTCGCGCAGGCACCCGTGAACCCTAACGCCACGCCCGAGGCGCGTGAGCTACTGCAGTTTATCTACAACCAGTCGGGCCACGGCCTCCTTGCAGGCCAGCACAGCTACCCGCTTTACAGCGACATTTACATGGAGCGCGCTTACCATCAGAGCGGTGAGGTCGGACATCCCGCTGTCTTCGGCCAGGACTTCGGCTACAGCAAGCCCGGATCGCTTGACGGCATTAACAACCGCCAGAGGGTCGTCGACAACGCCATAAAGTGGCATGACAAGGGTGCCATCATAACGCTCATGTGGCACGCGGTGCCGCCCACCACTGACGCCAATTACACCACGTGGAAGGGGGAGAACGGCATCCAAAGCAAGTTGACAGACGCGCAGTGGGACGAACTCCTCAAGCCTGGCACCGAGATTAACCTCCGCTGGCAGGCTCAGGTCGACGTGATTGCCTTCTTCCTTAAGCAGTTGCAGGATCAGAATATTCCTGTGATATGGCGCCCGTATCACGAAATGAACGGTGACTGGTTCTGGTGGGGTTACAAGCCAGGCCACTATCAAAAGCTCTTCCGCATGCTCTATGACAGGCTCACCAACTACCACCATCTCAACAATCTCCTCTGGGTCTTCAACGCCAATGAGATCGGGTCGTCAAACGTGATGGACTACGACAAGTTCTACCCGGGGAAAGACGTGGTTGACATTCTTGCAACCGACGTCTACAGCAAGAACTACGAGAAGGGTGACTATGAGGCCTTGCTCAAGCTCGCCGACGGCAAGCCTGTGGCTTGGGGTGAGTGTGGGCAGATCCCGACTCCTGAGATCGCCAAAAAGCAGCCCAAGATGGTCTGGTTTATGACCTGGTGCGAGTTCCTTGAGACCGACAACACGTGGGAGAGCCGTAGCGCCATCTACAACTACTCCATAACCCTCGAGAAGCTCAACGCGATGAGGGCTAAGAAAAACTGATTTTAATAACAACTTTTAATCGCGCATGAGCGCCACCTCGGAAAATGACTTCCAGGCGGCGCTTTGCGCGGATGTTTATGTGTTTTACATATGGCTATTAATTTTAAAGAGATTAGGGATCAGATGAGATCCGAGTTCGCCAACATAATGAACTTCTGGATCGGCAAGATGGAGGATCACGAGTACGGCGGATTCTATGGCGGACGCCAGAAGGACGGCGAGCTGATGGCCAACGCCGAAAAGGGAGCAATCCTCAACGCGCGCATCCTCTGGACGTTCTCCTCCGCCGCGCGCATGTATGGCAAGCCGGAGTATAAGGAGGCCGCCAACCGCGCCTTCTGTTATCTCGCCGACTTCTTCTATGACAAGAAGAATGGCGGCTTCTTCTGGTCGCTCGACTCCAAGGGCAAGCCCGTCGACACAAAGAAGCAGGCCTATGCGCAAGGCTTCTGCATCTACGGCCTCTCGGAGTATTACCGTCTCAGCAAGGATCAGAGGGCCATTGATCTCGCCTACGAGACCTACAACCTCATTGAGACCCACTTTCGCGACAAGCAAAATGGCGGATACATTGAGGCGCTCGCGGCGGACTGGACCCCGATGGACGATGTCCGCCTGAGCGACAAGGACGAGAACACGCCAAAGAGCATGAACACGCACCTCCACATCATTGAGCCATACGCCAACCTTTACAGGGCTAAGCCTACGCCCGAGCTCCGCGAGAGCATCGTGCACTGCCTCGACATTTTTATGAACCGCATCATCGACAAGCGGACGGGACACTTCAACCTCTTCTTCGATATGGACTGGAGTGTCATGAGCCATATTGACTCGTATGGTCACGACATAGAGGGCGCTTGGCTTCTTTATGAGGCTGCCGAGGTTATTGAGGATGAGGAGCTTATGACTCAACTCATGCCCATCTGCAAGCGTCTTACGGATGTTACTATGGCCGAGGGCTGGGATGGCGACTCTATCTTCTATGAGAAGGTTGACGGGCACCTCGACACCGATAAGCACTGGTGGCCGCAGGCTGAGGCTATGGTGGGCCTGGCTGACACGTGGAAACACACACATGACGAGGACTATCTCGAGAAGATGGTTAAAGTCTGGGGCTTTATTTACAACAAGATAATCGACCGCAAGTACGGGGAGTGGCTCTGGCGCACCGACAAGGATGGTTGCGACGTATATAACGACTGCAAGGCCGGGTTCTGGAAGTGCCCTTATCACAATTCTCGCGCCATAACCGAAGTCCTTATTCGTATCAGCGCGGCCTAATTTGCTAATGACTTTGATATGAGACAGATGTATTATCTTGGCTTGGCTGGAGCCTTGGCCTTGGGACTGCTTGTGGCTTGTGCGCCGTCTCCACGTACGGTGTCGGGGTATGATGAGGCTCTAACCTATATCGGCCGTCTTGACCGCACCGACTCTGCCGGACCTCGCCAATGGGGAGCCGGCACATATTTCACGTTCGCCTTTGATGGTGACGGGGCTGATGTCGACATTGCGGACGAGAGGCTTTATGGCGACGGGTATAACTACCTCGAGGTTGTGGTCGATGGCGAGTCTGTCGCTCGTGTTGCCACCGGCGCCCCGCTTAACCGACTCGTTATAGGCAAGGCGCAGCAGCCTGTGGTTTCTGACACGTTGTGCCACATTATGCATGTGGCCGACAGCCTTGCGGCGGGGCGCCATACGGTGCTCGTCTGCCGAGACACAGAGTGCGGCATGGGCTACACTCAGGTTCTCGGTGTGACAGCCTGCGGCTTGTCCAAGTGGCAGCCCGCCACTTCGCACCGCATCGAGTTCATCGGCAACTCCATAACGAGCGGAATGGAGATGTATGACGGGGTCATGCCTTTCGGTGAGGGTCTGTGGTATGATCATCACAGGGCATATTTCGCCTATGGCCCGCGCACGGCGCGCAACCTCAACGCCCAGTGGAGCTTGGCCAGCGTGTCTGGCATCGGGCTCATGCACAGCTGTTGCGATCACAAGTACGTGCTTCCGCAGACCTATTGCAAAGTCAACCTTGTTGATAACAAGATTGACTACGATTTCTCGTTCAATCCCGACCTCGTTGTCTCAGCCCTCGGGCAAAATGACGGGGTGCAGGACTCGTCAAAGTTCGCGTCAGCCTATCTGGATTTCATCCGCATGCTGAGGGAGAAGAATCCTTCCGCCGATATCGCGCTCATCTCCAGCCCTATGGCCAATGACACGTTGCGCGCGTTCTTTAAGGCTCTCCTGCCTGCAATCGCAGCCGAGGCCGAGGCTCAGGGCTTTGCCGGCAAAAGCGGTAAGATCCCGTACCATGTTTTCGAGCGCGGTTTCAATGCCGGCGGTGCAGCTCACCCTGACATGGCTGAGCACGAGGTCATAGCCGCGGAGGTGACCCGGTTCATTAAAGACGAGTTCGGCTTTTAGCCGGTCTTGCGTTCTCTGGTCTTCGGCCTCTTTCTGTTTTATGCCGGCCTGGATTGTTCCGTCCGGTGAACTTTGTTTAGCTTTGTAAGCCTTCAATGTGGGCCGACGCCACATTGTGTGGATGGTGTAACTTTATAAAGAATTATTGTGGTAAAATTATACGAGAAAATAGGCTACGGCTTTGGCGACATGGCTTCGTCAATGTTCTGGAAGCTCTTCGGGGCCTATCTTGCGGTCTTTTACACAGATGTTTTTGGCATCGGGGCCGCTGTGGTCGGCACCATGTTTTTCGTCACGCGCATTTGGGACACTTTTGTCGACCCCGTCGTGGGGATTGTGGCCGACCGAACAGAGACTAAGTGGGGCAAGTTCCGTCCTTTCCTCCTGTGGCTTGCCATCCCGTTCGGTCTGCTTGGCGTGATGACTTTCTACACGCCTGATCTTGATGAGACTGCCAAGATTGTCTACGCCTTTGTCACGTATGCGCTTATGATGGTTGTCTACTCTGCCATCAATGTGCCCTATGCGTCACTTCTGGGTGTTATGAGTCCCGATCCTGCCGATCGTAATGTGCTCTCCACATTCCGCATGTCCTTTGCCTATTTGGGCAGCTTCGCGGCCTTGTTCTTTTTCATGACAGTGGTTGAGAGGTTTGGCGGCAAGGCGTCGCAGCCAATTGCGGAGCAGCAGACCGCGTGGACTCTTGCCGCTGGCGCTTTCGCCGCCATCTGCGTGGTGCTCTTCCTGCTCTGCTTCCTCCTGACCCGAGAGCGGATTAGGCCTATCAAGGAGGCGCATACAAGCGTGCGTGATGACTTTAAGGATCTTATGCACAACAAGCCTTGGTGGATTTTGCTTGGCGCAGGCATTGCTGCCCTTATTTTCAACTCTGTCCGCGATGGCGCAACTGTCTATTACTTCAAGTACTTCGTCATGGAGGACAACCTGAAGGACGTCACGATGTTCGGCTGCCACGTCAATGAGATCACGCTCTTTGGCCAACCCGTCTTCACGGCGTTTAAGCTTAGCGCCATATATCTCGGTCTTGGTCAACTCGCCAATATCATAGGCGTCGTGGCCGCAGGCCCCATAAGCAACGCTATAGGCAAGAAGGACACTTATCTCGGGGCCATGCTCATAGCGTCTGTCCTCAGCATTATTTTCTATTGGTTCGAGGCCAGCCAGCTCGGGCTTATCTTCCTCTTCCAGATGCTCATCTCCATTTGCGCCGGCGCCATATTCCCTCTCCTCTGGAGCATGTACGCCGATTGCGCCGACTATAATGAGCTGACCACCGGCAACCGCGCCACGGGGCTTATCTTCTCGTCTTCAAGCATGAGCCAGAAGCTCGGTTGGACTATAGGCTCCGGAGTATCAATGTGGCTGCTTGCCGCTTTCGGCTTCCAAGCGAATATGGAGCAGTCGCCCGAGACAATTGACGGTATCAAGATGTGTCTCAGCCTCTTGCCAGCCGTAGGAACCATACTCAGTGTCGTTTTCATCTCGTTCTATCCGCTCACTGCGCGGCGTGTCAATGAGAATGCCGCCAAGTTGGAGGCTCTCAGGGCTCAGAGAATTCAAAACGCTGAGTAGGCATCCATCTGTGAGAGGACTTCCGCTTTGCGCGGAGTAAGGCTCTCTCTGATGTGAAAAGACACTCCGCCCCGCCTCAATCAATTCTTGAGGCGGGGCGGAGTGTCTTTTTCAGATGTTGCTTCCTGCTTGGCGGCAGATTTTCATCCTGAGATGTGGCTTGCTCCCAATGTCACGCCGCAAGTAACACGACACAAGGAAAAGCGGC
>SFOL01000077.1 GCA_004552385.1 Bacteroidales bacterium | reverse complement strand
TACAAGCCTTCGATGCAAAGAAGGTATAAATTTGCTAACGATAAAATGCACACCGAAAGAGCAAGCATTATCGCGAGATGCCCAGTGCGATGGAGGTGGCAAAGAAAGAAACCAGTTGGCAGACGCCTTCCACAGCGGCAGGCCAAAGCTCAGTGGAGACAAAGCGAAGCTCAACTGCTCTATTATCAAGTTCAACTAATGTCTTATGAAAAACAAAGCAAGAATCATTCTCACGGCCATGTGCCTCGTGCTGTCGATGGTGACGGCACTGGCGCAGAGCAAGATGGTTTCGGGAGTCGTCACTGACGACACAAACCAGCCATTGCCAGGCGTGGCTGTCGTGGTGCCAGGCACCACAATCGGCACCGTGACAGACTTCGACGGCAAGTACAGCCTCAATGTGGGCGACGCTCAGAAGCTGTCATTCTCATTCATCGGCTTCACGAGCCAGACTGTGGACGTAGCCGGCCGCAGCACCATCAACATAAAAATGGCGAGTGACAGCAAGGAGCTTGACGACGTCGTGGTCGTAGGATACGGCACGATGAAGAAGAGCGACCTCTCGGGCGCATCGGTCTCGGTGGGCGAAGAGGCATTGAAAGGCTCAGTCATCACCAACCTTGACCAGAGCCTCCAGGGCCGCGCGGCAGGCGTCACCTCGGTGTCGACCTCGGGCGCCCCGGGCTCATCATCGTCAATCCGCGTGCGCGGCCAGGCCACCATCAACGCCAACGCCGAGCCCCTCTACGTCATTGACGGCGTGATCGTCCAGAGCCAAGGCTCGTCGGGAGCCGACTACGGCCTGGGCGACGCTCTCGGCAACGGCTCGACCTCGACCATCTCACCCCTCTCAACCATCAACCCGTCGGACATCGTGACGATGGAGATCTTGAAAGACGCGTCAGCCACCGCCATTTATGGTGCTCAGGGAGCCAACGGCGTCGTGCTCATCACGACCAAGCGCGGCAAGTCGGGCGACGCCAAGTTCACCTATGAGGGCATGGCTGCATGGAACCGCCAGACCAAGAGGCTTGACATGATGAACCTTCGCGAGTTCGCATCATACTACAACGACCTTGCGCAGACGGGCGAACTCACGGCCACGGAGGACTACACGTATCCCGAGCTTCTCGGCAAAGGCACGAACTGGCAGGACGCCATCTTCCGCACAGCCTTCCAGCACCAGCATCAGCTCTCAGCCCAGGGCGGCTCGGACAAGGTGCAGTATTACGTATCAGGCAACTTCATGAACCAGGAGGGAACAATCATCGGTTCAAAGTTCCGCCGCATCTCGCTCCGCGCCAACATCGACGCGAACCTGAAGAGCTGGCTGAAACTTGGCCTCTCGGCCATGTACACCAAGACCAAGGAGCGATTCACACTGGCCGACTCGGAACAGGGCGTGATCACATACGCGTTGACGGCGACGCCCGACATCCCCATCTACAACATCGACGGCAGCTACTCGAGCGTCTCGAAGGAGGGCTACACGAACCCGAACCCTGTAGCCATGGCGCTCTACAACGACATCCTGCTGGACAGGCAGAAGCTGAGCGGCAACATATTTGCCGAGGTGAAGCCCGGCGGCCCGCTCAAGGAGCGCCTGGTATGGCACACCGAGCTCGGCTACGACCTGGGCTGGAGCGACGCTGAGCGTTACGAGCCTATGGTGTCGATGGGCACCTACACCAGGAACCAGAACATGGCAAGCCGCCAGAAGAACGCTAACACTTTCTGGCAGACGAAGAACTACCTGACATGGAGCGACACGGCAGCCGACGTCCACCGCTACACGGTGATGGTGGGTCACGAGGCATGGGAGAGCAAGTATGACTACGCGTCGGTGTCGAGAACCGACCTGCCAAGCGACGACGTTCATAACCCGAGCCTTGGTACAGGCACCCCCCAGATAGGCTACGGCTTCGGCTCAACCTCCATGGTATCGGTGTTCGGCCGCGCGACATACTCATACGACGACCGCTACAACTTGACGTACACCTACCGCAGGGACGCTTCGTCGAACTTCGGAAAGGACAACCGCTGGGCGGGCTTCCACGCTGTCGCCGCCTCATGGCGCTTCACGCAGGAGAACTTCTTCCAGAACCTTGGCATTGACAACATATTCAGCAACGGCAAGCTCCGCGCCGGCTGGGGCCAGACAGGCAACTCAAGCATCGGCGGATACAAATGGGGTTCATCCATCGACAAGATGGAGACGGGTCTCGGCATGGGCTACCGCGTAAGCAACATCCCCAACACGGGCATCAAGTGGGAGACGCAGGAGCAGTGGAACTTCGGTCTCGACCTCGGCTTCTTCCACGACCGCCTGAGCATCACTGCCGACCTTTACAAGAAGACGTCGGAGGACATGCTCATGAGCCTCCAGCTGCCATCATACATGGGCACCCGCGGCAACGCATCGTCGGCCCTCGCAGCACCGTGGGGCAACTACGGCACCATAGAGAACAAGGGTCTTGAGCTGACAGTGAGCGGCACCCCGTTCGACAACGGCCGCGTGAACTGGCGCTCGGAGTTCCAGATTTCTTGGAACAAGAACAAGCTCGTCGCACTTGACGGCCAGGCGTCGTCCGCCATCGAGGGTTACGGCCAGTGGAGCGACGTCGTCAGCCGCACCGAGGTTGGCGAGAGCCTCTACAACTTCTACGGCTACGTGACCGACGGCGTCTACAAAGACCTTGCCGACATACAGAGCTCGCCGAAGTCATCTAAATATCCTGAGGACGGCAAGTTCAACCGCTCACAGACCGTATGGGTGGGCGACATCAAGTACAAGGACATAAACGGCGACGGCGTCATCGACGAGAAGGACCGCACCAACATCGGCTCTCCGATGCCCAAGTTCACCTTTGGCTGGACGAACACCATCACATACAAGGAGTTCGACCTCTCGATCTTCGTGAACGGCTCGTATGGCAACAAGGTGTACAACTACCTGGCACAGAAACTTACGCACATGAACAGCGCATGGAGCAACCAGCTGAAAGACGTGAACGACCGCGCCCAGCTCGTAGCCATCGACCCGGACAAGAAGTACGAGAACGGCGAAAAGTGGTATGACGACATCACGAACATAAGGGTTGCCAACGCGGGCACAAGCACGCCGCGCGCCACGACCGCCGACCCGAACGACAACGACCGAATATCCGACCGTTACATAGAGGACGGCTCATACCTGCGCATCAAGAACATCACCTTAGGCTACACGTTCAAGAAGGACATGATAAGCCGTTGGGGCTTGCAGAACGTACGCGCCTACGTCAACTTGCAGAACGTGGCCACCTTCACACACTACACCGGCTACGACCCCGAGATTGGCGCCAGCACGCAGAGCACCAACGTATATGGCCTCGACAACGGACGCTACCCCTCTCCCACGGTCTACTCTGTTGGTCTGAATGTAACGTTCTAACTTGACAAGCAACTATGAAACACGGAAAAATGAAATATACGAAAGCCATCGCCCTGATGGTCGCAGCGGGTCTCTCGCTCACGGCTTGCGATGACTTCCTCGAGCGTCCCATAGAAGACAACTACAACACCGACAACTTCTATCAGAACGACGCCCAGCTCTATCAGGCTGTGAACCCAATATACAACTCGCCATGGTACGACTTCCAGCGCGGCTTCTTCAAGGTGGGCGAGGTCATGGCCGGCAATTACTACTGGGGCTCGTCGCCGTACCTCACGCTGACCGTGAACTCGACGGACGAGGACCTGGTGAACATGTCTGCCTCACTCTGGAGCGTGAACGCTTATTGCAACACGCAGATTAAGAACATCGACGAGAAGTCGGGACCCGCCTGCACTGAGAAGGCTAAGCTCGCCAGCAAGGGAGAGTGCCTGACGCTGAAGGCCCTGGCTTACTTCTACCTCGTCCGCTCGTTCGGCGGCGTGCCCATCATCCACGACAACTCCGGCATGATAGCGGGCAACTCGTACAACGACGTCTACCGCGCAAAGCCCGAGAACGTCTACGATTACATCGTCAAGACCCTGGAGCAGGCGATAGAGTGGCTGCCGGAGAGCGCGAGCGCGGGTCGAATTGACAAGTATTGCGCAGAGGGCCTGTTGGCGAAAGTGTACCTCACGAAGGCCGGCCTGAGCGGCACGTTGGACAAGAACGACCTGCAGAAGGCAGTAGACTACGCCAAAGACGTGAAAGACAACTCAGGCCGCGAGCTGATGGAGAACTACTCTGACATCTTCCGCCTTGCAAACAACGCGTGCCCCGAGAGCCTGATAGCTTGGCGATGGACGGCAGAGGGCAACCACTGGACCCGCCAGAACACACTGCAGAGCGACCTCGCCCCGAGCGGATTTGACGAGATGGGCGCGACATGGGGCGGCTGGAATGGACCTTCGGTGGATCTCATCAAGGCTTTTGAAGAGGATCCGCTGAGCAAAGACCGCGTCAACGTCGACGCCCGCCGCAAGGCCACCCTCATGATGGCAGGCGACGTGTACGACTACTTCTGGACGGACCGTGCGCACACATTCTCACTTGGCGGGTTCGAGATCTGCGACTTCTACTTCAACACCGACGAGGCTACCCTGGCCAGCCGCGACAAGCTTACCGGCGGCGGCACGTTCCAGAGCTCGACCGGCGCCCAGGAGGTCAAACACCTGGTGGGCGACAACGCCGACCACATAGCCGGCATAGGCTACCCAATGCAGCGCATGGCCTCCTCATTGGCCACCCACATTCTCCGTCTTGCTGACGTGTACTTGATCCTCGCCGAGGCTCAGGCGCTGATAGACGGCGGCACTACGACCAACGCGGATGCGCTTGACGCCTTCAACAAGGTGCACAACCGCTCTTGCACATGGAAAGAGGAGACCTCAATAACATGGGACATGATTTGGAAAGAGCGCCGTCTGGAGCTTGCCTGCGAGGGCGACCGCTGGTATGACTTCGTCCGTCTCTCGTACTACAACCTTGACAAGGCCATCGCAGAGCTCAAGGATCAGGAGCGCGGCTCGTACTACGGCCTCTCGGACGCCTACAAGACGTGGTTCACGAGCGGATATGAGACGTGGGACCTCAGCCAGGCAGGACTTAACAGCATCAAGCTGACGAACGTCACAAAGTCGATGTTCACCCTGCCGTTCCCCGACACCGACCTGGCGATGAACCCGCACCTGAGCGAGGAGCCTGTCGACGTTGACATCAACCAGTTCAACTATTAAAACAGACTAAGCGATGAAACTGAATCTCAAACATATAGTCCGCACATCAGCCCTCTGCTCGCTTGCGGCAGTCAGCCTCGTGGCGTGCGAGGACGAGCCGGACAAATACGAGGTGGCAGACGGGACACCAGAGGTGATATACGTCTGCATGCCGACAAACAAGGACTCTCTTATAACATCGGCATTCACCAACAACCGCGTGCTGCTCATCGGAAACAACCTCCGCAGCGTCACGAAGCTCTTCTTCAACGACCAGGAGGCCTTGTTGAACAGCTCACTGATAACCGACCACACATTGTTCGTAACCATTCCGAGGGCTCTGCCGAACTACCCTACGGACAAGATCTACATGGTAAACAACAGTGGCGACACCACGGCATACCCGTTCACAGTAGACATTGACGCCCCTCTGCTTGCGTCGATGGACTGCGAGTTCGTGGCCCCGGGCGAGTTGGCAACCATCAATGGTGACTACCTGCTGACGTACGACAACTTCCCGATGACCATAACGATGCCAGACGGCAAAGTCATATCGGAGTTCAAGTCACTGAGCCAGACGTCAGTGTCGTTTATTGTACCGGAAGGGTGCACCGAGAGCGGCCCGATAAGCATAACCACAAAGTATGGCACAACCAAGTCCACCAAGTTCGAGTTCAACGACAGGCGCGGACTCATGGCCGACTTTGACGGCGATGGCGACCTTGGCAGCTCGAACGGCATAGTGCCTCAGGGTTGGAATATCGCCGCCAAGGCGTATGACGAGAACGGGTTAGCTGGTTGCGGGCGCTACGTACAGCTTGGCGACGGAAGCACCACGACCGACGGCGGATGGATCGAGAGCTTCAAGCTGCCGTTCTGGGCAGGCAACTGGGGTGGCGACCCGATGAGCATAGAGCCGGGCAACGCCGGCTGCCCGTTCTGCAACCTCATAGACTTCAGAGACTTCGCAAACATGGCAGTCAAGTTTGAGCTTTACATTCCGAAGTCGAACCCGTGGTCGGCAGGCGCGATGCAGCTCGTCTTCACCAACGCGAAGACTGCCGCCAACGACAGCTGGCAGAACAACACATACATCCAGCCTGACGGCGGCCTCTGCCGCGGTCTCTATCGCCCGTGGGAGCAGACTGGCAGCTTTGACACCGGCGACAAGTGGATCACCGTCACCGTGCCCATCTCGGAGTTCGTCTACAATGCCGACGGAACCAAGGGCACCGTGCCCCTCTCCAGCGCTGACGACTTCGCCACGTTCGTCCTCTGGCCATGGGATGGCGGCGTAAAAGGCACCGAGTGCACGCCAATCTTCCGCATTGACAACATTCGCGCAGTCCCCTACAAGTAGAAACAAATGAGACTGCGGGAGGCGGAAACCTCAGACGGGAGAGCCTCCCGCAGACCTCATTACTTCAACGTAAGACTTAAAGCACTAAGCAAATATGAAGCTTTATAAGAAAAATATAGCCATGCTGATGGCGGGCCTTCTGGCCTTGTCGAGCGGCTCACTCGTCACCTCGTGCGACGATGATGACGACTACGACACCAATCAGTTCTCAAGTGGCAGCGTGACCCTCACGGCGGCATCTCTTCAGGTGACCCGCGGCGCATACATGACATTCAAGGGCACAAACCTAAACCGCGTCACCAGCGTGGAGTTCCCCGGCGGAGTGTCTTCCACCCCCGAGGTCGTTGACGAACACACCATCAGGGCTCTCGTACCCGAGGGCGCGGAGGTCGGCACCGTCAAGCTCATCTATGACGGAGGCGAGCTGGAGACCAAGCAGATCGCCTTCACAGAGCCTATAACGTTCGACAAGTTCTCGCCGGCCGAGGTGACTCCCGGCGACGAGCTAACCATCACGGGTACATACTTGACCTACATAGATTTCGTCTCGTTTGCCACAGGCGAGAACGTTGAGGTGAAGAACACGAACCGCACAGAGCTCAAGTTGAACGTTCCTCTTGACGCATCGACAGGCAAGATAAACCTTGGCTACTACTCGATAGACGGCAAAGACACCGTAGAGACCATCCTTGAGAGCAAGGAGATACTCAAAGTGGCCGAGCCAAGCGAGCTGAAGATAACCAACCCCAAGGTCAAGGCAGGCGAGAATGTCGTCATCACCGGTAAGCTGCTCCGCCTCGTGGAGTACGTCTCGTTCGTAGGCGCGGACACGACATATAACGTGGCGGCGAAAGACCCGACAAAGGAAGTCGAGAGCATCAGCGTCCCGCTGCCAGCAACGGCACAAAACGGCGACGTCACCCTCACCCTCTTCTCCGGACTTCAGTTCGTGGCTGGGCAGATAGAGGCCGTGGTGCCTACCGCCGCAATAAAGGACAAGAAGGAGTCCTACGGCATAGGCGACATCGTGACCATAGAGGGTGAGAACCTCGACCTCATAATCAGCGGCACATTTGACGGTACAGCCGCGGGCGACACCCTTGCCAATGGCGCGCCGGTCTTCGTCAACAAGGACGGCGAGATAAGCATGACCGTGACCGCCGCAGCCAAGAGCGGCAACATAACCCTGTCTCTGGCCAACGGCATCACTATCCCCGTAGAAGGCTTCGTGACGACCAAGCCCGTGTTCACATTCCCGGCCGACGCCACGCCACTGGACGTCCTCGAAATCGAGTCGACACTGGCAAACCGCGTGACGAAGGTGCTGTTCGGCGAACTTGAGGTCGAGGCCAGCGTGTCTAACGACGGAAAGAAATTCATCGTGACAGTTCCGCTGGATGCAGAGACCGGCCCGGTAAGCTACGTGATGGACAACGGCGAGACCGGCGCCATCAGCGATAACTTCACCGTGAACGACTACACGTTCTGCGCTGTGAAGGAGTTTGCCGCGGATCAGACCGTAATTGGCGAACTCATGAAGTGCACCGTCTCTAACGGCGCCAATTTGACCGGTGTCAAGCTCAATGGCGAGGCTACCGGCTACATACTCAGCGGCGACCTGCTCTTCGTGAACATAGGCCAGACCCCTGGTAAACAGAGGATGATCCTCGTCTCTGGGGACAAAGAGGTGGAGTACATCGTAAAGGTCGTGGGTCAGGGTCTTGTTGAGACTATTGTCTACGACACGCCTATTGAAGTCAAAGGATGGGGTGGTGCAAACCTGCCTGTTAAGTTCCCCGTACCCCTGCCTTCTGGCGCACTTGTGCGCATACGTGTTGCCCAAGCAAATTCAGATCTACAAATCATGGATGGCTACTGGGGCCAGGGCGCCAATTGGGCTATAAAAGATGAAGCAAAGAAGAACAAAATTTCTGTTTTCGCCGACGCTCTTTCTGCTGGTTACGTGGACGTGGACCTCTCTGTCTTCCATGATGAGAATGATAACC
>SFOL01000015.1 GCA_004552385.1 Bacteroidales bacterium | reverse complement strand
ACAGGACTTTTCGACCCGATTTTAGGAAACGCTCAGCATCGGCATATGCGCATCCTACGGTCGCTTGTGTGTATTTGGATCCCATGAATCGCTTCACTTCTTCAATGCTTTCCGCATAGCTTATCTCGACCTGCCATTCATCTGTGAACTTTGCGCCAAAAACGACGCCCCCTTCCGCTATGTTATTTTCTGCTAACAAGTAGAAGATGCCGCCAGAAGAGCTGTTGGCTCTTACTTGCTCATCATAGTTTATGGCAGCAAATGTTTCAGCCTCGTCTCTCGCTTCATACGGTTGTGCGAATGGGCAGACGCTGTCACACAGACCGCAGTTCGAGCATTCAGACTCGTCCACCCGCGGGTACAAGAACCCCTCCTCGTCGGATTCCATCGTTATGCACTTTCGGGGGCACCTCTCTGCGCAAGCGGAGCATCCGCAACAATTATTTTTGGATGTTATCTTAATCATATCAACCTGAATTTGGAATATACTGTGCCGATTTTTGCTTTCACAAACGATCGTTCGTTAGTGGTCAATCCACAGATAGTGCGCAGGTGAGGCTCATAGATAAAAACCTTGAAGTCTCACTGACTATCGCATTGTACACTATTGCAGGAGCCACTACAGATACACTCGCTGCCAATGCAATCATCGCAGAAGTAATTGAGCCAGATAGAAAGCCAAGCATTCCGATCACTCCCCCGACAACATTATATATGCCGAAGTCCTCAACCCCGAGGGCCGCCAGCACCACGCGGCTGGTGTACAGCGTCACAGCCATCATCACCAGCATGCATACGTACAGCAGCAGCGTGTTCTTTGCTATGCGCTTATTATTTTCAGTTGCATTCGCCATTATTGTCATCTCTTATTATCCCGTCAACCTCCACTTCCGCAAGTCCCGTCGCCTTGGCTATGGTTTCGGTGTTCACGCCGAGGTTATAAGGTTCCTTGCCACGTCCATCTTGCCTTTCTCCACGCCCCTCTCGAAGTTGCCCTCCGGAAGGGTGCGCTCTCGGCTCACGCTGGCCCAGAATCTGTCGTACGCTCGCAACTCCCCCTCGCTGAACGCCGAGGCCTTCAGTTCACCGAGAACATTTTTTATATCGGACTCCTCCATCAGCTCGGACGGAGCCTCCTTCGTGTCGTCAATCTCGGTCAGGAAGCGCAGCCTAAGCACCGTCTTGCGCTTCTCGTTGGCGGTGCGCGGGGTGAACTTCGGCAGTTCTATGAACGTGAAGCACAGCCATTCTATCACCTTGTCGGTCTGCTTGTAGTGGACTATGCGATAGTTGTGTTTGCTCTCGTCCGTGTCCATCTCAAAGATGTCGTACACCAGGTTGAGGGAGTACACGAGCCTCAAGTCCTCGTGCCAGAGCACCATCCCGGCCTGGCTCACGTAAACTTTCGAGGTGTTGAACAGCACCATCTGTTTGAATGCGCTCGTCCACGCCATCCGCATCTCAACCACGAACTGCTGCCCCCTCATGCTCTTTGTGGAGCGTATCCATCGGCACGAGCTCCGTCGGCAGGTACTCCACGCCCTCTGTCAGCCGGTCGCTCTTGAGCGGCAGCTGGGCGTTGAGCAGGCTCGTCGGCAGGTCCGGGTGGCTGCCGAAGACCTTCTTGAAGGTCAAGTCCGCCTTGGGGGCGGGATATTCAGCGTGCGCGCGCAAAGTCTGGTGTTTTTCCTGTGGGCCGCCGAGCGGGGGGCGTATGGCCGCCAGCAGCCGCGTTAACTTTGCGAAAGTAGTCAAATTATGCGTGTCGGTCGGCATCGCAGTCGCAAATTCTCCGCCAGAAGCCTCTTTTTGTTGTTTTTGAGCCTCCGTGCAGCCTCCCCGCGTCATATAATTTTCACTATCTTTGCAAGTTGACTAACTTACTGATAGCATAAATGTCTGAAAAGAAAGACGCCAAAGTGACGACGGCCACCTTCGCCCGCATGAAGCGCGAGGGTGATAAAATCACTATGCTCACGGCCTACGACTACACTATGGCCCGCATTCTTGACGAGGCGGGCGTAGATTCCATACTCGTGGGCGACTCCGCCTCCAACGTCGTGGCCGGATGGCCCACCACGCTCCCCATAACCATTGACCAGATGATATACCACGGGGCCGCCGTGGCGAGGGCCGTAAGGCGCGCCCTCGTGGTGGTCGACATGCCTTTCGGCTCCTACCAGTCGGGTGTGCGAGACGGCGTGGCGGCCGCGGCGCGCATGATGAAGGAGACCCTTGCCGACGCGCTCAAGATCGAGGGCGGGCAAGAGATGATCCCGGTCATGTCGGCCATCGTAAACGCCGGAGTCCCCGTCGTCGGGCACCTCGGCCTCACGCCACAGAGCGTCAATAAGTTCGGCGGATATGGCCTCCGCGCCAAAGACGAGGCCGAGGCCGCCAAGCTACGTGCCGACGCCAAGGCGCTCGAGGCGGCCGGATGCTTCGCCATTGTGCTCGAGAAGATCCCCGCGTCCCTCGCCGCCATGGTCGCGGGGGAGGTAGCTGTCCCCATCATAGGCATCGGCGCGGGAGCCGAGGTCGACGGGCAGGTCCTCGTGGGGCAGGACATGCTCGGCATGGGGGGCATGTTCCGCCCCAAGTTCGTCCGCCAATACCTCAACCTGCACGACGAGATCGCCGACGCCGTCAGACGCTATTCCGCCGACGTCAAGGGCGGGACGTTCCCAGGACCCGACGAGCAGTACTAATATTGTCTATTGAAAATAATAACACCCCGCAGCAGTGGAGATACTTTACGAGGATAATCATATAATAGCCGTCAACAAGAAGGCGGGCGAGATCGTCCAGGCCGACAAGACAGGCGACAAGACCCTGCTTGACGATGTCAAGGCGTATATAAAGGAGAAGTATAACAAGCCGGGCGACGTCTTTCTCGGCGTCGTGCACCGCATAGACCGGCCCGTCAGCGGAGTCGTGCTCTTCGCGCGCACCAGCAAGGCTCTCTCGCGCCTCAACGAGATGTTCGCGCAGAAAAAAGTACGGAAGGTCTATTGGGCGCTCACACAGAACCGCCCCGAGAAACTCGAGGCCGAGCTGCACCACTTCATCGGCAAGAACGAGGAGAAGAACCGCGCCAATGTCTCCATCAGCCCGCGCACGGGTTACAAGGAGGCCATTCTCACTTACCGCCTCGTCTCAAACTCCGAGCGCCTCAACCTGCTCCACGTCGAGATCATGACGGGCCGCCACCACCAGATCCGAGCGCAGCTTGCGCGCATAGGATGCCCCATCAGGGGCGACCTCAAATATGGCGCCAAGCGCAGCAACGAGGGTGGGGGCATCAACCTCCACTCGCGCATGGTCGAGTTCGAGCACCCCGTCAGCCACGAGCACATCCGCATCGTGGCGCCCGTCCCTGCCAACGACAACGCGTGGCGCCCGTTCGCCAACGTCAACGACGACGAGGCGCAATACTAAGAAAACGCACGAAAGGTAAAATAACATCATAAGAAACGGTGCCGAGAGGGGCGCGCCGCAAGCGGAAGTGCAAGCCCCCAGGCAGACAAAAACGCAACCAATGTTTGAGAACCTGACAGACCGGCTCGAGAAGTCGTTCAAGATGCTCAAAGGCGAGGGTCAGATCACTGAACTCAATGTCGCCGAAACACTCAAGGATATTCGAAAGGCTCTCCTCGATGCCGACGTCAACTTCAAGGTGGCCAAGCAGTTCACCGACAACGTCAAGCAGAAAGCCCTCGGCCAGGAGGTCATCAAGTCCGTCAAGCCCGGCCAGATGATGGTCTCCATCGTCTATGACGAGCTCACAACCACCATGGGAGGCGACGTCGTCGACGTCAACCTCAAGGGCAACCCCGCCATAGTCCTTATGAGCGGACTGCAAGGCTCAGGTAAGACCACTTTCGCCTGCAAACTGGCCAACCAGTTCAAGACGCAGCGCGGCAAGAAGCCACTCCTCGTGGCGGGCGACGTCTACCGCCCGGCGGCAATCAATCAGCTACAGGTCCTCGGCGAGCAGATCGGGGTGCCCGTCTTCACCGAGGAAGGCAACCAGAACCCTGTCGATCTTGCTCAAAAAGGCATCGCCAAGGCTAAGCAGGATGGTTGCGATGTCGTCATCATAGACACCGCCGGCCGCCTCGCCGTCGACGAGGAGATGATGAACGAGATCGAGGCCATCAAGAAGGCCGTCAAGCCCACCGAGACACTCTTCGTGGTCGACTCCATGACGGGTCAAGACGCGGTGAACACGGCGCGCGAGTTCAACGACAGGCTCGACTTCGACGGCGTAGTCCTCACCAAGCTCGACGGCGACACCCGAGGCGGTGCGGCGCTCTCAATACGCCAGGTCGTCAACAAACCCATCAAGTTCGTCGGAACAGGCGAGAAGATGGAGGCCATTGACGCCTTCTACCCCTCGCGCATGGCCGACCGCATCCTCGGCATGGGCGACATCCGCTCTCTCGTGGATCGTGCCAAGGCGCAGATTGACGAGGAGGAGGCGCGTAAGCTCCAAAAGAAGATTGCTACAAACAAGTTCGACTTCGACGACTTCCTCGCGCAGATTCAGCAGATCAAGAAGATGGGCAACCTCAAAGATCTCGCCTCCATGATTCCTGGCGTAGGCAAGATGATCAAGAATGTCGACATCGACGACAACGCTTTCAAGGGCATTGAGGCCATCATACGCTCCATGACGCCCGAAGAGCGCAAGAACCCGCAAATCCTCAACGGAAGCCGACGCAAGCGAGTGGCCGATGGCAGTGGCACAAGCATCCAGGAGGTCAACCGACTACTCAAGCAGTTTGAGGAGACGCGCAAGATGATGAAACTCATGAACTCTGGCGCAGGTCGAAACCTCGCCCGCATGCTCGGCAGCCGCATGGGCCAGCGATAAGCTTGTAATAAACGACAACCTAAAAAACGGTAATGCATGACGATTATTGATGGGAAAGAGACCGCAAGGCAGATACGCCAGGAGATAGCTGCCGAGGTTGAGGCTATGGTGGCCGCCGGCAGGAGGCGACCGCACCTCGCGGCGGTGCTCGTGGGCCACGATGGTGGCAGCGAGACCTACGTGGCCAACAAAATAAAGGCCTGTGAGGAGTGCGGCTTCAAGTCCTCGCTTCGCCGTTTCGAGGCCGACATAACCGAGGAGCAGCTCCTTGGCGTGGTCAGGGAACTCAACGATGATGACGACGTCGACGGCTTCATTGTCCAGCTACCCTTGCCTGCCCACATATCCGAGGAGAAAGTGACCGAGGCCATCGACCCGCGCAAAGACGTAGACGGCTTCCATCCGCAAAACGTCGGACGTATGACCATCGGCTCGCCCGCGTTCATCTCGGCAACGCCGCAAGGCATCATTGAGCTCATCCGCCGCTACGGCGTCGAGACGCGTGGCAAGAAGGCCGTCGTCATAGGCCGCAGCAACATTGTCGGCCGACCCATGAGTATCCTCCTCTCGCAAAAAGGGGTTGACTGCACCGTGACGCTTTGCCATAGCCGCACGCCCGACATAGCCGCCGTGTGCCGCGAGGCGGACATCATAGTGGCCGCCATCGGCAAGCCCGGTTTTGTCACGGCCGACATGGTCAAGGAGGGGGCCACGGTGATTGACGTCGGCACCACACGCGTGGCCGACACAACGGCAGCCCGAGGCTGGCGACTCCGAGGCGATGTGGATTTCGCAACCGTCTCGCCCAAATGCGCTTTCATAACGCCCGTGCCGGGCGGTGTCGGGCCGATGACCATCTGCTCGCTCATGCAAAACACGCTCCTTGCTGCCAAGAAGGCGATATACAAGTAGCCGATCATAATCTGGCCGACACTCACCCTCTCAGAGGCTGCGGGTGTCGGCCTTTCTCTTCCCAGGCTCGCATCCTGGGTTCTTCTCATCAAGAATATTTCAACCACAAAAAACGCCAGCATCTTATGAAGTCTTCAACACTCGTCGCCCTGTGGGCTGCACTTGCCGCCACCCCCGTGATGGCGCAGACCGACGTGAGCCTGTTCATGAAGTCCGACCACGTCCAGCGCACCGTGGTCGACACAACTCTCGACAACCTGTACAAGCCTATAGGCCACCACGGCCCTGCGGTGGAGAACTCATACATGGCCCTCCGCCTCTATTTCAAGGCCGGATGCGCCGTCGACGTCTATTCCAAGAATCGCCCTTCGCTCGAGCTTAAGAAATACGGATGGTACCCGACCGAGGCCGACATTGCCGCAGGTTCGGGGTGCGACGAGTATCGCGTGGGCAAGACCACCGGTCTTGGCGGCTTCAGCCTTTGGGATGGCGAGAGGCAGGTCATGCTCGAGGGCACTCGGGGCCGCCGTGCCGAGGTGCGCAAGACCCAGGATGGCGCCGAGATGTCAATGCTTGTGCGCGGAGTGGAGTATAAGGGCGATAAGGTCGACATCAAAGTGACCGTCCGTGTCTGGGACGACAGCCGCCTTGCGGAGGTCTCTGCCGAATGCGTTAGCGGCCAGAAGGTCACGTTTGTCTCCGGCGTCAATTTCCATCAGGGACAGCAGATGCGAATTGCGGACGGCAGGGTGGCCGTCTGGGGCGTGCACCCGGCCGATGTCGTCAAGAACCCGCTGCCCATAGGGGCGGGGCTTACCTACAGCACCAAAGATTGGGACGGGCTTTTCGTTGACAACGCACTCGGCTTCATTGCCGTCAGGTCGCGCCGGCCCGTCTCTCGCGCCAAGGTCTACGTCGTGGCGGCCTGCTCGCGCGAGGATGCGCTCAACACTTGCGACAAGTTTTTTGACTTCGTCTTCTCTTTAAAAAAACGCTAAACTTTCGGCCCGTCAAGGCCAGTCGTAGCCATGCCTTTTGACATAATCTGGTTCATCAACTGCGCTCTGCAGATCTTTGCGGCCGTCATGGCCATCAAGCTTACCCGCCTCACCAAGACCAACTTGTCTTGGATCATCATTTGCGTGGGGCTCGTCGTCATGTCGTTCCGCAGCGTCATCCAGATTGTAAACGTCTTCCTGCCTGGCTTCGGCTTCGATTCGCACGAGCCGTACTCCATCGGCAGCATTGTCGTCTCGGCTTGTTTCGCCACAGGCGTCTTTCTCATACGGAAAATGTTCCTTCAGCTCAACCAGACCGAGGCGAGGCAGCGCGAGTATGAGAAGATGCTCCTCAACACGACCATCATGACCGAGGAGAACGAGAGGAGGCGTTTCGCCACCGATCTCCACGACGGCCTTGGGCCAATTCTCTCATCCATCAAGATGGGTTTCTCTGTCGTGGCCGACGACATCACGGACAAGGAGGTGCGGCGCAACCTCGAGCTCGCCATCAACGAGGCCATTGCAGCGGTGCGAGAGGTCAGCAACAACATGAGCCCGCACATTCTCACCAACCTCGGACTCCGACGGGCCATGGTCAATTTCATCGGCAAAATATCATTTCCCAAATATATGAGGGTCAGCTACAACATTCTCGTGGGAGACCGCCGATACCCCGCCACCAACGAGATCGTCCTCTACCGCGTCTTTTGCGAGCTTGTAAACAATACCATGAGGCACGCCGGGGCCACGGCCATCAATTTCCGTCTCGAGGAGGAGGGGGGCGAGCTCAAGCTGACTTATAAGGACAATGGCACGGGCTTCGACCCCGGGCTGATTGACGAGAATAATGAGCACAGGCTCGGCATGGGGCTCTATAACATCGTCTCGCGAGTTTCTTCCATCAAGGGGCGTTACCAGTTCCGCCGAGGCGGCGAGGATGGTAGCGCGGACTCGCCGCAAGACAACCATGGCATGGTGGCCGAAATATGGGTCCCCGTGTTTGAAAAGTAGGCGGATATTTGCGAACTTCGTGAGCATTATATTTTTCTCATTCTAACTAGGCACAATGAATATTTGGCTTGTTGATGACCATCAGCTCTTCAGGGCGGGTTTCAAGACCCTCTTGTGCCGCCTGCGCGATGCCAAGGTCACGTTCGAGGCCAATAATGGTCAGGAGTTTATCGACCACCTGGTGTGCGCGCGTCCCGACGTCGTGTTTATGGACATCGCCATGCCACAGATGGACGGGGTTCAGGCGACCGAGCTCGCTCTCGCGGCCAACCCTGAGCTTAAGATCATAATCCTATCCATGTATGGCGAGAAGGAGTATTACTCCAAACTTGTGGACATCGGCGTGTGCGGCTTCCTGCTCAAAAGCTGCGACTTCAAAGAGGTTGAGATGGCCCTCGAGGCCGTCAAGAACGGCGACTATTACTTCTCGCAAGAGTTGCTGCAGCAGATGATTTTCCAATCGTCAGGCTCCCAGCCCGAGGATGAGCTTTCGGTCCGCGAAAAGGCGGTCCTCACCGAGATATGCAACGGAGAGTCCAACCAGGAGATCGCCGATAAGCTCTTCATCAGCAAGCGCACCGTCGAGAAGCACCGCGCCAACATAATGATGAAGACCGGCTGTGGCAACACGGCCTCGCTTGTCGTCTTCGCGGTGAAAAACGGACTTTACAAAATTCAGTAGTGGAGGTTTCGGGTTCCTGTCACTCTTAGCGTCATTAATCAAAAAAAACATCCCCCTGGCGAGTGCGGCTCGCCAGGGGGGATGTTTTTTGGGGGGGGCAGAAAACTCTACAACTCGGGTGAGGCAATCTCCTCACCGTTTATGAAGAGACCCGTGAAGTTGACGTTTGTCGCGGCGCTTATCTTGTTGCCTTTCTCCACTCCGTTGAAGTGGCAGTCCTCCACGTTGATGTTCTCCACGTTGGTGGGGGATGAGGCCAGGCCGTCAATGAAGACGCCGTATTTGCTGCTTGAGCTCGTCACATTCTTGAGGTTCACGTTGCGCACAATGGGCGGGTATATGTGGTCGCAGTTCTCCTCAGGCTCGTAGAGGAGGTTGATCTTGAGCACGCACTCGTCGCACTTGCCTACCGTCACGTTGCGCACCCACACGTTCTCTATCACTCCGCCGCGGCAGTCGCTCGTCTTGATGCGGATTACGCGGTCAAGCTCGGGGCTGTCCATTTTGCAGTTCTCAACCCACAGGTTCTTGAAGCCGCCCGAGATCTCGCTGCCGAGCACCACGCCGCCGTGCCCGTTGGCCATCTCGCAGTTGCGGACGTAGACGTTCTCGGTGGGGCGGGCGGACCTGCGGCCGTCGTTGTTTCGACCGCTCTTGATGGCTATGCAGTCGTCGCCTGTGTTGAAGAAGCAGTCCTCAATGAGGACATTTTTGCAGCCCTCGGGGTCGCATCCGTCACCGTTGGGGCCGTAGTTGTCAAACCTTACGCCGCGCACCGTCAGGTCGGTTATGTTGAGCGGGTGGAGAGTCCAGAATGGCGAGTTCTTGAGCGTCACGCCCTCGATGAGGACGTTGCGACTGTTGCAAATGTTCACCAGCTGCGGGCGGAGCGCGTCTTCAACTCCGAACACTTTACGGTCGCCGAGCGGGGTGTTGTTGCGGTCATAGGCCAGCAGCATGTCGCGGGCCGGCTTCTGGTTCAGCTTGCCCTCCTCATAGCCATAGGCCTTTTTACCTTTCATGAACCACCAGTTGTCATTGCTGCCCTGGCCGTCTATGACACCTTTGCCCGTTATGGCCACGTTGACCGTGCTGTCAGCGTAAATCAGAGGGTGAAGGTTCTGGCAGTCGAGCCCCTCCCAGCGGGTCACGACGGTCTCGGCGTAGTCGGCGTAGTTGGTCGAGAAGAGCAGCGACGCGCTGTCGGCAAGGTGGAGGTTCACGTTGCTCTTGAGTGTGAGGGGGCCTGTGGTCCATGCTCCATTAGGGATGAGGACCACGCCGCCGCCCGTGGTGGAGCACGAGTCTATGGCGGCGCATATGGCGGCCTTGTTTGTGTTGGCGTCGGCCGTCGTCGATGCGCCAAAAGACGTGATGTTAAAAGTGTCGGCGCAGAAGGTTGGCACCGTGATGCTGTCAGCCATTCTTTGGGCTTCGGCAAAGGCCTCGTCCATTGCGGTCTTTGCGTTCTGAGGAGCGCATGCCGTTATAAGGCCGGCTCCCGCTGCGAAAAGGAAGAGTCTGCTGTGGTTCATTTTGACTTTTTGTGGATAATGATGACTTTTTGCGAAACGGGCCTCCTCTTTTTGGCAGATGCCCATATCAATTGCAAATATATGTAAATAATACGGATTGCCGCCAGATTCGGGCTGCTAAAGTTGCCTATTCCACTATGTTGACGCTTGTGACGTCGCTTTGAGCCGCCAATGCCTTTACTATCTCCGCTTGGCTTATCGTGCTGCTCAGCGTCAGGCGGAATGTCACGGTGGACGTCCCCATTGTCATGTCGGCCGACATTGACGACTCTTTCAGCTTTCCGCCGGCGCTGCGTATGGCGTCCTCTATCTTGCGCATCTCCGGCGTCGGGGTGCCCAGCGTTATCGTCAGCACGAGGTTCTCGCCGTCAATGCGCAGCAGACGCTCTATTCGCTCCATTGTCACCAGGATAAATAGCGTCATCATCGTCATCACTATCGCACCCATGTACAGGCCGGCGCCCGCCGTCATGCCGACGATGGCCGTCTGCCATATGCACGCCGCCGAAGTCAGTCCTTGCACGCCGCCTTTGCTCTTGACTATGGCGCCCGCACCAATGAATCCCACACCCGCCAGGACTTGCGCCGCTATGCGCCCGGGGTCGCCGTTCAGCATGTCGGGGTGGGTCTGCGGGAGCCATATTGATATTATGACCGCGCAGGTGGAGCCGAGGCATATAAGCGAGAATGTGCGCAGGCCGGCGTCGTGGCGGCGCATCTGCCTCTCCGCGCCTATGCACAAGCCGAGGATGAGGCTTAGGACCAGGCGCGCTATGGTGTTCGCGGGCGTTATGTGGTCTTCGCTCAGTATTTCGCTAAGATATTCTGTCATATGCGACTATCTGGTACCGAACTGGCTACAGGAAGCGTATGTCGGTTATGACGTCTTGCCCCGTGGCCTTGTTTATCGCGGCTATTATACGTCCCTTAAGGTGGAAAAGTTCGTTGCGTACCACGCTGCTGTTCAGCCCGACGTACATGATGCCGTCGCGCACCCTTACTGATGTGGTAGCCTTGTTCACCGTGGGTCCCATGACGGTGTGCCACAGCGTCTGCGCGCGGTGCTCAAGCATGTGTTTGGAGGTGCCGTTCTCTTTCAAGACCTCGAGCACCACCTCCGATAGTTTTTTTGATGTGTCAAGTGGCATGACCTTTTTTATTGGCGGGTTTGCGTGTCCTGCGGGTCGGCCTCGGTCGCCTTGCCACGGTCCACTATGAATATCTTATAGTCTTTCCCCACTTTTCCGAGGACGTCTTTTAGCCTTGCCATGTCGGTGTCGGTGATGAATGTCTGCCCGAAGTCGTCTGATGCCATCATGGCGATAAGCCTGTCGCCGCGCGACGAGTCGAGCTTGTCAAACACGTCGTCGAGCAGCAGCAGGGGGCGGGTGGCCTTGCGCTCCGTCAGGTAGTGGTACTGGGCCAGTTTGAGTGCGATGACGAATGACTTCCTCTGTCCTTGCGAGCCTACGCGTTTTATCTGGTAGCCGTCCATCGTTATCTCTATGTCGTCTTTCTGCACTCCGCGCGATGTGTAGCCGAGAATCAGGTCGCGCGGGCGCGCTTCCACCAGCCCGCCGTACAGGTCATACCTGTCCAGGCATGTGGCGTACGCCATGCCCACGTCTTCGTGCCCGTTGGATATCTGGTTGTAGAGGTTCGTCACAACGGGCTTCAGCCATTCGACGAACTCGCGCCGCTTTGCGCTTATTATGTTCCCATGGTGGGCTATCTGCTGGTCGTACACGTCCAAAAGGCCGAGATCCGGCCTCTCGCTCGCCGCCATCTGCTTCAAGAGTATGTTGCGCTGTGTCAGCAGGCGGTTGTGGGCCATCAGCGACTCCATGTATGTTTTGTCGCACTGCGATATGACCCCGTCGGCATATTTGCGCCTGGCCTCCGCGCTCTCTGATATCAGGGCTTCGTCGGCGGGCGATATGACGACCAGTGGCAGCAGTCCGATATGATCCGACAGGCGTTGATACTCTTTCTTGTTGCGCTTGAACTGTTTCTTCTGCCCGCGCTTGAAGCCGCAGTAGACCTCCTCGCGCCCCGACGGCGCGTCATAAGTGCCTTGGACGACGAAAAAAGGCTCTTCGTGGCGTATGTTCAACGAGTCGGTGAGGCCGGACAGGCTTTTGCAGAACGAAAGGTAATATATGGCGTCGAGTATGTTCGTCTTGCCGGCCCCGTTCTCGCCCACGAGGCAGTTCACTCCGGCCGACAGTGTCAAGTCCGCCGCGCCTATGTTTCTGTAGTTTACTATGCTCAGTTTGTCGAGCCTCATCGTGTTCCTGCCCCCCTTTCTTTTCGCCTGCTCGCGCTCGCCTGCCGCATCGGATTAGCCGGCGGTGGCTGGCGCGGTCTCTCCCGCAAAGGTATATCTAATTTGTCGCTTTGTCAAAATATGCGCCTGCGCCGCGCCCGCATGTTTGCCGGGAGGTTGAATGGGGGTGAGGGAGGGGGTTATCTCAGCGCACGCATTGCGTTGAGGACGGCAAGCACCGTCACGCCGACATCGGCGAAGACTGCCATCCACATGCCGCATAAGCCAAGCGCGGCAAGGATGAGGACGGCCACTTTTATGCCTATAGCGAACACCACGTTCTGCCTTGCTATGCTCTCCACTCGTCTCGCTATGCCAACGGCCTGGGCAACCTTGCTCGGCTTGTCGTCCATCAAGACCACGTCGGCGGCCTCTATGGCGGCGTCTGACCCCAGGGCGCCCATGGCTATGCCCACGTCGGCGCGCGCCAGGACCGGCGCGTCGTTTATGCCGTCTCCCACGAAAGCCAATGTCTTGCCGCCGCGCGGCTCGTTGAGCAGTCGCTCCACGTGGCTGACTTTGTCGGCGGGCAGCAAGTCCGAGTGCCACTCGTCCAGCCCCAACCCGTCCGCCACGTCGCGAGCCACTTTCTCACGGTCGCCCGTAAGCATCACTGTCTTCACCCCGAGCCCTTTGCGCAGGTTCTCAATGGCCTCGAGAGAGTCTTTTTTCACCACGTCGCTGACCACTATGTGGCCCGCGTAGTGGCCGTCTATGCTCACGTGGACCACCGAGCCTATGTGGTCATGCTCGTCCACGCTTGCGCCCTCCTTGGCCATCAATCTGGTGTTGCCCACCGCCACGCGCCGGCCCGCAACAATGGCTGTCAGCCCCTGCCCGGCCACCTCGTTCACGTCCGTGACGGCGCATTTCTGACACATGCACGTGCTCTCTTTTTTATAGGCCTCGACCAGTGATATGGCGATAGGGTGGGTTGAGAAGCTCTCCACGTGGGCGGCCAGATGAAGCAGCTCGTCTGCCGTTATGTCGCTCGGGCAGACTGACGTGACGCTGAAGCGGCCCTCGGTCAGCGTGCCAGTCTTGTCAAATACGGCAGTGCCCAGCCGCGCCAGAGCGTCAATGTAGCTTGCGCCTTTTATCAATATGCCCTTGCGGCTCGCCCCGCCTATGCCTCCGAAGAATGTCAGAGGAACGGATATGACCAGCGCGCAAGGGCATGATATCACGAGAAAAGTGAGCGCTCGCCCCAGCCAGATGGTGAAGTTGGTCGCAAAAACGCCGTCCGACAGCATGGGAGGCACTAAGGCCACGAAGAGCGCGGCTATGACGACTATGGGCGTGTACACTTTGGCGAAGCGGGCTATGAAAGTCTCGCTGCGCGACTTCTTTTCGCCGCTCTCCTCCACCAGTTGCATGACCTTGGCCGCCGTGCTTTCGGCGTATGCCTTCTCCACGCGTATGGTGAGCGCGCCTTGCGTGTTGACGCAGCCCGACAAGGCCTGGTCGCCCGGACCCACCTCTCTTGGCGCGCTCTCGCCTGTCAGAGCCACAGTGTTCAGGCTGCTGTAGCCGCTCTCCACTGTGCCGTCGGCGGGTATTTTCTCGCCAGGACGCACTATCACGATGTCTCCCTCCGTCAGGTCCTCGGGTGAGACGTCTTCCTCTTTCCCGTCTCTCACCACGTGGGCCTCGGCCGGCTTCAAGTCCATAAGGTTGCCTATCGACTCGCGGCTTCGCCCCTCGGCGTATTCCTCGAAAGTCTCGCCAACAAGGAAGAACAGCATCACGAAGACGGCCTCGGCAAACTCTGGCTCGCCGCCTGGCAGGAAGCCTATGCTAAGCGCTCCTATCGTGGCTATGCTCATTAGAGTGACCTCGTTGAACAGGTCGCCCTTGGCCACGCTGTCACACGCCTCTTTCAGTACGCCATGGCCCGCCGCGAGATATGGCACAAGATAGACTATCAGCAACGCCCACATGGGCATATCGGCGCAATGATCCACGACAACGGCGGCAACAAGGAGCGATGCGGCAACGAGTATCTTTATGACGGAGCGGCGTACGCCACCATCATCCTCTCCTTTTTCATGGCAATGACGCTCGCCCGCGCATCCGCATGCCTTTTGAGTTGAGTGCAGACCCTCTTCGCCACCATTGCATTTGCAGTGTCCCATATATTATCATATATTTGTTTCTGATGGCAAATATATGGGCTGTTCGCCGCAACTTGGTTGCAAACCTTCATGCCGCCTCCCCTTTTTCCTTGCCGCCACAATGTCCACGCGCCACTCTTTTGTTGGCCGCGTATTCACACTTTCTTCTTATGACTAAGAGCTGCGTTGCCGACCTCATTGCCGATGAACGATTTCTGAGACTCCTCGCCGAGAAGTTTCCAAACATATCGAGTGCCGCCACCGAGATTGTCAATCTCCAGGCCATTCTCAGTCTGCCCAAGGGCACTGAGCACTTCCTCTCTGACCTACATGGCGAGAGCGTCGCTTTCACCCATGTGCTTAAGAATGCGTCCGGTGTCATCCGCCGAAAGGTCGACGACATCTTTGGCATGACCATGCGCCAGCAGGACCGCGACACGCTCTGCTCCCTCATCTACTACCCGGCCGAGAAACTCGACCAGGTGAGAGGCACTGTTGACGACATTGAGGATTGGTATCGCACCACGCTCTTCCACGTCGTGGCCGTAGCAAGGGTCGTGGCGGCTAAATACACCCACTCCAAGGTGCGCAAGTCGCTGCCGGCCGAGTTCGCCTATGTCATCGAGGAGCTCCTTTACGAGAGCCAGACCGAGGAGGACAAGCAGAGCTACTACGCCTCGCTCATCAACTCTATTGTGGACATCGGACGCTCCGAGGAGTTCATCATCGCCATCAGCAAGCTCATCCACCGCCTGGTCATAGACACGCTACATGTCGTCGGAGACGTCTATGACCGCGGGCCAGGCGCGTGCGACATTATGGAGGCGCTGTGCGACTACCATGATTTCGACATCCAGTGGGGAAACCATGACATATCGTGGATGGGGGCCGCGCTCGGCAATCTCGCACTCATCGCCAACGTGGTCCGCATCTCAATACGCTACGCCAATGTCGAGACGCTCGAGGAGGGCTACTCCATCAACCTCCTGCCCCTCGCCACATTCGCCATCGACCTCTATGGCGACGACCCTTGCGACATCTTCAGGGCCGAGGAGTTTGAGGAGAACAGCCGAATGAGCCGCTCTAAGCAGATGATGGCGCGGATGCACAAGGCCATCTCTATCATACAGTTCAAGCTCGAAGGGCAGATCATAGCCAGGAGGCCCGAATATGACATGGCGGACAGGAGGCTGCTTGACCATATTGACTTTAAGGCCGGCACCGTCACTATCGGGGGCAAAGCCTATGAGCTCCGCGATAACAACTTCCCCACCATCGACCCCGCCGACCCCTTCCGCCTCAGTGCCGAGGAGGAACTGCTAATGAGCCAGCTGTACCACTCCTTCACTCACTCCGAGAAGCTGCAAAAGCACTTGCGCTGTTTCCTGCATCACGGCTCGCTCTTCCTCGTCCGAAACAATTGCCTGCTATATCATGCCGCCATCCCGCTCAATCCCGACGGGACGTTCCGCGAGGTCCGTGTTGACGGCGAGCTCTTCAAAGGGCGTGCGCTCATGGAGCGTATCGACAATATGGTCCGGACTGCATATTTCGCCCCGAAGGGCTCAAGGGAGAGCAGTGTGGCCATCGACTACATGTGGTACCTCTGGTGCGGACCCGACTCGCCTCTCTATAATAAGGACAAGATGACAACCTTTGAACGCTATTTCGTTAATACTGAGGAGGTCAACCGCGAAATCAAGGGAGCGTACTACGAGCTCGCCAACTCTGCCGAGACGTGCGCCTTCATAATGCGCGAGTTCGGGCTCGACCCCGACAAGTCGCGTATCATTAACGGACACACGCCCGTACGCACCACCTGCGGAGAGTCGCCAATGCGCGCGGGGGGCAAGAGGCTCGTCATCGACGGAGGATTCTCAAAACCATACCACAAGACCACGGGCATCGCAGGCTACACGCTCATATACAACAGCCACGGCCTCCAGCTCGTACAACACGAGGCTTTCGAGAACAAGGAGAAAGCCATCGAGGCGGGCTCCGACATCCACAGCCGCGTGCAGATCGAGGAGTTCAAGTACCACCGTATGCTCGTGCGAGACACCGACCGCGGTCGAGAGCTGCGGCAGCAGGTCGACAACCTCTCGCGCCTGGTGGATGCGTATCGCAACGGCATCATAAAAGAGAAAGAGTAGCGCATTGTAATATTCTTACTTCTTAAGGCGGCTGGCGTGAAATCATTTCCGCCAGCCGCCTTTGCAAGGCCTCGCGTCGTCTCGCCAGGTCTGTTCATACGCCTCATTCGCGAGGCTGAGGCAAAAAAAAAGACGTCCGCTGCGGCAAGTGCCGCAGCGGACGTTCTTTTTTGCCATCAAGGCTAAAACCAGCCTATTGGCTTATTTCAGCTTGGTGTAGCCGTACTTGCTGTTAGCGCCGAGCTCCTCCTCGATACGGATGAGCTGGTTGTACTTGGCCATACGGTCGGTGCGGCTCATAGAGCCGGTCTTGATCTGGCCAGAGTTGGTAGCGACAGCGATGTCGGCGATGGTGGTGTCCTCGGTCTCGCCAGAACGGTGAGAGGTGACTGTGGTGTAGCCGTGGCGATGAGCCATCTCGATAGCGTCGAGAGTCTCGGTGAGAGAGCCAATCTGGTTAACCTTGATGAGGATAGAGTTGGCTGCGCCCATCTTGATACCCTTCTCGAGGAACTTGACGTTGGTTACGAAGAGGTCGTCACCCACGAGCTGGCACTTCTTGCCAACCTTCTCGGTGAGCTTAACCCAGTTGTCCCAGTCGTTCTCGTCGAGGCCGTCCTCGATAGAGTCGATAGGATAGGTGTCGATGAGGTGCTCGAGGAACTCGATCTGCTCGTCGGCGGTGAGCTTCTTGCCGTTGGGATCCTTCTTCTTGCCGTTCTTGAGCTGCTTGTAGTCGTAGAACCACTTGCCGTTCTCGTTGATGGCGAACTCGGAAGCGGCGCAGTCCATTGCGATGGTCACCTGCTTGCCCGGCTCGTAGCCGGCAGCCTTGATGGCCTCGACGATGGTGCTGAGAGCGTCCTCGATGCCGTCGAGTGCGGGTGCGAAGCCACCCTCGTCACCGACTGCGGTGCTGAGGCCGCGAGCCTTGAGGAGCTTAGCGAGGTTGTGGAAAATCTCGGCACCCATGCGGATGGCCTCTTTCTCGTTAGCTGCGCCGATGGGGCGGATCATGAACTCCTGGAATGCGATAGGAGCGTCAGAGTGAGCGCCACCGTTGATGATGTTCATCATCGGGACGGGCAGGGTGTATGCGTTGGCACCACCGATGTAACGATACAAGGGGATGTTGAGAGCCTTGGCTGCAGCCTGAGCCACGGCGAGGGAGACGCCGAGGATGGCGTTAGCGCCGAGCTTGCTCTTGGTGGGGGTGCCATCAAGGGCGAGCATCTTATTGTCAATCTCGCGCTGGTTGAGGACGTTGAAGCCCTTGAGAGCCGGAGCGATGACGGTGTTGACGTTGTTCACTGCCTTCTGGACACCCTTGCCGAGGAAACGGCCCTTGTCGCCGTCGCGAAGCTCGAGAGCCTCGTTCTCGCCCGTTGACGCGCCAGACGGAACCGCTGCGCGGCCGAGTACGCCATTGTCGAGAGTTACGTCTACCTCAACGGTAGGATTGCCACGAGAATCAAGGATCTCGCGAGCCCAGATTTTTTCAATGATCATTTTATTACTTGTTAAGTTGGTATTACTTCTGTTTGGTTCGGCCGGATGCGTTACCCGGGAGCTGCCCTTCGCACGCACCTACCGCAGGGGATGGTTCGTGTCGCTGTTTTCCCCCGCTTGTTCCAAAGAGCGAAAGTAACCATTTGTAATATTTTTTCCAAGCGCCGCGCCCCTTTAGTTTTCGCTCGAATTTGCTCTTCTTGCGCCTTTTCGCGGCTTATTCATCTTTTCGCTTTCCTTGTTTTGCAATTTCGCCCTCTTTGTGCTATGCTTATGTTGCAATTGGCGTGCACGCACTATGCCCGACAATGTGTCACGTGCGCCGTTTTGCAGCTTGGCTTACTCACTTTCCCGGGGCGTGTCATGCTCTGCGGCCGTTGTTGCTCCTCTGCGTTAAAAATCATAATTTTGCCGCATATGAAACATGGCTTTTCGTCATTTGCCGCGGGCGTGTGTCTCGCCTTGTCTGTGGCTTCGGCGCTCGGAGGCTGTGAGCGTGATTTCTCTAACGCTCCCGGGGCGGGCGATATAGTCTTCTCCGCCGACACGCTTAGCTTCGATACCGTCTTTGCGGGTTTCGCCACGCCCACCCGGCGAATTATGGTGCGCAACGTTGGCGACAGGGACGTCACTCTTGACCGCATAGCCCTCGCGGGCGGTGCGGCGTCTCCTTTTGTGGTCAACATCGGCGGCGTCTCTGCCAGCGAGGTCGGCGGCGTCCGTCTGTGCAGCGGCGACAGCCTTTTCGTCTTTGCGGCTGTGCCAGATCCTCGCGTCGGCTGCGACTTCGCCTTCGGGCGGCTTTCCGATCGGCTCTCCGTCTACGGCGGCGGCAATGAGTGGAGCGCGGCTCTCGTGGCCGTCGTGAGGAATGTCAATGAGGCACCGTCTGTAGTGTCGTCCGACGCCCAGTGGCTCTGCGACTCCATCCCTTATCTTGTCCGTGACACTTTTGTCGTCGATGCCTCTGCCACACTACTTGTGGGGCCCGGGGTCTCCGTTCTGATGGATAGGGGGGCGGTGGTCTCTGTGGCGGGGCGGCTTGTCGTGGCGGGTGAGTCCAGGAGGCGAAGCCGTTTCGCCCCGGTGCGGTCCGATGGTTTCTACGAGTCCATCCCGGGCCAGTGGGGTGGGGTGCGGCTGCGTGGCGGCGCGAGTGCCGACCTCCGATATGTAGACGTCGCTTGCCCGTCTTTTGGTGTCGAGTGCGACTCGTCGTCAAGCGTGTACGCCGACGGGGTGTGGGTGCGAGATGCCGCGCGTGTTGGTGTGTCGGCGCGCCGGTCGGATGTCGTGTTTTCCAACTCCATCGTCTCTGACTGTGGCGGTGGGGCTTTTTGTTTTGAGGGCGGGCGCGCGCTGCTGAGGCACGTCACCGTGGCCGACTATTATTCTTGGGACTATCGCCAGTCGGCCGCGCTCCTTTTCCGCTTGGCGGATGACCCCGAGGCTTCGCTGTCGGTCGTGAACTCCGTCATCATGGGAAGCCTGACTGCCGAGCTTTATCCCGACTCCCTGCCTGTCGGCCACGCAGTCTTGCGCTCGTCGCTCATAAGGGCTGACAAAAAGAGGGTGGCCGGGGCCGCCGAGGTCTTCATCGGCTGCGTCACGGCCACCGATGCGCATTTCCGCGACCGCAAGTCGTCCGATTACCATCTGACTGCGAAGTCCGCCGCCGCCGGCCTGGCGGATCCCTCTTTAGCCGCCGATTTGCCAGCCGACTTTGAGGGTGAGCTTCGCGAAGACGGCTCCCCGTGGAATGCCGGCGCGCTCCAAACGATAGAGTGACTTGAGCAAAATAATTAATAATGATGTATCTGATGTGCGTTTTTAAGAAAACCATGCCTTGGGCTCTCGCTTTGCCTTGCGCCATGATTTTGGCGGCTTGCGCAAGCGGCGGACGGGTGGCTGGAGTGCGTCACGGCGTGCCGTCGTCGGCCGACACTCTCGTGGTCATGAGTTACAACATTGAGAATTTCTTTGACCCGGAGGACAATCCGGCTAAAAACGATGACGACTTCACGCCCGACGGGGCATACCACTGGACCCTCAGCCGCATGAAAGGCAAGGCCGCACGGCTGGCCAGGGTCATCGTCTCCGCTGACGGCTGGCGCGTGCCCGATGTCGTTGGGCTTTGCGAGGTCGAAGGCCCCGACTCGTCCGGAGTCTCGGCGGCTGACTATCTCGTAAAGTACGGCGGCCTCGATTCTGACTTGCTTAATTATAAGCCCGTCTGCTTCCCTACGCCCGACATGAGGGGCGTGGCCACCGCCATGCTCTACAACGCCAACACCATGGAGCCCATCGACCTCAGACCCGTCAGCGTCTCGTCTGATTCGCTCGACCTCCGCACCAGGGACGTCCTCTACGCCAAGATGCGTGCGCTGACGGGCGGAGCCGTGTTCCACTTTATGGTCAACCATTGGCCGTCAAAATACGGCGGGGTCACGGCTACCATACCCAAGCGGCGCTATGTGGCCGAGAGGGTGAGGGCGCTATGCGACTCCATCTTGGCCACAGACCCGCAGGCCAGGATCGTCATGATGGGCGACTTTAACGATGAGGCCATCGAGCCGTCTCTCACGCAGTTTCTCGGGGCGCAGATCAAGTGCGACACGTGCCTCTTGCGCAACCTCTCTGCCGACACCGGCGATTTCAGCTACAAGTACCACGGGCGGTGGAACACGATCGACCACATAATCGTCACGCCCGGCACCTGCGCCAAGGGCAGGCCAGAGTTCTCGGTCGTCAAGTTCGACTTCCTTCTGGAGCCCGATGACCGCAACCCTGGCACGCAGGGCAAACCGAGGCGCACGTATCTTGGGCGGCGATTCAATGTCGGCCCCGACGGCGTGGGCGGATATTCCGACCATCTGCCCGTCATGGTCAAGATAGCTTATTAAGGGTGGGCGCCGCCTTATGACCGTAGCGCCAGCCACGAGAATCAACCCCGTGGCTGGCGCTATGTTTTTTTCTGTCGTTGCGGCTTTTACCGCGCAGTCTCTTTCCTCATCTCGTCCGCAAGCTCCCGTGTCGTGTGGAACAGCCGGTCCGCTCCCGCCTCCATCAGGATCTTGTCGGCCAATTTACCGGTGTTCACCGCCCATACGGTCAGTCCTGCCGCTTTGCCGGATATGATGCCCAGCGGGGCGTTCTCCACCACCACGCACTCGCCCCTCTCGCATCCGCTGCGCTCCAGCGCCATGAGGTAAGGCTCGGGGTCTGGTTTACCTTTTTGCACGTCGGCTCCGCAAATCAGCGTCTCTTGTCTTATGCCGAACGCGTGAGACAGCTTCCCGACGAGCGACGGCTGGCGGGAGCCCGTCACGACGTACACTTTCACGCCCGCGGCTGGCAGGCTGGTAAGCAATTCCTGCATGCCTGGCATCATAGGCGGCTGCGGGCGGCTGTGCATAAGCTCCGTCTTGCGCTTGTAGATGCGCTCCACGTCCTCGTCTGTCGCCCCATGTCCCAGTTCGCGGTTGAATACGAGGTTTATCGTGCCTTTCGCAGTGCGACCCTCGTTGGCGTACGCCTCCTCCGGGCTGAATCTTATGCCCTCATCCTCGAACGCTTTGCACCAGGAGTACTCGTGGTTGGGCATGCTGTCATATAGCACACCGTCCATGTCAAAAAAGACTGCTCGTATCATTATGTCGTTATTCCGATTTTGCGAGGGGCGATGCGGCTCGCGCGTGTGAGTGACTAAAAATTAACGGCGACCCGCCGGGCGTATCCGCGGGTCGCCGTTGTGCCTTTAGCGGGGCGGGGGGCTTTGCCGCCCACCACCTGCGGCTGTCTTTCTGGGGGCTACGCGTTGAAGTGGTAGAGGAACACGATGTCGCCCGTGTAGGCCGGCTTGCGCTGTCCCTCTATCTCGAGCTTGACGCTCATGGTGGCCTTGGTCGTGCCGCGGAGGTTCAGCACCTCCTTGACGTCGACGTGTAGGCGTACGCGGCTGCCCACGACCACGGGCTGCTGGTAGCGGAAGTTCTCAATGCCGTAGTTTATCTGATCCTTTATGTTCCTCACGTCAACTATCTGCTCCCACAGGTGAGGCAGGATGGAGAGGGTCAGGTAGCCGTGGGCAATGGTGTTGCCAAACGCGCTCTCGCGCTTAGCTTTCTCCACGTCGACGTGTATCCACTGGTGGTCAAGCGTGGCGTCGGCGAAGAGGTTTATCTGCTCTTGCGTGAACTGGTGCCAGCCCGATACTCCGAGTTCCTTGCCTACGAGAGCCTCGAGCTCGGCGTGGCTATTGATGATCTGTGCGCTCATTTATTTTATTCTTCTTGTTTTGTTTACTTGTAAAGTCCCCTGCCGCGTGCGTCTCGCATTACGCCCGAAGCGGGGCATACCCCGCGAATTTAGCCAAAATATTCAATTGGCGGCTATCGCGCAGGTCAACACAGACGTTCAGACGCAGTGTCGGCTGACGTAATACACCTATTTAGTATAGTCTATTTGGCGTTTTTCGGAAGAAAGAGCTAATTTTGTCCAATAATAGACATTGTGCGCAAGTGATGCTCTTTAAGCAATTGGTGTGCCTCTCGGCCGTCGTGGCGGTCCTGTCGGGGTGCGGCGGGTCTCTCGGGCAGAGGGATCTGCGCGCAGTGGGGACGTATCGCACCTTCATGACTGAGAACGTCAGGGACGGCAGCATACGGTGCGTGGCCAAGGCGCGCATTGACGAGACGCTCGGACTTACGGGCCTTGAGTGCAAAATGGATGTCGACCTCACCTTCCACTTCTCAGGAGCTCTTGAGTTTCAAGACGTGAGGGTCAGTTACAAGACCATCGTCTCGGGAGACTGGGGGGTCGCCGGAGACACTCTGCGCCTGATGCCCGACTCGGCTACGCTCCAGACCACGTTCATCGGCTCGAACGCGTCAAACAATGTGGAGGAGGCTATGGTCAGACAGCTGAGGCGCAACGTCATAGCCGACATTCTGTCGAGGCTCCGTGCGCAATACGCCAAGAAAAGCCGCATGACGATTACAGTCTTGAGTTTGGGCGAGCCTGGGATTTTAGGGTCTCTGCCGGACTCTTCCGTCATTCTGCTCCAAAGAACCAATTAACACCACACTTAAATACAAAATCCGCCTCATGAAGCCGGACGACCGAATGGCGACCTCCGCATAGACAGGCGACGATCACAATATGACTGACAGATTAGACACGACAAGGCGAGCCTTCAGCATCGGTATTGATGCCGGCTCCACTACCATCAAGTTCGTCGTTTTGGACAAGACGGACGGAAGTGTGGCCTACAGCTCCTACCGACGCCACTTCGCCGACATCCGCAAGTGCTTGGAAGACACTCTTGAGGATATGGAGAAAAAAATAGGGGCCGACGCCGTTTTCAGTGTATGTGTCACAGGATCCGCAGGCATTGGTCTCTCAGAGCGTTCGGGCCTGCCATTCGTCCAGGAGGTCCTCGCGGCCAGCGCGGCAATGAGGGAGGCCGGACGGACGGACTTCACCCTTATCGACCTCGGAGGCGAAGACGCCAAGATGGTCTTCTTCCACAAAGACAAGAGCCCCGACATCCGAATGAACGGCTCGTGCGCTGGCGGGACGGGAGCCTTCATTGACCAGATGGCGACGCTTATGGACATCGAGCCTAAGCAAATGAGCGACGAGGCGGCCTCATTCTCACGCATTTACCCCATAGCCTCAAGGTGTGGGGTCTTCGCCAAGACCGACGTCCAGAATCTCGTCAGCCGCAGGCTACCGGCGGGTGACATCGCCGCGTCAATCTTCAACGCCGTGGCCATGCAGACGATGACCACGCTCGCGCACGGAGCCGACATCATAACGCCGGTCCTCTGCACGGGCGGGCCGCTCACCTTCCTCCCTTCGCTGCGCCAGGCCTTCATCAGGGTCTTGAAGATTAAGCCCGAGGAACTCATCCTCCTGCCGGGTGCCGAGACCACGACGGCTCGCGGAGCCGCGCTCTCCGCCGACAAAGAGGCCGACCTCTCGCTGGCCGACATCCGCGAGAGGCTCAAACGGGAGACGACAAAAGGAAGCGAGCAATACCTCTCGCCGCTCTTCACCTCGGCCGATGAGTATGAAGAATGGCTCAAGAATTTGAAAATAAAGCCTTTGCAATATGCCGACATCGCCGAGGGGCAGAGCCTTGACGCTTTCTTGGGCATCGACTCTGGCTCCACAACAACCAAGTTCGTCGTCACCGACCACGAGGGGCGCATCGTCTTCAAGAGCTATTCAAACAATGACGGTAACCCGCTCAGAAAGGTCGAGGAGGCGCTCCGACAATTCTTGAGCCTCGTGGCCGACAAGCACGCCACGGTGACCTTCCGCGGCTCCGCCGTAACCGGCTATGGCGAAGACCTGGTCAAGGCCGCGCTTAACCTCGACTACGGCATCGTCGAGACCATGGCGCACTTCCGCGCCGCGCATTATGTCAACCCGGCAGTCTCTTTCATTCTCGACATCGGCGGACAGGACATAAAGTCCATCTTCATACGCAACGGGGCTGTGGCCAATATCGAGCTCAACGAGAGCTGCTCGTCCGGCTGCGGATCTTTCCTGCAAGGCTTTGCCGGCATGATGAACATCAAACTGCCGGACTTCGCCGAGATGGCCTGCCGAGCCACACGCCCTTGCGACCTCGGCACCAGGTGCACCGTCTTTATGAACTCCAAGGTCAAGGAGGCGCTGAGGCAAAACACGGATCCCGGAGACATTGCCGCAGGTCTCGCCATTTCTGTCGTCAAGAACTGCCTCTTTAAGGTTCTCAAGATGCAGAACCTCAACCGTCTCGGCTCCACCATCGTGGCGCAGGGCGGAACGTTCAAGAACAAGGCTGTCCTCCGCGCGCTCGAGATTCTATCGGGCAAAGAGGTCTGGACAACTGACGCTCCTGAGCTTATGGGCGCCTACGGTTCAGCTCTTTATGCCATCGAGCAGAAGAAAATAGACTCCGCTCCGTCAACTTTCGACCCTGAGCGGACGCTCGCCACGCTTCAGGACATCAAGACCGACACCGTACTGTGCTCCGGATGCACAAACAACTGCCAGGTGGTCCGCTTCAAGTTCCCTAACGGCAACGTCAGCTTCGCCGGGAACAAGTGTGAGCGCATCTTCCACTCCAAGAGCAAGAGCCTCGCACCAGGCCGTAACCAGATTGACGAGAAGTATCACTACACCTTCAGCCTCGCCAATCCGAATGTAGATGTGGCCGACCCAAAGGCCATCGGAATACCGCGCGTCCTGAACATGTTCGAGAACTTCCCGTTCTGGAACACACTTTTCAGCGAGTGCGGGTTTAAGCCCGTCTTGTCCGACGAGAGTACGACGAGGCTCTTCCGCGGCGGCATTTTCTCCATAATGAGCGACAATATCTGCTTCCCCGCAAAGCTCACTAATGGCCACATTATGAACCTTATTGAGAAGAAGGTGGCCAGGATATTCTACCCGCTCGTGATTAAGGAGACCAAGGAGCACGAGCACGACTCCAACTGCTTCAACTGCCCCGTCGTCAGCGGGTACCCCGATGTCATACGCTCTGCCGTAAACCCGGAGGGCCGTTTCGGCATACACTTCGACACCCCCGTTGTCTCGTTTGTCGACGAGAAGGCCATATATGACAGCTGCTACGCTTACCTCACGACGCTTGGCGTCATGCGCCAGACCATCAAGAGGGCGGTCAAGCTGGCCATCGAGAAGAAGATGGAGGTCAAGAACAACCTCATTGCCACAGAGCGCGAGATTCTCGAGGCCGACATCAAGGCGGGCAAGATGATCTTTGTCATGACCGGACGACCCTACCATATCGATCCGCTCATCAATCAGCGGGTGGCGCAGATCGTTACCGACCTCGGTGTCGACATCATTTCCGACGATGTCTTCCGTGAGGATCTCAACGAGTGCCTCGAGATGAACTACATCTCGCAGTGGACATACCCCAACAGGGTCATCCACGCCGCTCACGGGGTGGCCAAGCTGCCGGCTAATGTGCAGCTCATCCAGATCAACTCGTTCGGATGCGGCCCCGACTCATTCCTTATGGACGAGTGCTCCAACATCCTGAATGCCGCCGGAAAGAACCACACCGTCATCCGTGTCGACGAGATCAGCAGCCCGGGGTCTGTAAGGCTGCGATTGCGCTCTCTCGTCGAGAGCCTTCGCCAGAGCAACGCTCTCGGACACAAGAACGAGACCTATGAGTACAAGGCCGTCCACAACGCCTTCACTCAGAAAGAGAAGGCCGAGCGCACAATCGTCGTGCCATGGTTCTCCGACTCTCTATCCCCGTTCCTGCCCTGCGTTTTCAAGCGCATCGGTTTCAACCTCATCAACCTGCCCAAACCAGACGAGCAGAGCATAACCACAGGTCTGAAGTACGGCCATAACGAGGTCTGCTACCCCGCCACGCTCGTGGTCGGCGACATCGTCAAGTTCATGATTGAGCATCGCGACGAGCGAGAGAAATATGTGGTGGGCATAACTCAGACGGGTGGCCAGTGCCGCGCCACCAACTATTTGGCTCTCATCAAGAACGCCCTCGTCACGGCCGGGCTTGGCGACGTGCCGCTGCTCTCGCTCAACACCGGCACGGCCTATGGCAATGAGCAGACGGCGTTCAAGATCAACGTCAGGCTCGCGCTCTCGCTCGCCCTCAAGGTTGTGCAATTCTCCGAGGCTCTCGCGATGATGGAGCGCGCCATGGTCGTCCGCGAGACGGTCGGCGGCACCGCTCATGCCATTGTCGATAAATACCACAGGCTGGCCATCGAGGCCGTCGAGGCTAAGCAGGACAAGAAGCTCTTCCGCCTGCTCGAGGACGCCGTGGACGAGTTCAACGCCATCAGCGTCAAGGATGTCAAGCCGCGAGCCATTGGACTAATCGGCGAGATTTACATCAAATACAACAGCTTCGGCCAGCTGCACATAAGCAAGTGGCTCCAAGAGCAGGGCATCGAGGTCGTCGTACCGTCTCTCATGAGCTTCCTGCTCCAGGCCTTTGTCAATAATAAGGTCAATGACAAGCACGACATCGAGAAGTCGTCTTGGATGTCGAAGATCGGCTCTAAGTTCCTTCTCGACTACGTCAACAGCCGAGGCCGCAGGTGGGACAAGATCAAGAGCCGCTTCCGCTACAACAGGGCCGAGGGCTCAATCTTCGAGATGGCGGACGACGCCTCCAAGGTGCTCAACCTCGTCAACCAGTTTGGCGAGGGGTGGCTCATAGCCGGCGAGGTCATGGAGCTCAGCCGCTCTGGCATCGACAAGGTCGTGTGCCTCCAGCCGTTTGGCTGCATCGCAAACCACATCGTGGCGCGAGGCATAGAGAACCGCCTGCGAAAGGTATGCCCCAGGACGGGTCTGCTTTTCCTTGACATCGACTCTTCCGTGGCTCGCGTCAACCTCGAGAACCGACTACACTTCCTCATCGACCAGATGTCGCAAGAGGATCAGGCGGCGGAGAACGCCGGATAGGCCGTAGCGGGGTCTTTATCAGCCCATGAAACACCAGGTGGGGCGGGGTGGCTCGGAGTGAGAGTCATCCCGCCCCGCTCGTGTTTAACAAGTGTGGTTTAGCCAGTCGCAATTATTGACAAGTTGCCTCTGTGATGAGAAAATTAAATAAAGAAATATTTCCGTATTTCACCTAACATTCTTATTTTTGTGGACAGCAATACGAAAAGAAAAAACCTAAATTCAATAAACAGAAATGGCTAAAGTAACAGTTGTTGGCGCCGGTAACGTAGGCGCTACAGTGGCTGACGTTCTCGCTTACCGTGAGGTCGCCAATGAGGTTGTCCTTGTCGATATCAAGGAGGGTGTGGCTGAGGGCAAGGCTCTCGACATCTACCAGAAAGCCCCCATCACTCTTTATGACACTAAGACCGTTGGCTCCACCAACGACTACAGCAAGACGGCTAACTCTGACGTTGTCGTCATTACTTCTGGCCTTCCCCGCAAACCGGGTATGACCCGCGACGACCTTATCGGTGTCAACTCTGGCATCGTCAGGACTGTCACTGAGAATGTCGTTGCCGCAAGCCCCAACGCCATCATCATCATCGTCTCCAACCCTCTCGATGTCATGACCTATCAGGCACACATCACCAGCAAGTTCCCTCGCGCTCGCGTCATGGGCATGGCCGGTGTGCTTGACTGCGCTCGCTATAAGGCTTTCATCGCCGAGGAGCTCGGTGTCTCAGTAAAGGACGTCCAGGGTCTTCTTCTCGGCGGCCACGGCGACACCATGGTGCCGCTGCCACGCTTCACCACTGTCGCCGGCATCCCTGTTACCGACCTCATCAGCAAGGAGAAGCTCGACGCTATCGTAAAGCGCACGCAGAATGGTGGCGGTGAGCTCGTCAAGCTTATGGGCACTTCAGCATGGTACGCTCCCGGCGCGTCTGCTGCTCAGATGGTTGAGGCCATCGTCAAGGATCAGAAGCGCGTATTCCCCGTCTGCTGCAAGCTCGAGGGTGAGTATGGTATCAACGACTGCTATCTCGGTGTCCCTGTAGTCCTCGGCAAGAATGGTATTGAGAAGGTCATCGAGCTCGCTCTCAATGACGAGGAGAAGGCTCTCCTTGAGACCAGCCGTCAGCACGTCCTCGAGGTCATGGGAACTCTGGACAAAATCAACGCTTCTAAGTAATTAGCGCGCCAATAAATTTCGTCTCACTGCGGGCGAATTGAGCATAGATGTTATCGCCACC
>SFOL01000076.1 GCA_004552385.1 Bacteroidales bacterium | reverse complement strand
GTGTAAAAAGCAAGTAAAAATTTTGTGGAAAAATATTGGCCTTCACTATTGCGACGAAAGAAAAATCACTTAACTTTGCACTCGCAATCGGGAACGAAGCCTAAGCGGCTCGCCTCTGAAAGCAGACATATTGAAGCTTACTGCTGAGGTTTTATTTCTTGGTGGGGTAGTTCAGTTGGTTAGAATACATGCCTGTCACGCATGGGGTCGCGAGTTCGAGCCTCGTCCTCACCGCCAACTAATCTGAAGCAGTAAGCGAAACGGTGGGGTAGTTCAGTTGGTTAGAATACATGCCTGTCACGCATGGGGTCGCGAGTTCGAGCCTCGTCCTCACCGCTTATTTCTTGAAAACAATTCCTTTGGTGGGGTAGTTCAGTTGGTTAGAATACATGCCTGTCACGCATGGGGTCGCGAGTTCGAGCCTCGTCCTCACCGCAAAGGTTTTAGTCGCTCAGTAGATTGCTATTGGGCGACTTTTTCATTAATACACACTCAGCCATTTTCTTGTTTACGTTATGACACACGGACACGATGTCCTCCACATGATGGAGGGCAACTCCTATGCCTCCCGACGGGAGCTCGTCGAGGCCATAATCGCCAAGTTCGGCCCCGATGAGAGGTTCTGCACTTGCTCGGCGGAGGGCATGACGGCTGCAGAGCTGGTCGATTTCCTTGAGGCCAAGGGTAAGTTCATGCCGGCGGAGGCTGACGGCTTCACTGTCGACGTTAGCAAGGTCTGCAACCATTGATTTTAAGAGTATCAAATGTTTGTTTCTAACGGACTCGCTTTCGATGTTGAGGCTGTCGGACTTACTGACTACGCCACATTCTACTCATCTGTCCTTTCGCGGCTCGAGAAGCCCTCATGCCATTGCCTGCTCTATTTCGGCCGCATGTCGTCCGACCATGATGTGAGTCTTTATGCCGTGGTGGCCGATGACGAGGCGCACACCCTTGAGGTGCTTGGCGCGTCCGCGGCCCTGTCTGACACGCTCCTGTCGCTATCGGCTGAGAGGCCCGAGATGCACGCCTTTGAGCGGGAACTGTGCGAATCGCTCGGCGTGAAGTTCTCAAACCATCCTTGGCTTAAGCCGTTGCGATATGCGCACGATCGCAAGGAGGGGGGGGACATATACGACTACCCGTTTTTCGACATCGAGAGCGAGGAGTTCCACCGCGTGGGCGTGGGTCCCATTCACGCGGGCATAATCGAGCCTGGTCATTTCCGTTTCATTTGCGAGGGCGAGAAGATCCACCATCTCGAGATTCAGCTCGGTTGGCAACATCGCGGTGTAGAGTCGCTCATGCTCGCCAAGGAGAAGCTGTTGCAGCGCGCCACCATTGCCGAGGGCGTGGCGGGCGACACCGTCGTGGGGCATTCAACGGCTTTTGCGCTCATGTATGAGGCTTTGGCCGGGGCGCAGGTCGATCCTCGTCTGGCTTTTGACCGTACGGTGGCGCTCGAGCAGGAGCGTATCGCGGTCCACACAGGAGACCTCTCCGCCATCTGCACAGACATTGCCTATCAGCTCGGTAACGCGGTATTCGGCAGGCTTCGCACACCGATGATAAATTTCTTCCAAAAGTGGTGCGGCAGCCGATTCGCCAAGAGCCTCATCAGGCCAGGGTACTCCAATTTCCCATTCACGAGGTCTTTGGCCGACGAGTGGATTAAGGCGATCGAGGCTTTCGAGCCCGATTTCCGTGAGATGGCGGAGCAGATGTTCGATCTGCCGTCGGTCTTGTCCCGAATAGAGCGCACCGGGGTCGTCACCACCGAGCTGGCGCTCCGCCTCGGCTTGGAGGGCATGGCGGCCAAGGCGTCGGGGGTGGCCCGTGACGTCAGGGCGTCGCACCCCTGCCTGCTGTATGGCGGCTTGGGCCTCGAGCCTGTGGTTAAGCGCTCCGGCGACGTCTATGCGCGCGCCAGGGTGCGGTATGAGGAGGTGTTGCAGTCTATCGGCAACATCCGCCGCCTCATTGCGGAGTGCCCCGAGGGCGACGAGCGCGGCAGGGTGTCCATTGGGAGGCTCCTGCCGGGCAAGATGTGCATATCCCTCGTCGAGGGCTGGCGAGGCGTCTGCGTACATGCGGGCGTCACAGACTCGGAGGGACGACTCGCCGCCTACAAGGTCGTGGACCCTTCTGTGCACAACTGGATGGGGCTCGCCATGGCGGTGCGAGGCAACGGCATATCAGACTTCCCTATATGCAATAAGAGTTTCGACCTGAGCTATTGCGGTCATGACCTTTAGCGCATCCGTTTCCCTTTTTACCAAGATTAATAGTCATCACGCGTAATGTTTGATTCTCTGCGCATCCTTTTCCATCAGGGGCGGCAATATATTCCAGACGTGACCACAACTGACGTCCCCGGCGTCTTCCGCGGCAGGCCCGTCATCTCTTCCACCCCGGCCGACGAGGACTCTCTTGTCGAGCTTTGCCCCACGGGAGCCATCACGGCGCGCCCGTTGGCCATCGACCTTGGCCGCTGCACGTTTTGCGGTGAGTGCATGTTCGCCTGCCCTGATAAGATAAGGTTCACCAAAGATTACCATTTGGCCACAAATAGCCGCGAGGCCCTCGTCATAAGCGAAGGCGCTGACTCTCCGGTCGCGCTCGACCCAGACAAGGTGCGCAAGGAGATTAGGTCCATCTTCGGCCGCTCGCTCAAGCTGAGGGAGGTCTCGGCCGGAGGTGACGGTAGCTGCGAGATGGAGCTCAATGCCACGGGTAACGTCAACTTCGACATCGGCCGTTTCGGCATCGACTTTGTCGCGTCGCCAAGGCATGCCGACGGGATAGTACTGACGGGCCCGGTTTCCGAGAATATGGCCGAGCCCTTCCTTGACGCCTACAATGCCGTCCCGGATCCTAAGTTGCTCATCCTGGCTGGCACCGATGCCATTTCGGGCGGTATTTTCGACGGAAGCCCCGCTTTGCGCCGTTCGGTGCTTGATGGCTTACATGTCGACCTTTACGTGCCGGGCAATCCTGTCCATCCGCTCACGTTCGTCAATGGCGTGCTTGCGCTCCTCGGGCGCAAAAACAGGTAGACGGGTCGCGCGTCAGCTCGTCTGTTTTTGAAAAACAATGACAAGCGATCATAAGCAAGCTAACATCTGGCGGCCCGCGCGTAATTGCGCTCGGGCCGCTTTCTTGTCGCGGCGCTACGGGACTGGAGTCCCCTAAGATTGTGTTTCTCAGCGAGGCCGCGCCGCTTATCGTTGTTTTTTCATATCTTCGCAAGATGTTATCAATGTGTAACGAGCATTTTACAATGAGGGGTATTTATCTTCGTTCCGTCTTTGTGGCCGTTATGGCGTGCGTGGCGTCTTCTTTGTCACAAGTTAAGGCGCAGTCTGCTGACGGTGCTTTCTCAATCCGCGGGGTTGTTGATGGCGGCGCCAACGGTGACACCGTCATCCTTGCCAGGGTCAGCGGGCGCAACCTTATGCCTGTCGACACCGCGGTGTACCATAACGGGGCTTTTGAGTTTAAAGGCCAGACGGACGGGGCGCATCTTCTCTTCCTTTTGGGCGTCAAGGAGGGGCGGCCGGCTTTCGGCAGCGACGTTATCGTCGAGCCCGGCTCTTTGTGGGTCAGGCTGTTTAAGGATCCCGAGCGTACTGCCGAGGTGCCGAAGAGCGTCTCTAACTCCCTTTGGCGCTCGTTCTCGCAGCATGACAATGAGATTATGTCGCAAATGCGGCCGTATGTTGAGGCGTCGCGCAGAGGCAACCTGTCAATAGCCGACCAGGCTTTGTGCAAAAACGCCATCGACTCTCTGGGTGCGGAGCGTGCGCGCAACGTGTCCTCTTTCGTCAAGGCGCACCCCACCTCCCTGGTGGCTGATCTCGTGTTCTCAATGTACTACACCGCCTTGCCGGATGCCGACTTCGCAGCCTTGTCCGCCTTGCTCGCCAAGAACAATCCGCAACTGCCAGGCTACGTAGCCACCATGGCTAATATTGAGAATGAGCGCATGCAAAAGCAGGCGAAGAACGGTGTTTTCGTAGATTTCTCTTTGCCCGACCGCGATGGCAAAATGGTCAAAGTGTCTGATGTCGTCAAGGCAAACAAGGTGACACTCATTGATTTCTGGGCATCGTGGTGCGGGCCGTGCCGAGCCGAGATGCCAACGGTGAAGAGGGCTTACGACTTCTTTAAGCGCAAAGGCTTGGAGGTCGTCGGGGTCTCGCTCGACTCTAACCGAGAGTCATGGCTCAAGGCCGTCGACGCGCTCGGTTTGAACTGGATTCATGTCTCAGACCTTAAGGGGTGGCAATGCTCCGCGGCGCAGACCTATGGCGTGCACTCCATCCCCTCGTCGGTCCTCGTGGATAGCGAGGGACGGGTCATCGCGAAAGACCTGCGTGGCGAGCGGCTCATACAGGTGCTCTTGCGGGTGCTCAACTGATTTGACCGACCTCCTTATGCATTTGCTTGACTTCAGCTACGTTGACAAGGCTTGCGCAGGCGACCGGACCATGCGCGCTGAGCTTCTGGGGCTTTTCGCCGAGCAGATGCGTTCTCTTGGAGCAACGCTCGACGCTTTGCTCGAGAATGACAGCCTTGAGGCCTTGGCGCGTGAGGCTCATTCTGTCAAGTCCACGGCTCTGTCTATGGGGATGGACGAGATGGCGGCGTCTCTGAAAAAAATTGAGGTTGTAAGCAAAAAACTGCTTCTGTCCTCCGTCTCCGTCGAGCTCGCCCCAAGCAGGCGTCAGCTCTATGAGGAGCAGATGAACTCGCTCCAGCCCGACCTGAACGAATGGGCAGAGGCCAACATGTCGAAAAAAACGCTGCATGATCTGATCCGTTTTTGTAAATTGCAGTCCTCTCGTGCAGTTAGTGAGATCGGGCAGCTTGACGGGTGAGCCGCTCTTCTTAGCGGGTTCCCCTTTGCGTCGGAGCTTTGCCTTTCGGTCGCGCTCGGCAGATTGATTGTTGATAATAAACAGATAAAACATTACACTCAAAACAAGCATCGTCATGATTGATGTAAAAAAGGGACTCGAGGGTGTCGTTTTGACCCCTGTTGAAGTTGACCGCCTCACCGTAACGAACGCGGGAGAACTCAAAAAGTCTCTCGCCCTGCAATTCTCAGCCGGCTCCAGCAACGTCTATCTCGACCTCTCAAATATCAAATATATGGACTCCACGGGCGTTAGCGTCCTCATCAGCGGTGTCAAGTCCTCACGCGAGCAGAATCGCAGCTTCATCCTGCGAAATGTCCAGCCGGATGTCCGCAAGCTGTTGTCGCTCATGAAGATTGATAAAATTATTGATATTGAGTAGAGAATGCCCCGGCCATGGCGGACAACTATCTGGAGAAGAAGTTCGAGGAGCATCTGAATGCCCCCTACAAGCCCGTGAGGCCTAAGCGCTCTCCGACCGCCTCGCGTCGCGTCGTCGTCACTGGTGGCGCCAAGGGCATCGGCAGCCACATAGTGCGGTCGCTGCGCGTGGCTGCGCATAAGGTCGCCTTTTGCGACATCGACGAAGTGGCCGGCCGAGAGACGGCGCTGCGCACAGGCTCTGATTTCTATCATGTCGACGTCGCTGACGCCGGGGACTACATGGCGTTTCTACGCGACGTCGCCGAGAAATGGGGCGGCCTGGATGTCATTGTCAACAATGTCGCCCTGAAGCGCAAGGCGGACATACTCGACTTCACTCCGGAGCTCTTCGACTCCACGATGGCCACCGATGTCAGGCCTGTGCTCATAGGTGCGCAGCAGATGGCCTGCTTGCGAAAAGGCCATGACGGGGCTCCTGTGCCGTCTTTCGGCCGCATTGTCAACATATGCTCGTCTTGCTCGCGGCAGAGCGCGCCGGGCAACGATGTCCATTCCGCGGCCAAAGGTGCCATAAGCTCCCTCACGCACTCCTTGGCATTGTCGCTCGCGCCCTACGGGATCACGGTCAACAGCATCTCGCCCGGCAAGATATACGAACCGGACATAGATCCGTCGCCCTCCGCCACGCTGCCTCCGTCCGGCAGGGTCGGCAGGCCAGAGGATGTCGCGCGCGTCGTGCGTTTCATCATAGAAGACGGCTCCGACTTCATCAACGCTGAGAACATAGTCGTGGACGGGGGCATGACGAGAAAGATAATCCCAAATCAGTGAAGGCTTAGTTTAGTAATAATTCATACCTTCGCGGAAACCTCAAAAACAGACTTCACACAAGCACAATGAACGTATCATACAACTGGCTGAAAAGCTACATCAATCTTAATATCAAGCCGGAGGAGCTTTCTGCGCTCCTCACGTCCATAGGCCTCGAAGTCGATGGGATGGAGCATACGCAGAGCATCAAGGGCGGCCTCGAGGGGCTTGTCGTTGGCAAAGTGCTGACGTGCGAGGCTCATCCCAACTCGGACCATCTGCATGTGACCAAGGTTGATGTCGGCGCGGCCGAGCCTCTTGATATTGTTTGCGGCGCGGCCAACGTCGCCGCCGGCCAGAAGGTCGTAGTGGCAACCGTGGGAACTGTGCTCTATGATGGCGACCAGAAGTTCACCATCAAGCCTTCCAAACTCCGCGGCGTGCCTTCAAACGGCATGATTTGCGCCGAGGACGAGATAGGTGTCGGCAATGACCAATCCGGCATCATCGTCTTGCCGGACGACGTCCCGGTCGGCACTCTCGCCAAAGATTATTACCACGTGGAGTCAGACACTTGTTTTGAGGTCGACATCACTCCTAACCGTGCCGATGGCGCGTCGCATTGGGGCGTGGCGAGAGACGTTTTCGCCGCCGTCAACGCTCGCGGCGGCTCTGCGACGCTCTCCAAGCCCTCTGTCGACAGCTTCCGCGTCGACGAGAGTGGAAAGGGCATTGAGGTACAGGTCGAGAATCACGAGGCGTGCCCGCGTTACAGTGGAATTCTGATTGACGGGGTCACCATCGCCGAGTCCCCGGAGTGGCTCCAGAAGGCTCTCAAGTCTATAGGGCTCACCCCGATAAACAATGTCGTGGACGTCTCCAACTACATTCTCTTCGGCATCGGCCAGCCTCTCCATACTTTCGATGCTGACAAGATTAAAGGCGGCAAGATTGTCGTAAAGAACTGCCCCGAGGGGACGCCCTTCGTCACGCTCGATGGCGTTGAGCGAAAGCTTAGCTCTGATGATCTTATGATTTGCAACGCCGAGGAGCCCATGTGCATAGCAGGCGTCTTTGGTGGTCTCGATAGCGGCATCAGTGCCGACACCAAGCGAGTCTTTATCGAGAGCGCGTGGTTCAACCCCGTCTCCGTGCGTAAGACGGCCAGGCGTCACCAGCTCAGCACCGACGCCAGCTTCCGCTATGAGCGCGGGACTGATCCCGATGCCGTCATATATGCGCTGAAGCGCGCCGCCATGCTCATCAAAGAGGTTGCTGGCGGTCGGATTGTGTCAGACATCACCGACGTCTACCCGGAGCCAGTCAAGCCTTTCGAGGTGAAGATCAGCCGTAAGCGTTGTTTCAGCCTTATCGGCAAACAGGTGCCGGAGGAGACCTTGCAGACCATATTGAATTGTCTTGAGATGAAAGTCGTCGCTGACGACGGTGACGAGATGGATCTGCGCATCCCGCGCTATCGTGTAGACGTGACCCGCGAGGCGGATGTCGTAGAGGACATACTCCGCATCTACGGCTACGACAAGATTGAGCTCCCGGGAGACAATCACACGACTGTGGTCTATGCGCCAAAGCCTGACAGGACAAAGGTCATGAACATCATTGGTGATATGCTCGCCAGCCGCGGCTTCCAGGAGATTATGAACAACACCCTCACCAAAGCCGCATATTCTGACGTCCTGCCGCAGTCTTGCCCGGCCGAGTGCAACGTCACTTTGGCCAACCCGCTCAGCTCTGACCTAAACGTGCTCCGACAGTCGCTAATTTTTGGCGCGCTCGAGGTCACAAGGCTCAACCGAAACCATCGTAACCCCAATCTCAAGCTTTTCGAGATGGGCAACGTCCAGTCTATCAAAGCTGGGGCCGACAAGGCGGACTATAAGAATTATAGCGAGAGCTATCACTTCTCCCTCCTCATGACGGGGCTTAAAACCGAGCCCAATTGGAACACCAAGGCGCAGGAGGTCTCTTTCTTCGACCTCAAAGCAGAGGTCAACAACGTCATCTCAAGGCTTGGCCTTAACGCCTCTGCCATCGCCGAGGAGCCTTTGCAGGACGATATGTTCGCTGAGGGCCTCGTCCTTAAGGTGGATAAGACCAAAACGCTCGTCAAATACGGCATGGTCGGCGCATCCGTACTCGCCAAGTTCGACATTGACGCGCCGGTCTACTATGCCGAGTTTGACGTGCCGACGCTCATCGCCAAGAGTGCGCAGCAGAACAAGGTCCATTTCGCCCCGGTCCCTAAATATCCGTCAGTCAAGCGAGACCTCGCACTTCTTGTCGATGTCAAGGTCTCCTTTGCCGATGTTTGCCAGGTGGCGCGCAAGGTCGAGAAGAAGCTCCTCAAAAACGTTTCGCTCTTCGACGTCTACCAGGGCAAGAACCTCCCCGAGGGTAAAAAGTCATATGCCGTCACGTTCATCCTTCGTGATGATGAGAAGACCCTCGCCGATAAGCAGATAGAAAAAGTCATGAGCCAGCTTACTGCGGCCTTTGCCCGAGAGCTCGGCGCCGAGTTGCGTTAATGTTTGCGCTTATGGCATAAGCCCGTCTTAAGGCAGGCTTCAAGATTAGTTCTTTAGATTGCGCGGGCTGACTGTCA
>SFOL01000075.1 GCA_004552385.1 Bacteroidales bacterium | reverse complement strand
CATGACTCCGTGTCTGCCGGGCTTGAACGTTTGGCAACTCTGATTACCTAAAAGGTGAAGCCGAAAGCCATGTGTACATCTTCGCTATTTGGGTTCAGTACGAATTGCGCAAAGACTGGCAAGTGGAACTTGTCGGTGAACTCAATCTCATATGAGCCTTTCACTGAGAGGTTCACCATGTTGAAGCCGCTCGTGCCGTCTTGGTAGAAACTGTCGAACGGAGTGAAGCCGGCTCCTATCTCAACGCCTACCGACTTGACCTGGAGGGAGTAGTCAATCTCGAAGTAGCTTGAGAACTGGCGGTCGCCATCCTCATCAAGGTCGTCACCGGCCAACATCGTGTTCCATGATATGGCTATCGGCACATTGGTCTTCGCTCCGAAGTCGTAACCTAAGCCAAGCTCCAACTGGTGGCACGTCTCGTCCTTGTCCCAGCAAAAGAAACCGCCCTCGCCGGGATAAAAGTAGTCCGTCACCGATGCTGTGAAACCGCCTTTCTCCAACGATAGGCAAAGGTCTACCTCCTTGTTCTCGCCGCTGAAGTCGGTCGACCCCCAGGCTCCGAGGGTCACCGGGCCGCATGACACGCCTAATGAAGGCTGAAAGCTCGCGCCAGCGTTAAAAGCGCCGCGCCACAAGTATGCGCTCACCAGGTCGGCACCAGCCGAGAACGACCACAGGCTCGCGTCTTCGTTGGAGTCAGACGCCGGCGCGCTCTCCGCTTCCTGGGCCAATGATCGGGTCGAGGACATTGCCGCCAAGGTGGCAATCGATGCCAAGGCAATAATTGTCTTTTTCATAGTATTGGGTTTTTACGAGGTTAGGCTATTATGTCTGTGTTAAATGCCGAGAGTGTTGGCTGATTAATATACTCTCGTTGTATGTGCTTTATGTTTTTGTTGTGTTTTACAAAGCTATCAAATTGCATGGATATTGCATATTTTTTCTTTTAAATAATATCTAAAACTCCCATAATAATATTGATTTAAAATATACTTTGGTCTTGCGGTTTGGAATTGTTACATAATGGGTGGTCTGCGGGCTTGAATGGACTCAAGTGGCATGCTTTTTGCCACGTGTTTTCCAAAACATAAAATGTCAACCTGTATGTTTCGTGTCTTTTCTGTTTTGGCCTCCTTTGCCATGGTTGTTTTGAGCGGTTGCGAGAGGAAAGGCGGTTCCGTGCCCTTCCGCATCGCGGATGCCTATTTTGTCAATAATGATGTCGAGTCGGTGCCGCCATTCATAAGGAGTGTTGAAGAGCGGGACTCCGTGTTGGGCATGGCAACTACGATGTTCAACGCGCCTACGGTTATAGATTTTGAGAATGAGGTGGCAGTGCCTGTCGTTCTGCCCGAGACGAACATGGAGACAGATGTTAACGTTACCCGCCTCACGGCAAACGCAGACACGCTCGTGGTGTCATACGGCGTAGAGAGGGGCGGGCGCTTGTCTTACTCAATCCGGCCTTTCGCCCTCGTCGTTGTCACGAAGGGGGATGTTGACGGGCTGAAGTATGTTCGCCTTTCAGAGGAGAGGTAGGCGGCGGCTGTCATGACAAAGAGGAAGCGGGGGCGCGCATGCCGCACGTCCCCGCTTCCTCTTTTGGATTTTGTCCCCTTACCTCAGTCTGTCAAGGCTGCGTATCAACGCCTCGTCATCCGATATCTTCCTGTATGCCATGATGTCGAGTATGGCGGCGGCTACAGGCAGCATCCATCGGATGCAGAAGTGCCATTCCGCGCCCATCCCGCTCCCGGTCTCAGTGCTGATGTAGACCAGAACCGCGCCTACGCAAATCTCGATGCCTGCGGCTATGCCGACCAGCCTCATCTGCAGCTGCCGCTTCTTGAACGTGAAAAGGCCGACCGCGTTAAGTACTATCGGAGCCACTATAATGAATGCGAGGGCTATCATCCGTCGTATTACAGGCTCTGACGAACCCGGGGTTACGTCAAAAACACCGTCCCAGTGCAGCTCGGCCATGCCCTGCGAGCTGCCGAACGTGTCAATGGGCCACACAATGAGGCTCGCCATGACTAAGGCGGCCAAGATGATGAAGATGCTTTGTACTCTTTGTATCATATTGTCTCTTGTTTTTACGCACTGCGTCTTCGCAAATTTAGTACTATTTTGCAGAAAGCGCCGTACGCCGCAAGTTGGCGGAGCAATCAGCGGCCCTCGGTATTGGCGCACATTACATTTGAATAAAGTCTTAAGCCACGCCGCCTCTGTTTTGCAATGGACGTGTTTTTGAGCTATATTCGCGTTTGTTTTACACAAAAGAAAAGAGTTCTATTTTATGGAGAAGATTATAATCTTAGACTTCGGCTCGCAATACACGCAGCTAATCGGCCGGCGTGTGCGTGAGCAGAACGTCTATTGCGAGATACACCCATATAATAAGTGCCCTGAGATTGATTCAAGCGTCAGAGGCGTAATTCTTTCGGGCAGCCCCGCGTCAGTACGCCAGGAAGGGGCTCCCGCCATTGACCTCAGCGGAATCCGCGGTAAGGTCCCTGTGCTCGGGGTTTGCTACGGTGCGCAATATCTCGTCCACTCTAACGGCGGCGAGGTCGAGCCCAGCGCAACCCGCGAGTACGGACGCGCCATAATGACAATCGGCGCGCCAGGGTCGCCGCTTTTCCTGGGTGTGTCTGCGCAAAGCCAAGTCTGGATGTCACACGGCGACACGATCGTCAAGATGCCTGCCAATTTCAGGCTTCTCGCCTCGACCGAGACCGTCCCCAACGCTGCTTTTAAGATCGATGGCGAGGAAACTTATGGCATCCAGTTTCACCCCGAGGTCTTCCATTCGGCTGAGGGCCCGAAGATTTTGCACAATTTCGTGGTCGGCATTTGCGGATGCAGCCAGAACTGGACCCCGGTTTCTTTCATCGAGAGCTCCATTTCTGAGATCCGCCGCAAGGTGGGACAAGACAGGGTCATCCTCGGCCTCTCCGGCGGTGTCGACTCCACCGTGGCTGCGGTTCTTCTCCATAGGGCCATCGGAAAGAACCTCACTTGTATTTTCGTAAACAACGGCCTTTTGCGCAAGAACGAGTTCGACGGAGTCCTCGCACAGTATAAGGACATGGATCTCAACGTCATTGGCGTCGACGCCACTGACCGGTTTATGAAGGATCTCGCCGGCGTCACGGAGCCTGAGAAGAAGCGCAAGATCATCGGCGCCGACTTCATCGAGGTCTTCAATGCTGAGGCCATGAAGATTAAGGACGCTCGTTGGCTGGGGCAGGGCACCATCTACCCTGACGTCATCGAGTCGACTTCCGTCAACGGGCCTTCGGCCACCATCAAGAGCCATCACAATGTGGGCGGCCTCCCCGAGAAGATGAACCTCAAACTTGTTGAGCCTCTTCGTCTTCTCTTCAAGGACGAGGTCCGCCGTGTCGGCGCCGCACTCGAGATCGCGCCGAACCTGCTCGGCCGACATCCTTTCCCAGGCCCGGGTCTTGGCATCCGAATTCTTGGAGATGTCACCCCGGAGAAAGTCCGTGTGCTTCAGGAGGCTGACGACATCTTCATCTCAGCCCTTCGTTCCGAGGGTCTTTATGACGATGTTTGGCAGGCTGGCGTAATCCTCTTGCCTGTGCGCTCTGTAGGTGTCATGGGTGATGAGAGGACCTATGAGAACGCCGTTGCGCTCCGCGCCGTTGCTTCGACTGACGGCATGACGGCAGATTGGGTGCATCTGCCATACGACTTCCTCGCTCGTGTCTCAAATGACATCATTAACAAAGTGAGGGGTGTCAATCGCGTGGTCTACGACATCAGTTCCAAGCCGCCCGCAACCATAGAGTGGGAGTAAACTCATGTTGCGCTCCGGCGTTTGAACGCATAAACTCAAAACATCAGTCCCTCGTGAGCCTATTGCCCGCGGGGGATTTCTTTTTCCCGGTGGGGGCATGTCGTTCCCATTCGGTCTTGTGTACTTGAATTAAGTTTAAATAACAATATTCATAAGTCTTATTGTGTTAAATTTGTGCATTCTCTTCACGTTGATAGATGCACACTTACCGACTTATATTCATTCTTATGCTCTTTCTTTGCGGTCTGCTGGCCAGGGCGCAGAGAGTGCTGAAGTTCACCGTCCTTGAGGAAGGGACAGAGTTGCCAGTCATATCCGCCGCTGTGGCTCTCTCTTACACTGGCGATTTTTCCGTGCCGGATGTTTTGGCTGTGACAGATGCCGACGGAGTCGCCACCGTTTCGTTGGGCAAAGGTGTCGTCCATGCGCATTACCGGGTGTCCTCTCTCGGGTTCGTCACCCTCCAAGGCGACGTGCCAAATAGCGTGACGGACGTGCGCCTCTTCATGAAGGAGGATGTCATGAAGGTAAACGAGGTCGTGGTGACGGGAAGCCGGGCGGCGCGCCCCATTAAGCTCAGCCCGGTCTCCACGCAGGTCATTGGTGGCAAGCAGCTTGTAGAGGCGGGCTACGGGAATTTGCAGCAGGCCCTCCAGCAAGAGACCCCCGGACTCAATATCCAGAAGGTGGGCTTTGGCAATGAGATATCCATGCAGGGGCTTGACGCGAGGCATGTGCTCTTCCTGATGGATGGCGAGCGCATGACGGGAGATATGGCCGGAAATCTTGATTATGAGAGGTTTAACCTCCACGCCATTGACCGCATTGAGGTCGTCAAGGGCGCAAGCTCCACTCTCTACGGCAGCAGGGCGTCAGGCGCGGTTATCAACCTCATTACGAAGAAGACGTCGAAGCCGATAGACATTCAGGCGGGAGCGCGCTGGGGGCAGATGAACGAGAAGAACTACAAGTCGCCCTCCAAGTATGATTTTTTGTATATGTACGAGAAGAACGCCGACAAGCCAAACTTGCAGGGGTGGGTGTCGGCCGGTTTCAAGGCGGGAAAACACCTCACGTCGCAGACCGATGTGTGGTACAGCTCGTCAGACGCTTTCTTCATGTATCAAGACGGGAAGGACAGGAAGTTATACACCGCCGAGGCCAACCCCTTTTTGGTGTCGGACACTTTGGTGGTGAGCTCCGCCGAGCGTCCGCCCATGGGCATTGAGGGCACTGAGCACATATCGGCGCAGCAAAAGATCTTCATCGACCCTTGCGACGGGCTGTCGATTCTGGCCTACGGCAGCTACTTCTTTATGAACTCATACGATTTGGTTCAAGACATGATTTTCAGCCAGTCGGAAGACTGGACTGTCGGAGGCAAGCTTTATTGGACTTTCAAAGACTGGTTCAAACTGACGCTCAGCATGCACGCCGATTTCTATGAGCGTTTCAAGAGGCATGAGCGCGTCGACCGCCGTCTAAAGGTCTACGATAGCAAAATCATTCAGCCGCGCCTTTCGCTCTCTTCTTCATACTTCGACGGGCACGAGCTTATTTTGGGAGTGGAGGGAATAAGTGACGATCTCGTGTCAGACCGTTTCAATGGCGATGCCAGCCACACCATGCGACGCCGCACCCTGCGTGAGACCGAGTATTTCATCCAAGACGAGTGGGCCATCTCGCCGCAGTGGATGTTGTCGGCGGGCGTCAGGTCTAATTTCAGTAAGGCTTTTGGGCTCATGGCCATGCCGAAACTGGCTGTCAAGTGGACTGCCTCGCCTGTTTGGGCGTTCCGTGCCAATTATTCCATGGGCTACCGCTCCCCCTCCATCAAGGAGCTCTTTTTCAACTGGGATCATCTCGGCATGTTTATGATTAAGGGCAACGAGTCTCTGCAACCCGAGAAGAACAACTACTTCAGCTTGGGGGCAGAGTTCTCCGACGACTCCTTCTTCTTGTCAGCCAACGCGTATGCCAATGTCTTCCATGATAAGATTGAGGGCGTCTGGAGGGTCTACGACATGCAATACAACTTCGAGTACACCAACCTCAGCAGCCAGCGCCTTCTGGGTGTGGAGGCCTTATTGCGCTGGCATTTTCTCGATCGTTTCACGTTAAACGGCACATACTCCTATGTCGACGTCTCGAGCCTTGACGGAATCCGCGTAAGCTCCACTTCGCCTCATGCGGCCACCGGCAGCATTGACTATCGGGTCTCGCTCCGCAATTATCGTTTCGGTGCCACATTCTCAGCCTCTTTTATGGGGGCTAAAAAGTTCGATGTGCAAGATCGACTGACCATAGACGGCGCCAGCCGCAACGCCTATTTCCGCTGCGAGTTGCCCGCCTACGCCATTTGTAACGTATCTGTGTCACAGACGTTTTTCAACAAGCTCAAGCTGACGGCGGGGGTCGACAATGTCTTCAATTATGTGCCGGAGACTCTGGGCTCGGGTGTCACGGTGTTCAACGTCCCGGCTTCTCCCGGCGCTCGTTTCCACATTCAGGCCGAGGTGCTGTTTGATGAGGTCGTGAGGGCTTTAAAACGAAAGAACTTATGATGAAGTATAAGCTCCTGGCGCAGGTGGCCGCCTGCGCCGCTTTGCTTTCCGCTGCCGCTTGTGTGGAATATGAGGCGGAACCTTTCACCGGCCAGCGCCTGCCGCGCGTCACGGGCTACAAGAGTGGTGTTTCCAACGACTGGCTCTATATCAACCTACGCACGGGCAAGATGTATAATGAGGCTGCCCCTAACAGAGATATACGCGAGGGCGAGCAGAAGACTAATGAAGCCGTAGCCCTCGAGTGGGATGTCGCATTCTGCGGGTATCAGATGCGCACCAATAGCGGCACGAGCGGGGTGGGGCATGGCGGAGGTGCCGACCTCGGATACGGCGCCTATGAAAAGTGGACCTCAAAGGCGCAGGTGGAGGGCGTCGTGTTCGAGGAGGATGACTCAGCCTCAGTCTCCATCGTCTACTCCGCGGCCGACTGGACGTCGCACCTTACCCAAATGGCCAAGCAAGGTCTCATCAAGTTCGAGGATTTCGAACAATATCCGTGGTTCGACCCCAATTCCGGCCCGCGGACTATGGTGGCCAGTGCAAACCCGGTTCTCTCGCAAGCAATGTCTTTCTCCGGCCCGCCTCCTGTCTACACGGCGTCGGGACACACCTACTGCGTCCGTTCCGCCGATGGTGAGCGTTTTTACAAGTTCCTCCTCATCTCGTGGTATGATGCCGAATCCGACATTGGCGATGAGGGTGGGCGGCTCTGTTTTTACCTCGACGAGCTGAAGTAGGGCGGGTTCTGATTAGCTGTCTATATAAGTATGCCATACCTTTACACTGGCTTCTGATTTGAAAGGGGTTTGCGCAATGCAAGCCATTAAAACAGGTGACGTGTTAGAAAGGGAAAAAAACGCGCGCCGTCACCCCCCACTCTTGCCGGGGGTGACGGCGCACGCTGTTTCTTCTCTGCCTATTTATTGCCGTTATTGCTGCAGGTCTATGGCAAAGTAACGAACACGCCCGTCTGGGTACACACCTGCAATGAACAGTCCGTCAGAAGCCGAGGCTATCACTTGCTGGAAGTCTTTTACCGATGTCAGTGGCACTCTGTTGGCTTTGGTTATTATGAAGCCTTCGCGTACCCCGGCCTCTTTCAGCTTGCCGTTTGAGAGCCCGTCCACTTTAAGCCCGTAGCGCAGTCCCAAGTTTTTGCTGTCACTCTCATTCACAGGGGTCAGCTTGGCTCCGAGCAGCGATGTGTCTGCACCCTTCACCACGCCTGTCGTGCCGCGTATGTTTCTCAGCGTCGCTACCAGCTCCACGGTCTTTCCGTCGCGGATTATGGTCAGTTTTATCGAGTCGCCGGGTCTGTGCTGGGCCACCCGGCTCTGCAGGTCGGGCACCGAGTTCACCTCTTCATCGTCCAGTTTCGTTATCACGTCCCTCTCTTTCACTCCGGCTTCTTTTGCCGCCCCGCCGTCTGATACCGAGGCCACAACCACGCCGCACGGCTTGTCAAGCCCGAGGTCTTTCACCATCGAGGCGTCGACTTCGCCAATCGTCACGCCGAGCAGGGCTCTTTGCACCTCCCCGTAGGTCATCAGGTCTTGCGCCACTTTCTGAGCTATGTTAGATGGCACGGCGAATGAATATCCTGAGAATGAGCCTGTTGGTGAGGCTATTGCCGTGTTGATGCCAATCACCTCGCCCCGTGTGTTCACAAGGGCGCCGCCACTGTTACCAGGGTTTACGGCGGCGTCGGTCTGTATGAATGACTCGATGGCCATGTTCGACGTGTTGATGCCAACGTGACGGCCTTTGGCGGATACAATGCCGGCCGTGACGGTGCTCGTCAGGTTGAACGGGTTGCCGACAGCCAGCACCCATTCGCCAACTTTCACGCCGTCGGAGTTCGCAAAGTGCAGAGGCTTGAGCCCGTCGGCCTCTATCTTGATGAGGGCTATGTCCGTGGTCGGGTCTGTCCCTATCAGCTTTGCTTTGAAGTTGCGCTTGTCGTTAAGCACCACCTCGATGTCGTCAGCTCCGTCTATCACGTGGTTATTGGTCACTATGTAACCGTCAGCGCTTATAATGACGCCCGAGCCCGCACCCTGCACGGGCTGCAGCTGCTGCCTTCGGCCCATCCCCGGGCCGAAGAAGAAGTCGAATATGTCCGTGCCGCCATAAGTCTGCTCGGTCTGCTGTGTCACTTTGACGTGGACCACGCCGTTCACAGTCATCTCGGCCGCGTCTGTGAAGTCTGTCGGAGCCGAGCTGCCGTATGCCACGTTACGCAGCGGTACGTCTTGTTGAGTGAGGGCCATTGGCTGAGGCTGAGCCGCCTCGTAGCGAGCGAATAGATATGCGCCGAAAGCCGCGCAAGCCAGGCTGGCTCCTGCCGCCAGCACGTATTTCCTGATCTCCATGGTTGAAAATCTTTTTTGTTTCTGACGCAAAGGTCGCAACCTCGCGTCTCTTCCCGAAAATTATTCAACATTCGAGCCAAATCACCTTACTTTCGTGCCATGTGTCAAAATGTCACGCACGTTGATAAACTTTGTGGTATATGACGCGCCTGCGCTCCCTTAGATGAAGAAAAAGCCGCCTTTGTCGTCCGATCGCCGATGTTTGTTGCCGTGCGCAAGCGGTTACGAGCTCCTGATGGCCTTTTTCTGTTGCCGCGTTCAAAGTTAAAGTTTATGCAGAATTGAAAGTTCGGCTCTCCCTGTTTCGCATTTGTCGCTGCTTGCCGTGTCTCTCAAGGTTAATTCGAGATGAAGTTGTACTTTTGTCTGTCGAACTGTGGAGTAGCCTCAAAAGTTTATAGACTTGTTTGGGCGTCTGGCGTATGAAC
>SFOL01000074.1 GCA_004552385.1 Bacteroidales bacterium | reverse complement strand
TGATGGGTATGGGGGACGTTAATTGAGAAGCAAGGCACCATCGTTGAAAAGATTACCGCAGGCTGCGGCGCGGTTGTATATTTGCAGTGTCGAAAGACAAAAAGCAACAGCATTAGAGTGTTTTCATAATAGAGGTTTTGAGTAACCCTTAAACGCCGAGACGGCGCGGTGGGGCGCTGCCAACGGGCAACGCAGTATTTGGTTAATTACAACGACAAAAAGCCCCCGGGGGATATACCCCCGGGGCTTTTTTATTGCACCACAATATTGACGGGGCGGAGATTAATGAGCAAATTTGCGGACACCAATAATAAGATTATCAAAATGGGTATAGACGAAGTTAGAGACCTCTGCATGGGCATGACGGGAGTGACAGAGGACATGCCATACGGACCCGACGTTGTGACATTCAGGATTGAGGGCAAGATATTCGCCATGATAGGACTGGAGAGGCTCCCCGCAACGATAGCTGTGAAACTGACGCCGGAGAGGAACGACGAGCTGCGGGAACAGTATGACACCGTAAAGCCAGCCTATCACTGCAACAAACGTCACTGGAGCGACATAGAGATAGAGAGCCACAGCGGCAAGGATGTCGCCAAGTGGATTCGGGAGGCTTATGACTTGGTGATAAGCGGACTGCCCAAATCATTAAGAATGAAATACGAGCGTTAAGACTCCGTAAAGCGTCGCCGCCCCGCCTCACAAGTCATGAGGCTGGGCGGCGACGCTGATATTCAATCTCTCTCAGAGGGAGATGTGCAAGACGAGACCGCGGCGGGACAGGTCGACGGCCGTCTCACCAGGTAGAGGCGCAGGCCGGCGCGAAGGAGGTGGCGTGAGATGTCCGGCAGGCCTGCGCGAGACGTGGTGTCGGCAGTGGTGCGGAGGGCACTGGATATGACACCCGTGCCTGTCGCACTTTGGGCCGCGTGGCGGGGGGCAGTCGTGGCGGTGCGGATTGCGCATGTCAGGGCGTGCCTGATGGTGGCGCGGGTCGTGGCCGGGGCGGGCCTCCGACGGACCGTGTGCTGGGCCATGAACACCATCAATGGGGGGCGTGGGTGGCTTAGGGCCACACTGCGCCGATGAGGCTGCGGGAAGGACGAAGAGGGCAAGGGCGGCTGCGGCTGCTATGAGAATACTGTTTTTCATGGCTTTACATTTTTAAGGTTAAACAATGATGTTGTTCGCCTATACAATATTCAATGGGCATGCCAAAGATGTGTCCGCGTGCCTCGTCTTCGACCAACGGGCCGTTTATGCCGACCAACAAGGATTTATTCGGACAAAGGGGTCAGCCGTATGGAGACGGTCTTGGGGCCGAACGTCACCCTGTAATGCTCGAGAGGCCAAGCACCCCAAGAGTCAGTGCCTGCAATGCCACAATGCTCCGAGTCGATAAAGAGATTAGTAAAATTGCTCCGCTTGACGTCAAACGAATGGCTTTGCGCCTTGTCGTCTCCATCGTCGAGAGCTGATATGTCATACGGTATGGCGGAGGCGAAGAAAACGGAATCGGCAGTCACCATAAGTCCATCGCCCGCCTCATTCATCTGTTTCCACCATCTCATGTCGCCCTTAGTCCCGGACTCCTGTGGGCGGATGTAGGGGAAGCACTGGTCGTCGGCGCTGAGAGAGTAGACGCCGATGCGCATGCACTCGCGCCTGTCGGGATAATTCTCTACAGGGCCGCGGCCGTAGAACCTGCTGATGTTCATGTCGTCGGGCAACTGAATGGCGAGACCATGACGGAACATTCCTGGCACCTGTGCCCCTGGGTTGGGCGTGAGCGTCTGACGAACAGACAGGGAGCCGTCGGAGCCGCGAAGAGAGTACTCGATAGTGAGAGAAGACTTGACCGAAGGCATAGAGAACTTGGCGACAGCGGAGACCGTTCCCGCCTTCTTGTCATGGTCGGACGTGAGCGAGGTGAGCACGAGCTGCGGGTTTCGCCAGAGAGCGAAGAGGCGATGGAGGCCGGCACCCATGTCATTATCAGTGGGCGCGCGCCAGAAGTTAGGCCGTATGGTCGCCCCGTCAGAGATAAAGACTACGGAGCCGCGAGCGTATGACGAGACGAGCCCCGTCTGACCGCTTATGACCACAGTGGCATCGCCGGCAGAGAGCGTGAGGTCTCCACCATTGTTGGCGACTTTAACCTTGGCCTTGACGGCGGCCTGAGGAGCGGGGCTCCAGCTGCCGCCAAGATAAATCTGGGCTTGGGCGGCCACCTGCCCCGCACTCATAAGCGGTCTCGCGCCCTTAAGCCTGAAATCAAGATTGAGGAAAGCCTCGCCACGGGCGAGCAGCCCATGCGGGAAGGCCACAGAGACATCTTGCGAGGCCTGCGGGGCGGCATAAAGCGTGGAGACAACGCCTGAAGCCTCCTCACGGCCGTCAATAAGCAGAGACCAAGCCATGTCATAGTCAGCCAGCGAGCGGAAGAAATTCTCGTTGCGCACACTGAGTGTCACCCCGTCGGCACTCATTCCCGCAAGGGTCGCCCACACGTCTTGATACTGATAGGCGAGTTCATAGGCGTGCGGGTTGAGCTGGCGATCGGGGCCGACAACGCCGTTGCAATTGAAATTATTGTCGGACGGGTCATATTCATTATAGTCACCGCCATAGCAGTACTCGATTTTTCGGAGATCAGAATACGACATGCCATCGGGCCTGACGCCCATAGGCTTAAGCGAATGGCGATGCAGGGCCTGGTCGGCAAAGTCCCAGTCGAAACCGCCTTGGAAAGACGGGTATTGGCGGACGAGCTCCCAATAATCCGCAAGGTTTCCGCCAGAGTTACCCATAGTATGATTATACTCGCAGAGAATCAGCGGCTTGGCGGCTCCCGAGTCGAGATATTTCTTGCAGTCGGCCACGCTCAGGTACATAGGGCAGAATATGTCAGTGCCGTCGCCAGTTCCGGCCTGCTCGAACTGTATGGGTCGTGTAGGATCCGTGGAGCGCACCCATTGGTAAGCTTTCAGAAAGTTTGGGCCCATGGCGGTCTCGTTGCCAAGGCTCCATATAATGACCGACGGGTGATTTCGGAGAAGCGATACGTTATGCTGGTTACGCTGTATGATTTGGAGCTCGAAGTCATCATCTTTGCTTCGCGGAGCACCCTCGTAGCCAAAGCCATGGCTCTCCTGGTTCGCCTCGGCTACGACATAGAAGCCATACCGGTCGCACATGTCGTAGAAACGCGGGTCGTCGGGGTAGTGAGATGTGCGAATGGCGTTGACGTTAAGCCTTTTCATAATCCTCAGGTCGTCCTCCATGCGTTCCGCAGAGACGACGTATCCGCCATCGGGGTCAATCTCGTGGCGGTTGACGCCCTTGATGAGGATGGGCTGACCGTTGACCTTGAGCTGGCCGCCCTCAATGCGCACGTCGCGGAATCCGACTTTGATGAAAGTCTCCTCGGCTGGCGTCGAGCAGACGAGAGTGTAGAGGTCGGGGGTCTCGGCGGACCATTTCTTGACATCGTAGACCTGCATGTCGAGGTCTACATATCCGCGCCACTCGGTGTCGAAAGTGCGCTCGGAGACGAAAGAGCCGTCGGGCGCGTAGAGGCGGAACTTGACAGGGAGACCCACCTTTTGCTTGGACCATATGTGCAGATTGCCATCGGCGAAATCGGACGACAGTGTGGGGGTGAGTCGGATGTCGTCAAAATGGCGCTCCTTGTCGCGGGCGAAAAGATAGCTCTCGCGGGCCACGCCGCTAAGCCGCCAAAAGTCCTGGTCTTCGCACCACGACCCGTCCGACCACCTGAAGACTTGGAAAGCTATGAGGTTATCACCCTCGTGCAAGAGGCGCGTGATGTCGAACTCAGCTGCCACCTTGGCATCTTCGGCATAGCCTGCGAACTGTCCGTTGACGTAGAGGTAGACGCTGGACGTGACTGAGCCAAGATGGCAAATAACCTGGCGTCCGGCCCAGTCAGCAGGCAGTGTGACGTGGCGGCGGTAGGACCCCACGTGGTTATCCTTGACTGGGACGTCGGGCGGCGTGCCTTGGAAATGGCCGCGCCAGGCGAAGCCAATATTGACGTATTCGGGGTCACCATACCCATTGAGCTCCCACATGCCCGGCACAGGCATGACGCCCCATTTCGAGTCGTCGAGGTCGACACGATAGAAGTCATCCGGCCTCTCGTCGGCATTGGCGACCCAAAGGAACTTCCAATCGCCATCGAGCGAGAGGAAGTTGCGGGAGTCTGCTTTTCGAGGCATAGCGGAGGGCGACACCTCGCCAACGCGGAAAGGGAAGAAGTCGGCATGAAGCGGCAGGCGGTTCATGTCGTTGACGGCAAGATCATGCCATTCGGTAAAATTCGGGGTGGCAACCCTCTTCTGGGCAAAGGCGTGTGAAGAGAGCGCTACAGGCAGCAGAAGAGCCAGCAGTTTAAGTCTCGACATATACTAAGATGTGAATACGCAAATCCGTTGTGTTGCTAAGATGCGAAAAATATGTGAGACTGGCATCACGACTCGAGGCCGACGAGGTGAGTTAATTGAAGACGCCGTCGACATAGCGGCGTGTGAGGTCATTTTGCGGGTTGTTAAAGATCTGGCTGGCGGGACCAGCCTCGATGACCTCGCCAAGATACATGAAGATGACATAATCGGCTATGCGCTGAGCCTGGGACAAGGTGTGGGTCACCATGACGATGGTGTAGTCCCTCTTAAGCTCGGCGAAAAGGCTCTCGACCTTGCGCGACGAGATGGGGTCGAGGGCCGACGTGCTCTCGTCGGCAAGGAGCACTGATGGTTCCACGGCAAGCGACCTGGCGAGGCACAGCCTCTGCTGCTGCCCGCCCGAGAGTCGCGAGGCGGGCTGCGAGAGGCGCGAGGCCACCTCGTCCCACAGCCCGACGTCCCGGAGGTAGTGGCGGACTACGGCGTCGAGCCTCTCCTTACCCCTGAGCCCGTGGATGCGGCATCCGTAGGCCACGTTGTCATAGATCGACATGGGCAGCGGGCAGGGGCGCTGAGGCACGAGACCCACGTGGCGGCGTAGGTCGTTGAGCTCCATGCCAGCGGCGCGGGCTATGTCGCGGTCGCCGAGCATCACCTCGCCCTCAATCTTCACACCCGGGGCGGAGTCGACCAGACGGTTGAAAGTTCGCAGCAGGGTGCTCTTGCCGCAGCCGCTGGGGCCTATGATGCAGGTAACCTGACCTCTCGGAATATCCAAGCTCACGTCTTTTAAGATGTTGGCGTCGCCAATCCTGACATTGAGGTTGCGCACCTTGATGCCATCGTGGCTAAGGCGCGGGAACTTATGCGCCGGGTCGAAAGAGTCTGTCATTGCCGTATAGATTAAATTAAGTCCGTCATCCGCGGGTAGCCTCGCGGCGATACGATGCAAAATTAGCCGGAGACGCAGGCGGGGGCAATGCCATAAGCGTGGTATGCAAGTAATACGAATACGTCATTGACCCGCGCGGTGCGGCTGCGTACTTTTGCCGATGATAAGGAAACACGACAAGGCATGATAAGCATCATAGTTACATTTCACAACGAGGAGCAGAGCATAATATCATGCCTGCAGTCCATCGTGGCGCAGACGGCCCAGCAGTGGGAGTGCGTCATAGTGGACAACGGCTCGACCGACAGCGGAGAATACCAGGTCAGGAACTACCTGATAGACCGCCGTATGCGCTTCTTCAGGGAGGCCGAGGCTCTGCCGTTGGAGGAGGTGAGAGCCAAGGCTCTGGCCAAGACACAAGGCGAGTGGGTGATGTATATGGACGGGGCCGACTACCTGACGCGCGACTCCCTGCAGGCCCTCTATCTGATAGTCAAGAAATACGGCACCCTGTGCGCCGCGGGCAACTATTACACAGTAAGCGACGGCGAGAAGCGGCCGGCCCAGTACCGGAGCGAGGGTCTCGTGTGCGGGGGGCAGGTGGCGCGCGGTGAGATAGGCGTCCTGACGGGCGGCAGCCTCTTCAGCCGCAGCGTCGCCCACCTGCCGGGGTCGTGGCCAACACTCGACTTCGCCTACACGGATCACATGATTCTGGTGAGCGGGGGGCGTGAGAAGCCTCTCGTCGACGTAGTTCGTGAACCTCTTTATAAAAAGGTATTGAGATGGTTAAGAGACTTGGCTTAGTGGGCTTTGGCGCGTGGCGCGATGGCAAGGACAGGCTTGCGACGGTCGTCATGTCCATACTTGCCGCGCTGGTCATGTCGCTCGTCGGCGCCATAGCGGCGGGCCTGTGGCTGAAGGCTTCGCCGCTGCTTGCGGAGCACAGCATGTGGGATCTGCTGTCGGGGTGGGAGTGGAAGCCGAGCCGCGGCCGATTCGGGCTGCTACCTTTCGTCGCGGGCACTTTTGAAATCACGGGAGTCGCCGTGGCCATGGCATTACCCGTCGCCATGCTTTTGGCGATATTCCTGACGGAATATTCCGGGAGTCGGGTGCGCCGGGTGGTATATCCGCTGCTCGACATACTGGCTTCGCTTCCGTCGGTCATCTTCGGCGTGTGGGGCACACTGGTCGTGGTGCCCATCGTGAGCGGGGTGGTAGGGCCGGCGGTCGGCACATACACGTCGGGCTACACTCTGCTGAGCGGCTCGGTCGTTCTGAGCGTCATGATACTCCCGCTGCTTGTCAGCCTGCTGAGCGAGATATTCGGCAGTGTGAGCGACGGGCTCCGCGAGTCGTCGATGGCTCTGGGTGCCACACGTTGGCAGACCGTCAAACACGTGGTGCTGAGGGCGTCGGTGCCTGGCATAGTGGCGTCGACGGTCCTTGCCGTCAGCCGCGCGCTGGGCGAGACGATAGCCGTCTTGATGGTGTGCGGCAACGTGGCGGCCGTTCCCGGCTCTCTGCTTGACGCCTGCTACCCGCTGCCCGCCCTCATAGCGAACAACTATGGCGAGATGATGTCAGTGCCGCTATATGACGCGGCGTTGATGATGGCGGCGTTCATACTCTTCATAATAATAGTGATATTCAACGTCGGCGCAAGGATATACCTTAAAAGCATAAAGAGATATTGAGAAAGATGAGACGAGCTGAAGAAATATTGATACGTGCGCTGATGTGTGGAGCGCTTGCGCTGGTTGGCCTGGGCGTGGGCAGCGTCTTGTGGAGCGTCTTGAGCCGAGGGGTCCCCGTCCTCACCTGGGAGATGGTGAGCGAGACCCCGGGGTCGGGCTTTTTCATTGGTGGCGACGGCGGCTTTCTTAACGCCATAGCGGGCTCGGTCTACATAGTGGTAGGCTCGGCCGTCGCCGGTTTGGCGATAAGCCTTCCTATAGTGTTCTACTGAACGTTTTCCTGAAGCAAGGGTCGAGGTTGGCATACGCGCTTCGGCTTGGCCTGGACGTCCTGTTCGGCATCCCGAGCATAGTGTATGGCGCATTCGCCTTCAGCGTGATGGTAGCGCTGGGCATAAGGGCGTCGCTCTTGGGAGGCATAATAGTGGAGACTCTGCTAATAATACCCATCATGGCGCGCAGCATGGACGAGGTGGCGCGGACAGCACCCCGCGACCTCCTGGAGGCGGCATATTCGCTCGGCGCCACACGTCTGGAGGCCGCCAAGATCTTAGCGAGGCAGACCGCCCCGGCGATAGCCACCGCCACCCTGCTATCGGTGGGCAGGGCCATGGGCGACGCGGCGGGCGTGATGTTCACTGCCGGCTTCACAGACTACGTCCCCGAGAGCCTCACGGACAAGGCGGCCACGCTGCCCCTTGCCGTCTTCTTCCAACTGTCGTCACCCAAGGCCGACGTTCAGGCTCGGGCATTTGCAGCCGCCGTGGTGCTTACCGCCATAGTGCTGGCGCTCAGCCTGACGGGCAGGCTCGCCATGAGGTGGTTTTCAAAAAATAAAGTGTAGTTTTGCCAACAAAACAACGTGACAATGAGAAACATAATTGTGGCAACCTTGTGCATTGCCGCCGCAGCGATGGCGGGATGCTCGCAAACAGACGACACGACAGGCATGAAGAAATCAGACGAGGCCATAGAGGCTATAATGACGCGCGTAAGCGTACGCAAGTTCAAGGCCGAGAAACTGAGCGAGGCCCAGATGGAGACACTGCTGCGCGCAGGCATGGCCGCGCCTTCGGCCGTCAACAAGCAACCGTGGGAGTTCGTGGTGGTGGACGACCGCACCCTGCTGGACAGCATACAGGCCGCGCTGCCGAACACGCGCATTGCCGACGGATGCCAACAGGTGATAGTCGTCTGCGGCAACGAGGAGAAGGCACTTGAGGGTGAATCAAAAGCCTATTGGGTGCAAGACTGCTCCGCGGCTACAGAAAACATCCTGATAGCCGCCCATGCCATAGGTCTTGGCGCCGTGTGGTGCGGAGTGACGCCTATAAAAGAGCGGATGACAAAACTTGCGGCGCTTCTCAAGACCCCTTCTTACATAAAGCCACTGGCAGTGATATGCGTCGGCGTCCCGGCTGAGACACCCGCAGTGAAAGACAAGTGGAAGCCTGAAAACGTCCACAAGAACGACAAGTGGTAGGCGTGGATAAAAAAGATGTGGCCGGCATTACTTTCTAGGGAAGCAATGCCGGCCACATCTTTTTTTATGGATAGAAAATATGCTAAACTTCAATCATACCAAGTATGCTTTGCGTCAGCGGGACACTCGCCATAAGTCGTCTCATACCAAGCATCTTTCAACCAATTGTCATCAATAACGTACTTTAACGTATTCCAAAAATGATGGACAGAATGCGCTATTTCATGAATTGTAGTGCAGAAGATCTCAGCCGACTTGTCATTAATACAATAATAGTGCGTGGGTTGAAGTACAACAGCAGACTTTAGCGTGCTTTCTCCAGAAACCTCATCAGCTGCCCGCTGCATCACGGAGAGGCCATAGGGATTAGGCTGCTTCTCTCCTAAGATAATCTGCCTGCCGACAGGTCCCTCCATTGACTGAGGCGGTAAATCATCTTTTTCACATCCAGCAAGTATGGCTGGCAACAATGAAGGTGAGTAATTGGTAAAATCTCATATAACAGGTGTTTTTTGTATTGCGAATATAGTAATACTTAAATAAAGTCCGATGACGAGACCTTGTTATTGTCTCATCATCGGACTAATAGAGATTTAGGACTCAGTTACTCAGCCGTAAAGCCCAGCGTGCAAAGGGTGCACAGGGATCTGCCTTTCTCGGCAGAATGGAAAACAAAGAATAGCGGGTGCTTACCTTCGATACGCGAG
>SFOL01000014.1 GCA_004552385.1 Bacteroidales bacterium | reverse complement strand
TATTGAGTATCAGTACGGACAGGCGATGATTGAGGGTGTCAACTTCAATGGCGACATGAAGTGCCACATCCTGGAGCAGCTTCTTGTACAAAAAATGATGCTCAACCAAGCCAAGATCGACAGTGTCGAGGTCAAGGACAACGAGGTCATGCAACAGGTCGACGCCAGACTCAACTACTTTACACAGCAGGTCGGTGGGCAAGACAAACTCGAGGAGTACTTCAAGAAGCCCATACTCCAGCTACGGCGCGACCAGATGGAAGCCGTACGCACGCAGATGATTACCCAGAAGATGCAGTCAAGCATCACAAAAGACGTCAAGATAACACCATCCGACGTCCGGAAATACTATTCGAGGCTCGGCGAAGACAGCATCCCTTACGTCTCTACCCAATACGAGGTCGAGCAAATTGTCGTCTACCCCGAAATCGAGCAGTCTGAGATTGACAGGATCAAGGAGAGGCTGCGTGACTTCCAACGCCAAGTGGCAGAGGGGCGCGACTTTGCCACTCTTGCTGTCCTTTACTCCGAGGATCCGGGCTCTGCGTCACGAGGCGGAGACCTGGGCTGGTACTCCAAGTCAGGCTTCGTCCCCGAATTCTCCGCTGTGGCTTTCAATATGCACGAGAAAGGTAAGGTCTCGAAGATTGTGCAGACCGAGTTCGGATACCACATCATTCAGTTTATCGACCGTAAGGGGGATCGCATCAATTGCCGACATATCCTCCTCAAGCCCAAAGTCTCGACCGAGAGCCGAAACAAGGGCATAGCGTTCCTCGACTCCGTGTCCGCCTGGATCAACTCCGGCAAGTTATCTTTCGAAGAGGCCGCATCCACTTTCTCCATGGACAAGGATTCGCGCTCAAACGGCGGACTCATGGTCAACCCCGAAGACGGCACCCGCAAGTTCCAACTCGGCCAGATCCCCGCAGAGATCGCAAAAGCGATCCAGAACCTCCAGGAGGGCCAATTCTCCAAGCCTTTCGTCATGATGGATGACAAGAAAGGACGAGAGACCATTCGAATGGTAAGGCTTCTCAAAAAGCACGATCCGCACAAGGCTAACGTTAGCGATGACTACGACATGCTCAAGTCCATGTTCGAGGGCCAGAAGCGTAAAGAGGTGCTCGACAGCTGGATTGTCAATAAGCAGAAAGAACTCTATGTCGTCATCACGCCAGACTGGCGGAGGTGCGAGTTTCAATACCCGGGTTGGGTCGAATAGCCATGCCGTTCATTCTCCGTTCCCTACTTTTACTCGTCCTGTCGCTACCGCTCGGAGCGCTTGCGCAGCAGACCATCAGGGTGAGCATCGACAAGGCCGACGTCCTGCGCCATGACGACAAGGTCGGAAAGAACACACAGTCGCTCAACGGACACGTGAGGCTCTCGCACGGCAACACCATCCTCTACTGCGACAGCGCATACATGTTCAACGACTCAAACGTCGTAATATGCTACGGCAGTGTCCACGTAGTCCAAAATGACTCCGTGCACCTCTACGGCAACAAGCTGACTTACTTCGGCAACCAGAACATAGCAAAGGTAAGGGACAACGTGCGTGCCAACAAGGGGGAGACGTGGCTCTATACCGAGCACCTCGACTACGACCGCCTGCGTGACAAGGCATACTTCTACAACGGGGGGAAGGTCGTCAACCGGCAGAACACCCTCACGTCAGTCAGCGGCGTCTATTTCCCGATGACCAACGACGTCTTCTTCAAGGAAAACGTCGTGGGGACGTCGCCCAAATACAAACTCGTCTCTGACACGGCGGCATTCAACACCCACACCGAGGTCGTCTCCATCCTCAGCCCGACCACCATCACCACGTCCGACTCCATGATCATCGACAGCGACAACGGGTGGTACGACACTAAGGCCGACGTGGCCAAGCTCACAAAGAACAACCGCCTCTACTCCGTGCGGAACAAAGCCACGCTCACGGGGCGCACGCTCCTCTACGAGAGAAGGCGAGGTCTCGGGACGGCGTGGAACGACATGGTCCTCACCGACTCCACCGACAACGTCTCCATCTGCGGCGACTACGGCATCTACAATGAGTTGACAAAAGAGGCGCTCGCGACAAAAAGAGCAATGCTGACCCAGGTCTACGGGGCCGACACTCTCTTCCTCCACGCCGACACTTTCCACGTCGTCCCGCTCGGAGACTCCAGCCGCATCGTCAAGGCTTTCCACCACGTCAAAGCGTTCCGTACGGATCTGCAGGCTCGTTGTGACTCGCTCGTCTTCGACTTCAGGGACTCCATCGCCACTCTCTACGAAATGCCTGTCGTATGGTCGCAAGGAAGCCAGATGACAGCAAACGTCATCAAGCTCTACACGCGTAACCGAGCGCTCTACAAATCCGAACTCATCGAGGCGGCATTCATAATCTCGCAAGAGGCCGACTCCGTGGGCTTCGACCAGGTCAAAGGCAAAATCATAACAGGCCACATCAGGAATAACGACCTGTACCTAATCGACGTCGACGGCAACGGGCAGACTATATACTATCCCAAAGACGGGCCGAACCTCATCGGCATCAACAGGGCCGAGAGTTCCAACATGAGCATCTGGCTCAAAGACAGGAAGATCGACAGCATCATGATGAGAGTCGCGCCCAAGGGCAAGATGAACCCGCCAGTGCTTGCTGGCGAAAAAGATAAGATACTCGCGGGGTTCCGCTGGCTCGACGACTACAGGCCAAAATGCAAGGACGACATATTCCTCGATCTCGCGATTCCCGACGATATGCAGCTGCAGGAAGACGTCTACGTCGGCTATGAATTTGACGATATCGAAGATTAATAGAAAAAAACTTACAATCTTGATATTCTTTTCATACATTCGCGGCTTGTTAACGATTTATAAAAATCTGATGCTATGTATTGGACACTCGAATTAGCCTCAAAGCTTGAGGATGCCCCCTGGCCTGCCACCAAGGATGAACTCATAGACTATGCGCAACGCTCCGGCGCGCCTCTCGAGGTTATTGAGAACCTCCAGGAGATTGAGGAGGATGGCGAAGTCTATGAAAGCATTGAGGACATTTGGCCAGACTACCCGAGCAACGAGGATTTCTTCTTCAACGAGGACGAATATTAGCCCCGCATGCTCTTGAGCAGGATATCAATCAACGAGCCGCGCCCCGACGCCACAACATGACGCCGAGGCGCGGTCTTCCGTTCTTACCGTATCCAACACTTTACACTCACTCGAAGAAACGACACTTTAACATATAACATGTCACAGCAAAAACGTTATTTCCTGCCCGAGGATGATATCCCAAGACAGTGGTTCAACATTGCGGCGGTCATGCCAACCAAACCCCTGCCGCCGCTCAACCCCAAGACACGCCAGCCCATGACGGCTGAGGACCTGTTCCCCATTTTCTCTGAGGAGGTGTCGCGCCAGGAGATGAACGTGACCGACGAGTGGATCGACATCCCCGAGCCCGTGCGTGACAACTACAAAAACTATCGCAGCACACCTCTCGTCAGGGCCACGGGGCTCGAGAAGGCGCTCGACACACCGGCGCACATCTATTTCAAGAACGAGAGTGTTAGCCCGGTCGGCTCACACAAGCTCAACTCGGCTCTCGCGCAGGCCTTTTACTGCAAGCAGCAGGGAGTCACCAATGTCACCACTGAGACCGGTGCCGGGCAGTGGGGATGCGCCCTCTCATACGCCGCGAAGATATTCGGACTCGAGGCGGCCGTGTATCAGGTCAAGATCAGCTACAACCAGAAGCCATACAGGCGTAGCATCATGCAGACCTTCGGCGCGCAGGTGACTGCCTCGCCTTCCATGTCGACACGCGCAGGCAAGGACGTCCTCACACGCGACCCGAACAACCAGGGCTCGCTCGGCACCGCCATCTCTGAGGCCGTCGAGCTCGCACTCTCGACTCCCAACTGCAAATACACGCTCGGGTCTGTGTTAAGCCACGTCACCCTGCACCAGACCGTCATTGGTCTCGAGGCGGAAAAACAGATGGAGATGGCCGGCGAGTACCCCGACGTGGTCATTGCCTGCTTCGGCGGCGGATCTAACTTCGGCGGAGTCTCGTTCCCGTTCATGCGACACAACATTAAAGATGGCCGCAAGACGCGTTTCATCGCGGCCGAGCCGACATCTTGCCCCAAGCTAACACGCGGCGTCTTCCAGTATGACTACGGCGACGTGGCAGGCTACACGCCGCTCCTGCCCATGTTCACCCTCGGACACAACTTCATGCCGGCCAACATTCATGCCGGCGGACTCCGCTACCACGGGGCCGGCACCATCGTCAGCCAGCTCCTCAAAGACGGTCTCATGGAGGCGGCTGACATCAGGCAGCTCGAAAGCTTCGAGGCGGGACTCCTCTTCGCGCGCTCCGAGGGCATCATCCCGGCGCCTGAATCTTGCCACGCCATAGCCGCCACGGTCCGCGAGGCCAAGAGGTGTAAGGAGGAGGGCAAGAGCGAGGTCATCCTCTTCAACCTCTCCGGGCACGGACTCATCGACATGAGCGCCTATGACCAGTACCTTAGCGGCAGCCTGCAAGACTATGTGGTGTCTGACGACGAGGTCGCCAAAAACCTCAGCAAGATTGAGAAGATTATCTAACAGCGCCAGCTCCTGGATGTAATACATCCCACCTGCCGCGCGGCGAGCCTGTCATATGGCGGCCGCGCGGCTTGCTTTCGCTCTTTTTTCGCCTTGTGATATGAGCTATAAGAATCTCCCAGAGGGCTGCTCCGAGGCCCGGATGCGCGCCGCGGCGTTCGTCATGGTGGTGCTCTCGGCGGCTTTCGTAGTGGCCGTCCTGGCCGTCGTCAGGCTCGGCTTCATTTTCAAGTTCGCGTCTTGCGGGCTTTTCGCCGAAAACGCCGGCTCCATACCGCTCTTTCTCTTCAACGCCCTGCGCTATGACGCCCAGGTCGCCGCCTACGCCTCGTTCCCGCTTCTCGCTGCGGCTCTCGTCGTGGCCGTGAGGCCTGCGGCCGCGTTCCGCCCCGCCATGCGGTTTTCTCGCGTATGGCTCGCCGTGGCGACCGTCATAGTGGGGCTGGTCGATGTCGCCGACATCCATTGGTATAACAATTTCAGCCGCCACTTTGACATCGTGGCTTTCGATTTCTTTGACGAGGAGCCTTCAGTCCTCATCAAGGGCATCGTGGCCGAGGCTCCGGTCCTCCTGATGATTGTGGCGGGCTTCGCGCTCTTCTTTGCGGCGTGGTCTGTCGGCCGTTGGCTCGTATCGCTGTCTTTGCTCGTCTCTCTGCGCCTCAAGACCTGGGTGGCTCCGCTGGTGGCGGTGGTCGTCGTCGGCGTGTCTGCCCGCGGCAGTCTCGGCACTTTCACCTTGCGCCCCGAGGACGTCTATGTCTCTCCTTCGGCCATGTTCAATGACTGCGTGCCCAACGGCATCTTTATGCTCAAAAAGGCGTGGAGCGAGAGGAAGAAGCAGTTCAAGATGCGGCCCGACGCCGACATCCTCGCCGACGCCGGCTACGACTCCGAGCATGCCGCCGCGGCTGCCTGCCTCGGTGTGGACGACAGGCCCGGTCTCACTGCCGATTCCGCACTCATCGCCGCCACTCCGGCCGCCCCTCTTTGCGAGGGCTATGATGTCGTGCTCATCGTTTGCGAGAGCTGGGGGCGCAAGCTGATGGACTATGACGGGCGCTACGGGATGGACCTCCTCTGCTCGATGCGTAAACACCTCGGCGATGACTTGTTGTGGCTCAATTTCCTGTCGGCCACCAACGGCACCATTGACGCGGTCGAGGCGTTCACCACCTCTTGCCCCTATCCGAGGCTATTCACCAGCCGCTACCGCGACACGCGCCTGCCACTGTCGGCCGCGAGGGTCTGGGCCGATGCGGGATACTCCACACATTTCGTCTCTGGCATAGAAATATCGTGGCGTAACCTGATGGAGGTGCTGCCATGCCAGGGCTTTGACGACGTCACGGGCAAGTTTGAGATTATGAGCCGGATGCCCGAGGCGGAGGTCAACCACACCTGGGGGGTCTATGACCATTCCATGTTGGCGTATCTTCTGGACCGCATCCGGGAGCCGAGTATTGACGGTAAGCCACGGTTCTTTATGGCCCTGACGTCCACCAACCACACGCCGTTCGAGTTTCCGGACGGATATGACCTGCCTGATTTTAAGATTCCCGCTGACGGCGGGGCCTTCGCTATTGACGACAAGGGCGTGATCGAGGACTACCTCCGCGGCTACCAGTACACCAGCCGCGCCATTGGCGATTTCATGTCCGCGCTTAAGGCTTCGCCCGCCGGCCGGCGCACCATTGTCGCCATCACGGGCGACCACAACACGCGCCTCGTCCTGCCTTACCCCGAGGGCGAGAACCCGATGCTCAAATACTCGGTGCCTTTCTACCTCTACGTCCCGGGGGCTCCCGCCAACTGGAGGGAGCGGTTCTGTGGCCGCTATGGCTCGCATCGCGACATCGTGCCCACCCTTGCCTGCCTTACGCTCCCGCATGCCGAGTATATGGCCGACGGTCAAAACCTCCTGGCCGACTCCGTCTGCGGCGGAACGTGCGGCGTCAACGTGGCTCTGCGCATCTTCTCGCCCGACGCCGACTCTCTGTCGGTTTGCAGGAGGCTCGCGGCTACCGACGCGCTCAAGCAAATATGGTTTAAGCGTCAGTTCGAGAAGTAGGGCGGGGGAGCCTCTCCCACTTATAAAAGAATCCCCCTGGCCATCAGAGTCGGTCAGGGGGATTCGCTTTTGCGCCGCGGCGCCTATACTAAGTTGACCTCGGCCGTCAGTTCAATCCCGAACGCCTCTTTCACGCGGCTCTTCACGGCGTCGCACATGGCCATGATGTCTGCGCCTGTGGCCCCGCCTTTGTTCACTATCACCAGGGCTTGCCTGTCGTGAACCGCCGCGGGCCCCAGACTCTGCCCTTTCATCCCGCTGCGCTCTATCAGCCATCCTGCCGGTATTTTCACGAGCCCCGAGGGCGTGCTGTAGCTCGGCATGTCCGGGTGATCCGCCCTTATGGCGTCGGCGGCGGACTTGTCTACTTCGGGGTTCTTGAAGAAGCTGCCGGCGTTGCCTTGCACCTTGGGGTCGGGCAGTTTACTGTCCCTTATCTTCTTTACCGCCGCGCGGATGTTGGCGGCCGTCACCTCGGCGCGTTCCGACTCCATCTGTTGGCGTATGGCGCCGTAGTCCAGTTTGAAGTCCGGCTTGTTGCTCAGGCGGAATGTGACGTGGGTTATCACTCCGCGCCCTCTCATCTCGTGCTTGAATATGCTGTCCCGATAGCCGAATGCGCACTCTTTTGCGTCAAGGTCGAACATCCCTGGCCGGTCTGTCCACACGCCCTCGACGTTCAGTATCACGTCTTTCGCCTCTACTCCGTATGCCCCTATGTTTTGCACGGGGCACGCCCCGACGTGGCCGGGAATGCCGCTCAGGTTCTCTACGCCGTAAAGCCCGTTCTCGATGGCCCACCTCACGAAGTCGTCCCACTCCACGCCGGCCCCGGCGGTCACGTACGTGTAGTCGCTGTCCGACAGCCGGATCTCCACGCCGCCTATCAGCGGGCGTATGATGGCTCCGTGAAAGTCGCCAAGCAGCAGGATGTTGCTGCCGCCGCCTATCACGTAGCGTCGCCGGCCTGCCGTGCGTTTCAGGGCCTCGTGAACCTCCTCCTCGTCATAGCAGTTGTACATCTCGTCCGCCAAGGCGGATATCCCGAAAGTGTTATATCGTTTCAGGTTTATGTTCTCGAATCGTTCCATCGGATGAGGTTTTTGCGTCATTTATGTCTGGCTAAGTTACAACTTTAACCCTTTAGCGATTAACCCGCGCTCGTCTTTAATATGTTTTATGTTTAGTCACTAAGCTGTTGCCTGATAACTTAATACGTGATTTGATGTAAATTAATTGTTTTAGCACTTCTGTATTTGAATGATTTTTGCCATTTTTGCCCATTGTTATGCCTCTTTATGAAGGCTCATTTATTATTCAGGATGTTGCGTAAGATTTTCGTCTGTCTGACACTGCTGACGCTTCTGCCTAATGTGTCGGAAGCTCAATATAATAACCCTCGTGGACGCATACCGAAGCAGCTCTTGGAACTCTCTGTCGGTGCCAGGGCGGGCGCTACTGTCTATTTTGGAGACCTCGTCGATGCCGGTAGGGCCAGGTGGACCGTCGGTGCTTTTGTTGAAAAGTCGGTCATCAGCTGGCTCGATGTCCGTGGGCAGATTGATGCCGGACAGGTGCACGGCGCCCAAGAGGAGGGAATTGAGTTCAAGTCATTTTTCGCTGACGTCAACATAATTGCCAGGGTCCGTTTTCTCGACCTCATTCAGGGCTATGACGACGCCCGCCTATTCTGCCCCTATTTCGGACTCGGTGCCGGCGGCATGCTCTTCAACTGCAAGAAGAACCCCGACGAGAGCAAGATTGACGTGGAAGCCTACATGAGCAAGGCCACGGCCGGCGGATGGGAAGACTTGGCTGAAAAATGGCTCTATTATGATGGCGGAATGAAGGGTGCGGCCGACGCTGTCGGACTTGTCGGCGTCCGCTACTCGCTCAGCTCCAAGCTCTGGCTATCCTTCGAGGTGCAGGGCAATATGGTCTTCTCCGACGAACTCGACGCCCACTCGGGCTACCCGGACAACAATGGCACATGGGTGGAGTCCGACGGTAAGTATGATTGCCTCTGGACCACGTCGTTTGGCGTCCAATACAGGTTCTACGACGTCTCGAAATACACAAGCTCCTCTAAGTACTCGCGCAAGAACTACCTCAAGACTCGCAGGATCTACGAGAGGAACGCAAAGCGCATGAGGCGCAGATAGTTCCGCTCCTCACGCTCTTGAGCAATGACATGAGATATGTGGCTGCAGGCCTTGGGATGTCTTTACTCCCTCGGCCTGCGTCATTTTTTATCATAAGGCCTCGGGCCTCCACGCCTTAATATAAAACGCACAGTGTCCGAATTCAAACTCGTTTCGCAATACCATCCTACGGGAGACCAGCCGCAGGCCATCAGAGAGCTCGTCGACGGTGTCAAGTCCGGAGACCGCAGCCAAGTCCTCCTCGGTGTCACGGGCTCGGGAAAGACGTTCACCATAGCCAACGTAATCGCCCAGACCCGAAGGCCCACACTCGTCCTCAGCCACAATAAGACGCTCGCCGCGCAACTCTACGAGGAGTTCAAAGCCTTCTTCCCGGACAACGCCGTCGAATACTTCGTCTCTTACTATGACTATTATCAGCCCGAGGCCTACATAGCCGCCACCGACACCTACATCGAGAAAGACCTCGCGGTCAACCAGGACCTCGACAAGCTCAGGCTGAGCTCGACCATGGCGCTCATGAGCGGGCGCCGCGACATCATTGTCGTCTCGTCCGTCTCCTGCCTCTACGGCCTCGGTAACCCCGAGGACTTCTACGGAGGCGTCATAAACGCCAAGGTGGGACAGCTCATCACGCCCACGGCCTTCATGAGGCAGCTGCAAGAGTCCCAATACTCGCGAAACGAGGTCTCGTTTGACCGGTGCAACTTTCGCGTCAAGGGCGACACCATTGACGTCTTCGTCGCTTACGAGGACTTCGCCTACCGTTTCATATTCTTCGGCGACGAGATTGAGAGCATTGAGACGATTGACCCCGTCTCGTCAGACACGATCTCCGAAACCTCCGAGGCTACAATATACCCCGCCAACCTCTTCATCACCAGCAAAGACAAGGTGCACGATGCCATCCGCCACATTCAAGACGACCTTGTGCTCGAGACGCAGGCCTTCCGCGACGCGGGCAAGGAGATTGAGGCTAAGAGGCTTGAGCAACGCGTCACGTATGACATGGAGATGATCAAGGAGCTCGGATACTGCCCTGGCATCGAGAACTACTCCCGATACTTCGACGGCCGCTCTGAGGGCACAAGGCCTTATTGCCTGCTCGACTATTTCCCAAAAGACTACCTGCTCGTCATTGACGAGAGCCACGTCACCATTCCACAAATCCACGCCATGTACGGAGGTGACCGCAAGCGAAAAGAGAGCCTCGTCGACTTCGGTTTCCGACTCCGCGCAGCCAGAGACAACCGCCCGCTCAAGTTCGAGGAGTTCGAGCAGATGACCAACCAGGTCATTTACGTCTCGGCCACGCCGGCCGACTATGAGCTCAAGCAGTCTGGCGGAGTCGTCGTGGAGCAGGTAGTAAGGCCAACCGGGCTTCTCGACCCCGTCATCGAGGTCCGGCAGAGCCTCAACCAGATTGACGACCTGATGGGCGAGGTGTCTAAGCGCATCAAGGCAGGCGAGCGGACGCTCGTCACCACTCTCACTAAGCGAATGGCCGAGGAACTGAGCGAGTATATGACACGGCTCGGGGTCAAGTGCGCCTACATACACTCCGACGTGGACACCCTCGAGAGGGTCGAGATCATGCGTAAGCTCCGCGAGGGGGTCTTTGACGTCCTCATCGGCGTCAACATGCTCCGAGAGGGACTCGACATGCCCGAGGTCTCGCTCGTGGCAATCCTTGACGCGGACAAGGAGGGGTTCCTCCGCACCGAGCGGTCGCTCACGCAGACTGTTGGCCGCGCCGCACGAAATCTTAACGGACTCGCCATAATGTACGCCGACAAGATAACGCCTTCCATGCAGGCCACCATCGACGCCACTAACGCGCGACGGGCCAAGCAGATGGCATACAACAAGGAGCACAACATCACCCCGCGCGGGCTCAATAAGGCCATAACGCCCAGCTCGCTCCTCGCTTCGGTCGAGGCCGCCCCAAACCCCGCGCCAATGGTGGCGGAAGAACAACTCGAATACAAGGTGAGGCGGCCGGACTCCATGAGCAAGGACGAACTCCGCAAAGCTGTCGACAAGGCCAAGAAAGCTATGAAGAAGGCCGCAAAAGACATGAACTTCATCGAGGCGGCGCAACTGCGCGACGAGATGAAAAGTCTCCAGGCAAGGCTCGACGCCATGCCATAACGCTCAACGTCTTTGCGTTTTAGGCTTCAAGACGCTATATTTGCGATGCATTCCAAGTGCGCCAAACACATAAAGATTAAATGAAAAAGATGCTACTCAGGGCTTTGCCGCTTTCCGCGGCGCTCCTCGTCTTATGCCTGTGCGACGTCATGGCAAAGGGTGACGGCGGAGTGACCGTCTCGCCCGTAGCCCAGGATGCCGATGCGGCCAATGGCGGCGTGGTCTACGCATTGCCGCGGACTGTGCTACGCGTCAAGCTCACGGCGCAGGCTGTGGTTGAGACCGCCGGGCCGTTCTACCAGTACTCCACACGCCTGCTGAACCTTACCGACGTGGTCACTCAGAACGCGGTCAGGTGGTCGCTCGTCTCGGCCGATGTCGAGACGGTCGGAGTGGCGGACTATTCGAGGCGTTTCAAGGTGTCTGCCGAGGGTGGGGCGGCCATGCCGACCATCCGCCTCTCGCCAGACGGGGTGCTGCTCGCCGCCAATGCGGACGTCTGCCAGCCTTCGCCCGCGCCAGAACCCCGGCAGCCCGAAGTACGCTTCGCAGACTTCTCGGGAGTGCCACTCTCGCAGTCAGTGCTCTCCCGCACATCAAAAGCCGCCATGGCCGACGACGTCGCGCAATCCATCTACGCGCTACGCTCCGCCCGGGTGGCCCTGATCTCGGGAGACCGAGAGGCCTCGCTCCCTGACGCCGGAGCCCTCGCCTACGCACTTGAGCAGATCAGCCGGCTTGAGCGGCAGCATGTCGAGCTTTTCGCAGGGAGGAGGGACACGGTCACCGTGGTGCGCTACGTCGATGTCGTGCCAGACTATGACGGCGCCAATAGCCAAATCCCCATCAGATTTTCCGAGACGGCGGGCTTCGTGGATGCCCTCGACCTCACGGGCAAGCCTGTCTATGTCGATTTCGAGTTTAGCGATGCGGCCAAGCTCAATGCCCTGCCCGATGGCTCTAAGCAGCGAAAGTCTGAGCCGCTCAAGGGGCTGCGCTACTGTGCGCCCGGATGCCTCGCCGTTCGTGTCCTCGATCGCAACATCTCCCTTTGCCAAAAGACTGTACTATGCTCGCAAAACGGGCAGGTGGCCGAGCTCCCCTCGGGCATCCTCGCCACCCACAGCGTGGTTCTCGACCCCGCCACGGGCGCGCTTGTGAGCATCTCTGCGCTCGCAAAGAGATAATTAATGAACATTCAAGCCCGGCAAGCCATGACGGTTTGCGGGGCTTACCTGCTATAATGCACATATGGAACTCAACGATAATCTTCTGTCTCTCGAACCGGCCTCCGTCTGGAGGCAGTTCCGACAGCTTACGCTCATACCGCGCCCCTCGGGCCATGAGCAGGCAGCGCTCGACTACGTGGCCGAGCTTGGCAAGTCGCTAGGCCACGAGGTCATCCGCAATGGCGGCAACGTCATCATACGCGCCAAGGCCACGCCTGGATTTGAGGACCGCGTGCCCGTAATCCTCCAGGGCCATGTCGACATGGTGCCGCAAAAGAATGACGACCTCTCGCACGACTTCCTTAAAGACCCTGTCGTGACGCGTATTGTCGACGGGACCGTTATGGCCTCGGGTACAACCCTCGGGGCTGATGACGGCATTGGCGTGGCGGCCGCGCTCGCGGTCTTGGCGGATGGCTCCGTGCCACACGGCCCGCTCGAGGTCCTTGTCACTCGTGAGGAGGAGACTTGCATGGGCGGCGCTTCGGCCCTCGCTCCGGGCGTGCTTAACGGGCTCATTTTGCTCAACCTCGACACCGAGGAATGGGGAGGCCTGTGCATAGGCGGGGCGTCCGGGGTCGATGTCAACGTGACGTTCCACACAGCGCAGGTGGAGACCGCCGACACCGACGTGGCGGTACGCCTGAAAATCGACGGGCTCCGCGGCGGGCACTCGGGCATGGACATCAATCTTGGCCGGGCCAACGCCAACAAGCTCTTGGCGCGCTTCCTCAAGTTCGCCGCGGCAAACTATGAGAGCATGCTCGTCGACTTCAACGGCGGCAATATGCGAAACGCCATACCGCGTTCCGCCGTGGCCACCGTAACCATTGACGAGGAGGACTATGACGATTTCCTCGAGGCCGTCGATGAGTTTGAGGACATGTTCCGCTCCGAATTCGAATCGACCGAGCCGGGACTCTCATTCTCGGCCCGTAAGGTGGACTTGCCGCCCACAGTCATTGACGAGATGACGGCCGACGATCTCATCAACGCCATTCAGGCCGCGCCCGATGGAGTGGTGCGCATGAACCCTGATATGCCCGGCATGGTGCAGACTTCGTCAAACCTGGCCATAGTCAAGACCTGCGAGGGTACTATCACTGTCAATTTCCTCGTGCGCAGCTCAATGGAGAGTGAGCGCGACGATGTCGTCTCCTCCATCGACAGCGTCTTCCGACTCGCCGACGCACATGTCGAGACGTCGGGCGAATACCCGGGGTGGAAGCCCGATGTGAACTCGCGCGCGCTCGCTGTCGTCAAGAGCACCTACGCTGAACTCTTCGGGGCGGAGCCAGACGTGTATGCGGTGCATGCAGGCCTCGAGTGCGGCATCTTGGCCGACTCATACCCTAATTGGGACATGGTCTCGTTCGGACCCACCATTCTCCATCCGCACTCGCCTGCCGAGAGCGTAAACATCGAGACGGTCCAGAAGTTCTGGGATCTCCTCAAGGCCGTCCTGAAGAATATCCCTAAGGCGTAAATAATATGCGTAACATGATGAAGGCGTCCGCCGCGGTACTGCTCCTCGCGGCCTCGGCGTGCGTCCCTACCAGCAAATTCCAGCAGTGCCAAAAGGCGACGGCAGACAACCAGAGGAAGATCGAGGCGCAAAACGTCACCATAGGACAGCTCCGCACTCAGTTGGCCGAGCTGAACGCTGATATTGACAAGCAGCGCAAGATCGCCACCTCGCTCGCCCAGGACACCGCGCTCGCAGGAGTCAGGAACAGAACCCTCTCCAACCGGCTCGACGTCTTGCAAAACGATCTCGCCGCGCTGACGGCCAGGATGGGCGACGTGCCGGAGTACCGCTCGCTTATGAGCCACCTCTCGCAGATGCAAGACGAGCTCGCCACCAGCACCGACCAGCTCTTAAGCTCGGAGCGGAGCCTCGAGAGGCAAAAGGAGGCGCTGGCCGAGGCCAACAGGTCTTTGGCCGAGAGCGCCGAACAGCTGCAGCAGAGCAACGAGGCCCTCGCATCCAAGACGCGCGAGGTGGCCGACCAGCAAAAGGCTCTCGCCGATCAGCAACGCCAAATCGAGGCCAAGCAGGCCGAGATTGAGAGACAGGCGGCCCAGCTGCGCGAACTTGAGAGCCAGCTGAAGGCGAAAGACGAGGCCATGGCGGCTCTCAAGAGCTCCATAGCTGGCGCGCTTGTCGACTTCTCGTCAGACGAGCTGACCGTCGAGCATAAGAATGGCAAGGTATATGTCTCGCTCGAGGAGAAGCTGCTCTTCGCCTCCGGCCAGTATGAGGTCAACAACAAGGGCGTCTCCGCCATCAGGAAAATTGCCGCGGTGCTCAAAGACGTATCAAATGATGTGGACATCGCCGTCGAGGGTCACACGGATAACGTCCCCTTGCGCGGACAGGTGATTGAGGATAATTGGGATCTCAGCGCCAAGCGCGCCACCTCCGTCGTGCGTATCCTCGTGGCGGGCGGAGTGCAGCAGGCGCGCGTCCAGGCCATAGGACGAGCCGACACCATGCCCGTGGCCGACAATGCCACGGAGGAGGGCAGGTGTCGCAACAGGCGAACGGAGATTGTCCTCACCCCTAAGATTGACCAGATTCTCAAAGCTCTGTAGCCTCGCCGATCCTCACTTGAACTACGCGAATGGGAGGCAGGCCGCCAACAGGTGCTAAAACGGTCAAGCCCCGCACGTCTCGCAATGAAAGCGGACGTGCGGGGCTTGGCTTTTTTTGGGGGGCGCGAGGCTTGGCTACCAGGTGTCCTCTTTCTGAACCTCTTCCACGCCCTCTATCTTGTCCAGGTGGGACTCTATGAAGCGCAGCTCGTCAAACGAGTGGATGAAGAAGCGTATTGAGCAGTCGACTATGTTGTCCTCCGTCACCGTGTGCAGGCTGTCAATCGACAGCCCCAGCTTGTTCGTTATGCAGTCCGTCAGGTCCGTCAGCAGGTGGTAGCGGTCAATGGCCTTTATGTGCACCTGCGCCGGGTAGAGCGTGTCGGGCTCTTCCTTGAAGTCCACGGAGACGATAGAGTCTCCGAACTGGGTGGCGAGGCGTATCACGATGGGGCAGTTGCGCTTATGGACAGTGACGCTCTCGTTTTGCTCCTTGAAACCAATGACCTCGTCGCCGGGTATGGGGTGGCACTCTTTACATCGGCAATAAGTGGGCTTGGGGAGGGTGGACAGGTATGTGCGGAGGAACCTTTTCGCCTTGTATGTCAAGACGTGGTCTTGCCAGTCGGGCTGCGGTGCTATCGCGTCGTCGGTGCCTATCTCGACGCAGTCGCCGCGCCTCAGCTCGGTCTTTATGCTGCTCAGCTTGCCGTTTATGCGGGCGTATTTGGCGTGGCTGCCTATCTTGCTGTGAACCTCGAAAGCGAAGTCGAGCGCGGTGGCTTTCTTGGGAAGTATTATGGCGCGGCCTTTGGGCGTGAAGACCATTATGTCGTCATTGTAGAAAGACGTGGCCACATTCTCTATGAAGCTATCCGTAAGGCTGTGCTGGGCCAGGTCTTTCAGCACCGTGCGGAACTTCTCGAGCCAAATGTTTATGCTCTCCTCTGACCGGGTGGCCATACACCCCATCCGCGAGTCTTTGACCATCTGCTCGCTGCTTATGTGGACCTCCTCCCACTGCCCGTGGTCAGACAGCAGCTTGACGTGGAAACACCTGTAGCCGTTGCCCTTGGGGGTGTCGACGTAGTTGGCTATGCCGCCAGGCTTCTCGCGGAAGCGGTCGGTCAGCAATGAGTATATGAGCAGGCACGTGTTTTTCTCGGTGAGTTTCTGCCTATCGGGGAATATGATTGAGACGAAGTGGCGGTGCTCCGTGTGCCAGAAGTCCCGGTTGTTCTTCTGCATCTTGCGCCATATGCTGTATGGCATCCTGTACTCCACCTCGATGCGGGCGCAGATGTCGTTGGCGTCGAGCACCTCCCTTATGTGGCTCACGAAGGATTCCATCGTCTCGCGGTTGTCGGTCTGGTCGCGGAGCAGCATGCTTTCCATATCGGCATACTCGTGCGGGCAGCGGTAGCGGAAGCTCAGGTTCTCCAGCTCCGTCTTTATCTTGTAGAGTCCGAGCCTGTTGGCCAGCGGGGCGTAGAAGTAGTCGGTCTCGCCGGCTATCTTCATTTGCTTGTCAGGCCTCATGCTGTCAAGGGTGCGCATGTTGTGCAGACGGTCGGCCAGCTTCACCAGTATCGCGCGGATGTCGTATCTCACCGAGTCGAGTATTTGCTTGAAGTTGTCAAGCTGCTTGCTCATCTCGTAGTGGTCTTTCTTCTGTTTCGTCACCACCCGCACCAGGAAGGCCACGTCGGCTCCGAATTTTTGCTCCACCTCGTCCACCGTGTAATGTGTGTCTTCCACCACGTCGTGCAGGAATGCCGCTATCACAGGGTTCGCCCCGAGCTGAAGCTCCAGGCCGGCTATCCGCGCCACAGCGATCGGGTGTATTATGTACGGCTCGCCGCTTTTGCGCTTCTGGTTCTTGTGAGCCTCACGGGCCACTCTATAAGCCTCTTTTATGCGCTCAAGGTCTTCGCCCGTCACCCTGGCCGCCATAGCTCGGAATATCTCTTCCGCGCTTTGGTCTATGCTTTGGTCGTATTCTTGTTCCATTTTGAGTAGTGATAGAGGTTTCAGTTGTCATAAAAATAATTTTTTTGCCCGGTTTTATCCCAAGAGTACGCTTTCCGTTTTTGCCCTTTTGTGATTTAATTACGTACAGTCGCGTCCGTTCGCCCCTCCCCGTCTCCCGTCCCATCTGCCCGCGTCTCCTTCTTTTTGGGTATATTTGCGCAAGATAGCTAATGCCATGCGCAAACCTTATAATGCCATAGACGGCATCCGGTGTGTCCTCATATGCCTCGTCGTCCTTGTCCACATTGTCAATTTTGGCCGTCTCCACCCCGATGTCAAGGAGGCTGTCAATTTCTTTTTTATGCCGGCTTTCCTTCTTGTCACCGGCTATCTTGTCAATTTCAGGGTCGGCGCCGGCGCATTTTGCCTTTACCTGCTGCGCATCGCCCTCCCGTATGTTGTCATGTCGGTCGGTTTCGCCGTCATGTCGTTATGGGTTCCTGTCGAGGGCGGGCTTGGCGTTTTCTCGTGGTCGGGGCTTGCTGACGTGCTGCTGGTTCATCCCATAGGTCCTTATTGGTTCTTACACGCCATGCTGGTGTGCGGCGTCGTCTGTTATGTCTCTATCTCCATCGCCCGCCCGGCCGGGGTGGGGGGCGCCCTTTGCCTTATGGCTTGTCTGCTTGCCGCCGTCTCTTGGGCCACCCCGTTGGCATTTGTCTATGTGACGTTTTATTTTCTCGGGGTCGCGCTGCGGCTTTGTGGAGCCGACTTTCTCAAGTTTTTTGCCCCGAGCCCTTGGGCGGCGTTGCCTTTCGGCGCCATATTCCTTTTCTGCTATCCGTCGGGCGGCGGCCTCTCTGTGGCGGGCCTTTCCGTCTGTTTTTTCTGCTTTGTGGCGTGGGTGTGGGGGCGGCTTGGCGGCCGTGCGGCCCGTGTCGTCGGCTATGTCGGGCGGAACACTTTGCCCATTTACCTGTTCCACCCCCTCTTCACGTTGGTTGCCAAGTTTGCGCTGCCTCTTTTTGATTTTGACGCCACAGGTGTCGTCCACGCCATCTTCACGGTGTCGTTTGCCGTCGCTGGCAGTCTGGCCATAGCGTGGGCGTTTGATCGCACCGGGGCGTGTCGGTTGTTCGCGAGGGGGGCGTTGCTCCGTTAGCCGCCTAATTAAGCATTGCGAGGATGGCTGCCGATTTCAGCTGACTGAAACCCGGCATGTGCATCCGGTAATATTGGCTCATCAGGTCTATCATGCGCTGCCGCTCGCCGCGGCTCATCGTTATTCCGGCCAAGTCTGTCACTCCCGTCTCGCCAAGGGCGCGCCACAGCTCAGCGTCGCGGCCTCTTATCGTGTTCGGGTGCGGCGGTAGCCTGTCCGCCCATGTGCCAGCCTCCATGTCGAATATCTCCTTGCGCCCGGTGCCGGCCTCGGGGCCTATGCCCAGGTGCGCCATCAGGTGCATCATGAACCACAGGTGGAAATTATATGCGCCGTCAATCTCGTCGTCAAGGGCCGATATGGCGGCGTCGACGAAGTCGAACGACACGGGGTCCGGCACATCCTCGGGAATGGTGCGGCAGAGTAGTTCGGCGATGAATATGGCCACTGCCCGGCGCGTGGGGTCGGCACCCAGCCTTGTGAACGGCATGCGCAGGCGCGTCTGACCCATTCGGGCCATCTTCCCGTTGCGCCCGCCCGTGGCCACGAACTCTATGAGCGACAGCGGCATCAGCATAGCCATTTTTGCACCTTTGCCGCTTTTCACGCCCGGCGTTGACGCCATGAACGCCCGCCGCCCGCTTTCTCTCGTCAACACGTTCACGACGATGCCATTGTCTCCGTATCTCACGGTCGACAGCACTACGCCGCTTATCGCGGAGCCAGTCATGCCCATCTCTCCTCCTCTTGGTCTATTTTATTCCGAAACTCCTCAGCCATTCCGCGTTTTCAGCCCCGGGGGCCAGCCGGAATGAGTCTATTTCGCGGCGCAGGTGGTAGTCGCCGCGCAACTTCTCGAACTTGTCCGTGTTCTCGCGCAGGGCGCGGCAGTCGGCCTCTATGTCATACACGTGCAGGAACATCCGCGCGGCGGCCTCTTCGGCGTCAGCGCACCCGGAAGGGTCGAACACAGGGGCGGCGGGAGCCGTCAGCGCGGGCGGCTCCCATGGCGTGGCGAGTCCGAAGTGGCGGCAAAGCGCCCTGACGGCCATTGACGTGCCGCGCAGTTTGCTGTCAGTGCTGTAGCCGGCGATGTGTGGCGTGGCGATGGTGGCCATCGAGAGCAGGTCTCTGCTTATGTCCGGCTCATTCTCCCACACGTCTATTATGGCGTGGCCGATCCGCCCGTTGCGTAGGCCGCTGACCAGTGAGCGTGTGCCGCACACAGGGCCGCGGCTGGTGTTGATGACGGTCACGCCGTGCTTCAGCAGGGCCAGGGCGTCGCTGCCCAGCAGGTGAAGAGTGGGGTGCTGGCCTTTGGCGGTCAGCGGGGTGTGGAAGGTCACAATGTCGGCTTGGCACAGGGCCTCCTCGTAGGGTGTGAAGCCGTCAGCCCCCTCGGCCTCGGCCCTTGGCGGGTCCACCCTCAGCACGCGCATGCCCAGCTTCTCGCACAGGGTCGCCACCAGGCTGCCCACATGGCCTACGCCAACCACCGCTATCGTCTTGCCGCGCAGCGTCACGCCGTGGCGCAGGCGCAAGACGCCGAGCGCCGAGGCCAGGTATTGCTCCACCGAGCGCGAGTTGCAAGCCGGGGCATTCTCCCAGTATATGCCCGCGCGTCTGCAATACGCCGTGTCTATGTGGTCATAACCTATGGTGGCCGTGAAGATGCCGCGCACCTTGGTGCCGTCAAGCAGCGGGGCGTCGCAACGTGTGCGTGTGCGGGTTATTATGGCGTCGCAGTCCATGACGTCGGCGCGGCTTATGCTCTTCCCCTCCTTGTATGTCACCTCGGCCACGGGCTCGAGCGCGCCGCGCAGGAAGGGTATCTTGTCGTCTGCTATTATTTTCATGCGTATGGGTTTAATAGGGGTCTACGTCTATTCTTACTGAGGCTGAGCGGAATTGCTGTTCCGCCAGTATGGCGTTCACGTCGGCCATCATTGCGGTCTTCACTTGGCTGGGCGAGGCCGTGCGTGGCATCTTTACCATTATCTCTTGCATATAAAGGTTTGACACCCGTCCCACCACGGGTTGGATGGGGCCGCTCACTATGTTGCCGAACTTTGCAGTCAGGCTTTGCGCGAGGGTGCGCGCGGCGTCGAGCGCCGTCATCTGGTCGCGGTGTTTCACAGTCAGCGTCATAAGCCTCGAGAATGGCGGGAAGCGATAGTTGCGGCGCTCGGCCAGCAGGCGCTCGGCGTTGCCCTCGTAGTCGCCGTTCCTCACGCTCTGGATCACGGGGTGCTCGGGTTTGTAGGTCTGTATGTACACGTGGCCCTGGCTGCCCTTGCGCCCCGCCCTGCCGCTCACTTGGGCCATCAGCTGGTAGGCGCGCTCGTCGGCGCGGAAGTCCGACATGTTTATAAGCGCGTCGGCGTTCATCACGCCAACTGTCGACACGCCCTCGAAGTCGAGGCCTTTCGCCACCATCTGGGTGCCTATCAGGATGTCATGCTCGCGGGCGGCGAAGCTTGATATGATCTCTTCGAACGACTTGCGGCTGCGCGCCGTGTCGAGGTCCATCCTCGCCAACCGAGCTGTGGGGAAGATGGCTTTGCACTCCTCCTCTATCTTCTCCGTGCCGAAGCCCTGTGGGGCCAAGGTCGGGTTGCCGCACGCCGGGCACGTGGTCGGCATGGGCGTCGAGTATCCGCAATAGTGGCACACCAGCTGCCCCGAGGCCTTATGATACGTGAGGCTCACGTCGCAGTTGAGGCACTTGGGAACCATGGCGCATTGCTTGCACTCCACCACAGGGGCGAAGCCGCGCCTGTTCTGGAACAGTATGACCTGCTCGCGCCTGCTCAAGGCGCCTTCCACCACCTCTTTCAGCCTCAGGGAGAACATTGACATTGTGGCCTTCTTCCGCCGGGCCTCGCTCATGTCTATAACGTCGACGGTGGGCAGCTCCAGGCCGGCGTGACGCCTGGTGAGCCTCACCAGCCCGTACCGGCCGGCCTGCGCGTTGGCCCAGCTCTCAAGGCTCGGGGTCGCGCTGCCGAGGACCACTCCGCAGCCGCGGCTCTTATTCAGACCCGCCAGCACAACCGCCATGTCGCGGGCGTTATACCTCGGGGCGGGGTCGTACTGCTTGAAGCTGCTCTCGTGCTCCTCGTCTACTATTATGAGGCCCAGGCCGCCCAGCGGCAGCAGGACGGACGACCTCACTCCCAGTATCAGCCGCGGAGGGGTCGGGCTTAGAAGCTTCTTCCACACCTCCACCCGCTCCGAGTCTGAAAATTTGCTGTGGTACACGGCCATCTGGTCGCCAAAGTGGCGCCTCAGGCGCTCCGTTATCTGTGTCGTCAGGGCTATCTCGGGCAGAAGATACAATACGTTTTTGCCCTCCTTTAGCACTTTGTCTATCAGGTGTATGTATATTTCCGTCTTGCCCGAGCCCGTCACCCCGTACAGCAGTGTAGGCAGCCCCCTGGCCAGCTCAGCCTCCGTCTGCGCCAAGGCCTCGGCTTGCACCTCCGTCAGCTCGTTGGGCGGTGTCGTCGGCGCGGCCCCGTACTTCAGGCGCGACACCTCCACGCGCTCCTCGGCCAGGTAGCCTTTCCTGGCCAACTCTGTCAGCTGGGCGGAATAGCCTTTCAGCCCGGCGGCCGAGTCCATCGTGAGGCGGCGTCCGCCCGTGGCCACGCCCATGCCGCCGGCGGCCTGGATGAAGGCCATGAGGGCCTCCATCTGCTTCGGGGCGCGCTTCTCCAGCGTCTCTATGGCTTGGCACACGTCTCCCTCGTCGCGCATCTCGCGGCTCAGGCTGTAGGCTTTGACCTTTTTGGGCTTATAGGCGTCGCGCAGCTCCTCACTTATGTATATCGCCTCGCGGTCCAGCAGGGCGCGTATGTGGCTTATGGGGTTCGCGCCTTCCGTCTGGCTGGCCACCTCGCTTATGGTGCACACCTTTTTCTCGCGCACGAAGTCGAGAATCTGGCGCTGCCTCGGCGTCAGGGCCGCCAGTGCGCCGTCGTCACCGTCTTGTCCGAATTGGGCGTTATACATCAGCTTGCTCTCGCTCTCCAGCTTCAGGCCTTGCGGCATCGCCGCCTTCATGACTTCGCCAAGGGTGCAGATGTAGTAGTCGGATATCCACTGCCAAAGGGCCAGCTGACCCTCGGTCACTATGGGCTCCGTGTCCACTATCTCACACAGGGACTTGGTCTCGTAGGAGGGCTTGTTGCCGTGGACCTCCATTATTATGCCGGCGTAATATTTCTTCTTGCCAAACTGCACCAGGGCGCGGCCGCCCCGGCGTACGAGGCTCTCCATACTCTGCGGAACCTCGTATGTGAAAAGACGTTGCAGGGGCAGCGGAAGCAGGAGGTCTACGTACGTCATCTTTTGCTGTTTTTTGTCTTCGGCAAAGTTACTCTTCTTTTCTGCTTATGGTTTGCCAACAAGCCTTTTTGGCTGGCCTGTCTTTTTTGCCTACTGTGCGATTTTTGTTGTAAAATATGCGCCAGGAGCCTCCTTTGTGCTAATTTTGTACTGCTTAACACTCTGTTTTTCATCATTTTCCTATATTCGCATGACAAGGGTTGTTGTGACGGTGTCTCTCCTCTGACGCCAACGGCAGCCTCGCAATCGGTGTTTTTTAATATCCGGACCCAACAGTCTCCGATTATATATATGAAAAAATTACTTACAGTTCTTGCACTGTGCGCCGCCACCCTTTGCGTGTCGGCCCAAGGCCGGCTCACCCGTGAGCAGATTTTGGCCATGTCGACTGAGCAGCTTTCCGAATTGCCTCTCGATGAGCTCATGCAGGCGGTCGAGACTCTCGGCGTAAGCTCTGTCGACGAGCTTTTCGCCCTCATAATGAATAAGAACGTCTCTTCCGCATCAAAAGAGGAGGAGCAGACTTTCATCTCTCCGCTCTCTTCCACCGTCATCACCCGCGACGAGATGAGGTCTTACGGCGTCTCCTCCATTGAGGAGGCCTTCCGACTCATCCCGGGGATGATCGTCTCAGAGAAGACCAACGGCGTGTACGACGTCCAGATGCGCGGCCTCTCGAACATCCCGGACAACAACATGCTCTTATACACCGAGAACGCCAACATCCTCGTCATGGTGGACGGGCGCGTGGCTCACAACTACGCCATTGGCGCCACTTTCTTCGAGACGCTGCCCGTCAGCATTGAGGATGTCGAGAGGATCGAGGTCGTCCGCGGGGCGTCGTCCGCGCTCTACGGACCCAATGCCGTCAACGGCGTCATTAACATCATAACCGAGAAGCCCGACGCCGCCCAGAAGACCGTACAGGGCGATCTCCAGATCGGCAACAGAACCACTTTGGCCGACTTCGGCTTCCGCAAGAACCTCGGCGCCGTCTCGCTTGGGCTCACCGCCAACTATCAGCTGCGCAAGCGCAAGAACTCGTCAATACCGTTCATCCCGCAGGATGGCTTCTACGTCGTCAACGACTTGTCCGCACTCGCTAACGGGTCCACACTCTCGTCTGCCGATTTCAATGCGGCTCTGGCCAGTGGCAAGATTGACGACATCTCAAGCGGAGCCGACCTCTCCGTGGCGCAGATTGAACGCACGTACACCGCAAGCTACGACCAGTCGTCCGACTCTTACACTGTCCGCCCATTCAGCTCCGAGGAGGTCAACATCTACAGCCAGTGGCCCGAACCCGATCTGGCGAGGCGTTCGGCAGGAGTCAACGGCTACGTCTCCTTCACCCCTTCGCCCGACGTACGTATCGACGCGCAAGGCGGATTCCAGTACGCCTTCTACGCCACCACGCCGATAGGCAACGAGTCAATGGCCCTGCGCTACCGCAAGTCGCAGACGGGCTACGCCAACATCTCGGCGCGCATCCACGGCCTTTCCGTCTTGGCCAACTACTCGGGTGGACCCATGAAATTCGCCGTCGGATCGCAAGGCTTCGATATGGATGAGACGCACATCTTCAACGCGCAGGCCGACTACGACTTCCATGCCGGCCCGCTCGACATCCGCCCCGGCGTCAGCTACCAGTTCGTCAAATATAAGGACGCGCGTCCGCGATACTACGACTATGGCAACGGACCCGAGGAGATGTCTGGATATTGGGGCTACTATTCCAAGGGGATGAACTCCGCCAATCTGAAAGACATCGCACCGAGCCTCAGGCTCGACTACAAGGTCGGCGGCTTCCGCGCAATCGTGGCGGCCCGTGTCGACAAGACGAACATCCCCGACAAGTGGAACACCTCGTGGCAGGTCGCGGCGAACTACCTCTTCAACGACAATAACTTCCTGCGCCTCACTTATGGCAGGTCATTCCGCTCTGCTGCGCTCGCCAACACCAGCTCAAACTTCAACTGGAGCCGAGCTAACGGCTCCAACCCGCGCTACATCCAGTTCCTCGGAAACGAGGACGCCCCGCTCATGCACATCGATAACTTCGAGGTCGGATACCGCTGGAGGCCCACGCCGCGTGTCCTTGTTGACCTTGAGGCTTTCTATTCGCGCAGCACCGATTACGGCGAGCTCAAGTCTAACATGAGCAACGTCTACATCCCCGGCAACGACCTCTCACGTGTGATGATGGGCGTGATGACTGGTCAGTTAGGAATGCAAGACGTGGCGACAGAACTCACGAGCGTGCTCAACACTAAGAGCTACATTAAGTATGACGAAGTGCCTTTCGTCGTCCACCAGATGGGCGTCGGGCTCAATGTCGACTGGATCATATCGTCCAAGCTCATAGCCAAAGTCAACGCGAACATCCAGCGGACGACCATTGACAATTATTACCAGTATTCGCAGTCCGACATGATTATGCGCCAACTCGTCCAGAGTATGACGGCTGTCTCCGACCCCAATTCCGGCATCGTCCCGCTCGTCTCCGAACTATTCTCAGGGGCCATGAGTGCCGAGGCCGCCAACCAGGGCGGAGGTCTCAAATACATCAACGACTGCATGGGCTACACGTCCATCCATGATCCACTCGCCAAATATGAGGCAATGGGACCTGACCAGCGGCAGGCCTACCTGCAGAGCCTCGTTGACGCATATAACGGCGGCCCGGCGGTCGATGGCGTCGAACGCCCGCTCGGACTCTACTACGCGCTCAAGTACAAAGTCCGTTATGATTCCGACATGAACGAGTATTACCTCGGCACAAGCGTGGCCGAGCCTTATAAGACATCCGACAACTACCGCCACAAGGCAGCGCCCTCAGTCTATGGCATGGTGGGGCTAATCTACAGGCCCACCAGCCAGTGGAATGTTGCCGCTTTCGCGAATGTTATCGGCAAGAGGAGCTACACGACTCTCTTCGGCACGGCAGAGGTCGACCCGCGATGCACGGTCAACCTCAAGATAGGCTATAAGCCCACCGAGCAGTGCGAGGTCTTCTTCAATGCGCACAACCTCTTCAACACAAACAAGCAGGAGTTTGTCTACACCGATAAAATCGGCGGAATCTACACCGTCGGCGTCAATTTCGGAGTGTAGGCCACTCTCTGTCTGACTGTCTGGGCCTCCATGCGTAAAATGCGCATGTAGGCCCTGACTTGTATTCCAACCCTATCGTTTCGTATATAAATACTGTCGCAATTTCCGTTTTAGGCGATTAATTACTACTTTTAACCATTTAAAATGGTATAGTTCGCCCGCACCTTTATGCAGGACGGACTGCCCCCCTCACATAATCGCCAGAGAACCTTTCCCTATGAACATTACGCGCATATTGGCCGTGTGCCTGGCGCTCACGTCTTCCCTGTCCCCGTTGGTGGGCGCATGCCTCGCGCAGACACCAACCATATCATGCGACGCGGAGTCCGTCAGCGTCTGCGAGAGGATTAATAACCTGAGCGTCAGCTTCGTCCTCGGCAAAGTCGACATGGCAACGGTAAAGTCCTACTCCAGGCTTGTCGTCACATACAATGACGGACGGGCGACGAGTGACTTCTCTTCCGACTGCCAAAACGACATCACTTCCGACTTCAAGACCCACACTCTTAGTCTCGGCACGTTGAGCGCCGACATGGATCTCGGAGTCAAGTCGCGTACGCTCAAAATCATTTCCGCCTATTTTGAGAACAGCGACAACGACAGGCTTGACATCGAAGTGGCTGAACCCTCTTCCATCACGTGGACTGTCTACGGCAATCCTCTGGCCGACGACGCCCTGCCCGAGTCTGATCACCGCAGGCTCTCCATCCTCAACGACTCCCGGACGTGCGGATTTGACGTACGCCTCGAGACAGGCAACGCCTGGGCTGACGTCTCCACTTTCGACTGGTCAATATCGAACAACGCCGACTTCACCATCGTGGCCGACGGCCCCAATGCGCACCTTGAGCGGAAACGTGTCGCCGGGGGCGTCTACGCCTCCACAACCAAGACGACAAAGGTCACCGTGCGACAAACAGTGGGCGGCGTCTGCTCGGCAGAGTACACCAAGGAGATTTCCCTCCTCGGCAGCCCTGAGGCGACTCTCGAGGTCGACGCCTCCATGTTCCCTGACGATGTCGTGCTCATCTGCTCGTCGGCTGCCGAGGGTGAGGACGCCGCGCAAGACTTGTCCGGATGGATCACCGTCAACGGGACTGCGCCTCTCGCCGTGACGCTCACCACGGGAGACAAGTTCGTCTTCGCGCAGTCTGGCCGCCAGAGCTTCAAGAACGCACACGTCACGAGCGCAGGGCGGGTGACGGTAAGGCAGGTGGTCGACGCCAATGGGTGCGTGGCAGACGAGTCGACACCCGACTTCATCCATGGTGGCATGACGGTATATGACCGCAAGCCGAAGTTCAGTTTCGACCAGGACTCCGTCTACTGCCCCGAGACGACCGTCTTAATCAAGGGGCGGCCCGCCGACGAGATGCACGACTTCGTGTGGGGGATGGCGTCTGACAGCCGAGGCCTCAACGCCGGCATCGCCGGTGACACATACGAGGCCCGGGCGTGGTCGAACATGATGGGCAAGGTGCGCTACTATGTGGTCGAGACCGCGCCTGCCTTAGGGCTCATGGCCGAATGTCCGTCAGATACCGCTTTCTTCGATGTCTATTTCGACATGCCGCTGAGATACCCTAACGCCATCAGCCCCAATGGCGACGGCAAGAACGACAGGCTCGTCATCGAGCGGCTACCCGCCAAGAACCACCTCTTCGTCTTCGACGGCCGCGGCAAGACTGTCTTTGAGAAAACCGATTATCGGAACAACTGGGGCGCCGCCGATCTCGAGGACGGATATTACGTCTACGTCCTCAAGGGAGACGGGATCAAAACCATCAAGGAGACGCTCGCCATAAAACGCACGGCTAATTGACAATGCGTGTACCAATACTCAACACCCGGATGAGCAACAGATTTCTATCAGCGGCGGCACTCGCCATTGGCCTTTTAGCCTGCTCGTGCGCTTGGGCGCAAAATGAGCTGGTCGTCGCACAATATATGCACAACTATTTCGCCGTCAACCCGTCTTTCGCCGGGTCGCGCGAGTGCCTGAGCATCTTCGGCAGTTTCCGTAAGCAGTGGGCGGGCGTAGAGAGCACACCCGCAAGCATGCTCCTGACGGCCAACACCCCACTCAGGCGCGAAAAGTTGACGTTGGGACTCAGTCTCTACAATCAGACAATCCGCGAGAGCCGAAACACCGGCGCCATGCTCTCTGTCGGCTACCGCACCCGCGTCGGCAAGTCCGCTTGGCTCGGGCTCGCGCTCCAGCCCGGTGCGGCATTCAGATCGGCCGACTGGACCAAGATGCGCACCATGCAGGCCGACGACCCCGTCTTTGCCGAGAAGCACACAGGCGTCGCCCCGCTGCTCGGGCTCGGCGTCAGCGTCTATGGAGATAACTTCTTCGCGGGGGTCAGCTCCTCGTCTCTTCTCGTCACTGACGATTTCGACAAGGTTGACACCGAGTTCGCGCCCGCCGACGCCACATACCTCTTGTGCGGTGGCTACTGGTTCAACTTAGGGCACAGCTTGGCGCTGCAGCCTTCTGTCCTTGCCGACTACAGTAAGGCCACCGACGCGGCGGCCAACTTCTCCCTCTCCGCCATCTGGCGCGACATGGTTTGGCTCACGGCGGCTTATCGTACCAACAAAGACGCCACCTTCGGCCTCGCTTATCAGCCAAACGAGCGAATAAAAGTGGCGTACAACTACGCCATGAGCCTTGGCGACGTCAAGAGCTACAACAGCGGCTCACACGAGATCTCGCTTCAATACGACTTCGTCTACAGGGTCAAGACCGTCAGCCACCGTTTCTACTAACCACGACGAGCTTTTCTATGATCAACGTAAGCAAGATTCTCAATTCAATCGTCATTGCGGCGGCCGCGGCCTACGCCCCTGTCGCCGTGGCGCAAGATGTCGTGGTGGAGCCGCTCCGTGTCGTCGGAGACGCCCAGGCCATTTACCCCGTCTTGCGCGACTCGGTGCTCTACTTCGCCAGCGACCAGAAGTGGAACCTCGGTAAGACCTATTTCAACCAGAGAGATCAGTTCCTCTATAAACTATACAGGGTCAAAGTCAAGAACCGTTTGCCGTCCGGCTCGCCAAGGCCTTTCTTATCAAAGGCGGAGGACGGAACCAATATGTTCAGTCTCTCGTTTGACCCCGACGGGGCGGCCTATGTCACCGAGAATGACATGTCGCACTCTCTGCTCCGCGGCGCGCCAATGCAGATCAGGCGTTACTCCTCCACGTCCGACGATAAGGGGCGAGTCGTCGACACGCCAGCCGACGCAAGCTCTGGCCTCGCGTCAATATCGCCCGACGGAAGGCTCATGGTCTTCGCCTCCGACGCGCGTGGCGGAGAGGGCAGGGCGGATCTGTATTACTGCCAGATGACCTTTGCCGGGTGGAGCGAGCCCAAAAATCTCGGACCCGTCGTCAATACGCCTGGCAACGAGACTGCGCCTTACATCCACTCTTCCGGCAAGATATTCTTCGCCTCTGACGGACGAGACGACAGCCAGGGCCTCGACATATATTATACTCTCATGAGCGCCGACGGCACCTTCGCCAAACCTCAAAAACTTGATGACGAGATCAACGGGATCAGAGACGACTATGGCCTCTTTTACAGCGATGACGAGACATGGGGATATTTCACATCCAACCGCGACGGAAAAGATGAAATCTATTATTTCCGCAGGACTTTCCCCGACTTCCCCGAGTCCGAAGAGCTTAAAACTGTCGACTTATGCTATACCCTCTACGAGGCCTCGGCCGAGAACTATGACACCACGACATTCCAGTGCAGATGGTCGTTCGGCGACGGCACCTCAGCCATCGGCCTCGAGGTCAGCCACTGCTACGCCGACCTCGGCACATACAATATTGAGCTGAGTGTGCTCGACAAGACATCCGGCGAGGAGATGTTCTCGCTCGCGCAGTATGTGCTCGAGCTTGCAAAACCCGAGCAGGTCGAGATCGTCGTCCCCGATGAGATTTTGGCGGGCGAGTCTGCCGTCTTCTCTGCCAACACCGACGGATTGACCGACTTCCGGCCTTTTAATTTCTACTGGTCTATGGGCAATGGCGATCAGATCAAGGGAAGCCAGGTGACCACCATTTTCTCAAAGCCAGGAGTCTACCGTGTGCAGTGTGGCACGATTGATGCAAGAAACCCGAATGTGAAGAGGTGCACGTGGGTCGACGTCACCGTCAAATAAGCGGCAGACTCTCGTCCCTGCGGCTTCCCTCTCATGCCCGAATTATTTCACTTCACATAGCTGAATTTTAGGTAAGTCAAAATGAATATTAAGCGTTTTCTGGCAGGAGCTGCCGCACTTCTTAGCATCTCCGCGGCAGTCGCCCAGCCCGTCCCCGGTGCTGATCTATGCCGCCTATTTGCTGATATGGTCGCTTACTGGATCGCCCATATCAACCGTTCTAATTTATCACTTCCGTATGTACGGACACAACATGAAGGACGGCACCATGTTCTCGGA